>DASYAT010000075.1:0-26954 GCA_036501205.1 Streptosporangiaceae bacterium | reverse complement strand
ATGAGGCGGTACCTGATCTCGTTCGGAGCCCGCGCGATGGAGCACGTCCCCGAGGAGGACCTGCCCGCCGTGGCCAAGGCCGCGCGTGCCGTGGTCCAGGAGGCCGTGACCGCCGGCGTGCTTGTGTGCACCGGCGGGCTGGAAGAGCAGCCGGCGAGCATCGTGGCCGCCGGCGGGACGGTCACCGACGGCCCGTACCCGGAGGCCATCGGCGGGCTCACGGTCATCGAGGTGCCCTCACGCCAGGAAGCACTGGCGTGGGCCGCCAAGATCGCCGGTGCCTGCCGCTGCGCGCAAGAGGTCAGGGAAATTGGGCCCGACCCCGAAGTCGACGAGATGCTCCGCCAGGCAGCCAGAGCCTTGACCTGACTTAGGCCACAGACTGGCGAAAGACGATCCTGGAACACCCTGACCTGCGGTAACGCCGTCCATGGAGCCGAATCTGGGCACTAAGCCAGCCGGGAAGTGCGGTCCAACGAATGGGAAGTCACTCCCATCGTCGCAGCGCGAAACGATCCGTTGCTTGGATTAGAACTGAGCGGAAGCTGTTGCGCGAGCCGCCAGCACACGCCGAGCGGAGATGTGATGTCGAGCCGTCCACGCACGAACACAGCGGGAACACAGCGCTACAGCCGGCTGAGCCATTCGTGCCCAGGATGAACGCGGCTAAGGGTGGTAGCCAGCCAGGAGCGGTCTTCGGGCGCTAGCAGGGGCAGCGTGCCTGCCAGGTCGGCCTGGTCCTTCTGCCGGGCGGCCTTGGCCTTGAAGAGCAGGACGATCTGCGGGGCCAGGTAGGGGATGCCGTTCCTATCGCGGCGGATGATCTGGTCGTAAGGCAGGGCGATGGTCTCGTCGCGGCGGCAGACCCACCGTCCGTTGCGCTGCGGTTCCCGGAAGATGTCCAGCCGGTAGATCCGCTGCAGCGGGATTCCTGCCTCCGGCTGGCGTAGCTCGCTGACCCAGGTCTGATGCATGAGGGTGAAGGCCGGGCTGTCCACTGGCCACAGGCAGCTGGGCGGACCTCCCGCAACTTCGATGTCGTAGCCGCGCAGTGCCTGGCGGACCTGCCCGAACGCCTCAGGAGTGTCCGGCAGCCCCATCTCCAGGTCCTCGTGCTCGCGAGTCTGCTGACCGCGGAACAGGTCTAGTGCCCACCCCGCAGCGACGTACCACGGTGCAGTAACCTCTCGCAGCAGGGTCGCCAGCTGCGCGGGATGCCATGGTTCCCAGACCGGATCATCGATGGGCACGCCACCGGGCGGAAGCTGCTCGTCGTTGGACGTCATCTGTAATATCCCATCCGTGATCCGCGAGTATCTCTTGGCACGAGGCCAGGACGATCCTGTCGTCCATTAGCGTGCCATTGACCCCGGGCCGCTACGGTACCTCACGGCCACTCCCAGGACACCGCAGCTTTGGTGCGAGCAGGAGCTTCCGCAGACGACCGGTTCGTTGCGGCGAAAGCCAGGCCAGAGACGCTGACCAGGCAATTCGGCTTACCGGGAGAATCCGCTATTGACCGCCAGCCACCGTGGTTAACTGCACGCTAATTGCACGACGGCCTAGATCTTGATTACCTCGACGTCTGGCATCGCGTCGTAATCAGAGTCTTGAGTCACGATGGGGACGCCATGGGCGACAGCAGTCGCCGCGATCCAACTGTCATTGACTGGGACTTTTCGGCCCGCCTCGCGCAACCGGGAGACGAGCAAGGCCCACGCATCGGATACGGCCTCATCCACGGCGATCGCCTCGAACCGCTGCGCGAGTTGATAGGTAGACAGCCGTCTTGAGGCGGCGACTGGATCGCTCGCCTGCAGGACGCCCAAGCGGAGCTCACCCAGCGTCACAACCGAAATGCCCCATTCGAAATCTTCAAACCTGCTGGCATCAAATCGAGATGCCTCCAAGCCGATGAGCACTGATGTATCAGCCAGCGCCCGCCGCATGTTCACCACGGCAGGTCATCCGTCGTGTCGGTCAGGGTTGCGCGGAGTTCCTCCGCCAGACCGGTCGTGTCAGAACCGAGCCGGACCAACTCATGGCCGATCTCGGCCGCCGGCAGCCACCGGCGTCGTCGCGACAAGGGGATGATCTTGGCTACGGGCCGGTTATCCCGCAGCACCTCGATCTCTTCCCCAGCCTCCACTCGGCGCAGCACCTCCGCTGTGTGATTTCGCAGGTCCCTAGCCGGTATCGCAGTCATGCTACAAGCGTAGCAAATATCTACGCTCGTAGCGAAACGTGTCTTGGAATCTGTGCTGTCCGCGCTTCCGCATGGCCTGATTCTGCGACCTCAGTTCCAGGTGCTAAGTGGGATGCAACACACCCTCGGCCAGGAGAGCCACGTGCGCAGCCCGAAACGCCTGGCGCCCGGCTGGTGTGCCGCAGTACACGGTGGCGTGAATCAATATCTCCTTGATCTCGTCGACCGATACACCTGTAGCGATCGCGCCCTTCACATAAATGCCCAACTCGTCGGGCCGCCCCAGCGCCGTCAAGATCGCAAGATTCAGCATGCTCCGTGTCTTGCGATCAAGACCTGGCCTGCTCCACGCGTACCCCCACGCCCACTCAGTCACGACGCGTTGAAAGGCCATCATGAACTCGTCGGTGTCAGCGAGGTTCGCGTCGACGTACTCGGCGCCCAGGACATCCCGCCGCGCTTGAAGACCCCTCTCGAACAGTTCGCTCTCGGCCATCGTGGTGACTCCTTTCCAAGTACCGACCGGCACCGATGCGAGGCTACGGCTAAGCGGACGGCGGGCTGATCACAGTTGACCTTGACGGTCACCCTCTAGCATCGTTCCTGATTCTGTCCATCTTGCTGATAGCTGCCCTGCCCTTGCGAGCGGTCACTACGTCCAGGGTCGGCAGAACGCCGATCGCGCGGCGACGACCCGGCAGGGCCGCACTTTGATGTCACTGGCGGAGTCGCCGATGAATACGGAGTACTGGCCTTCGGTATCGAGCGGAGCAACTTCTCCAAGACCTGGTGGGAGAACTATCGCGCGACCGCCAAAACGTCGACGCGGTCTCCGGTGGTCGCGCTGACCTGCTGGGTTCGTTGGCCGGGCGTCGCGGTTGTCGTAAGCCCCTGAAAGGATTTGCCGCCCAGATGTCTATTACCGATAATCGACCGGTGCGCCAGATTGCGGATTTTGCCACCAAGCCCACGCTCGCCGGTCAGAAGGTAGTACTACGGCCATTCGTTGATGACGACCTTCCGGCCATGCGCTCAGCGCTAAGCGACCCGGAGGCCCGCAGGCTCACCGGCAGCGTTCACGATGATGCGACCGCATCAGCGCCCATGCACCCGGCCGAGGAGAAGGTGGCGCGCGACTGGTACTCCACCCGTAATCACCAGACCGACCGGCTCGATCTCGCGGTTGTCGACAGGTCTAACTGTCGATGCGTAGGAGAGGTCGTGCTGAACGAGTGGGCCGGATCTCCCTGGAGGTCTACGCCTTCAATCCAAGTGCCAAGCACGTGTACGAGAAAGCCGGCTTCCGCGCCGAAGGCGTACTACGGGAATCGCTGCGCTACGGCGACCAGTGGACCGACGCAACCGTGATGTCGATCCTCGCGGACGAGTGGGCCAATCACCACGGACACCCGCCGCTGTATCGCACCGCCTGATCTGGCGTGCCGGCCATGAAGGCCATCGACGCTCCCGTAGGCGCCGAACGTGGCCAAGAGCAGGACGACGGCACGGCCAGTGTGCTGGTGCCCGCCAGCTAAGGGCACGCAGGCCAAATCGGCCCCAAACGCACAAGGCCCAGGCCGGGAACACCATCTCCCACCTGGGCCTTCGTGTTGGAGCGGGTGACGGGAATCGAACCCGCGCTGTCAGCTTGGGAAGACAACCAATCACCCCAGGCCGGGACCGCTGAGCAGGCAATTCGGTTGACCGGGAGTGCTCGCGGCTGACCGCCAGTCGCTGTGGCTAATTGCACGCTAATTGCACGACCCGCAGGCATCCCGCTCCGCTGAACCAGCTCAGCCGTCGGCGAATAGATCTTCCAGTATCAGCTTGGAGCGGTCTGGCACCTGCTCATCGGGAAAGACCCGCTCGCATACCGCGAGAACCTCTACTGGGCCAGATAGTCCCAGATGCTTGATCAGGTAGCTGATGTCGTCGGCATCGCGACGCCGTCCTGCCAGCACTTTCATGGCCAGCAGGTGCTCGGGCGAGGCAGCCGACACGCGAAGGCCAGGATGGTCGAACACGTGCGGAGCTGCCGGATCGCCCCCGCGTGCTACATAGCTGCTGGCCTGCTCATTGAGCCACCAATGCGGCAACCCCAGTTCACTGGCGACAGCACGCGCCTCCTCCTGGACAACGCCGTGCGGCTTGAAGACGGCGTCAATGTCCCGAGTTGACCGACGCCCGTCGTAGGCCATCGCCATCGCTGCGCCACCGATCACATAGATGTCAGCCACGACGCCTCGCGCAACGAGTTTGTCGCCAAGCAAGCGGAACGCTTGCTGGATCGCCGCCTGGTCAAGAAGCGGACCAGCCTCGCTCATGCCACTTCAAGCTCTTCCGGTGCTACATACACTCCACGCCGACGGAACGCCGCGGGCGCATGAACCAGAGCGTCAACCCTTGCGGCCCGGGTGTTGAAGGGAAACCACAGCTTCTGCAGCGACCGGGTCTCCGCCCACGCAGGCGCCGCTCGCCCGTCCTTCGCAGAGAGATGTTCTGCAAGAGCGGCGAGAAAGACATCCCAACGTTCGTCGCCCGTCGCCGCTGGCTCCGTTTCAAGCAGCGATAGCCGTGAGACTGAAGGCTCCCAACGGTAGTCCTCAAGGAACTCCGCAACCAGCCGCCAACGGCTAGCACCATCGGCATCCGTCATCAAGGTCGCCAGATCCGCGACCCTCAGCGGCTCATAACGCGCAGGACCGGCGTGATCAGTCATGACAGCAACGCTAACCGATCCGACCGACAACATGGAGGTCCGTCGAGAACGCGATGACCACGCCATCGCCGCTGGCTAGACCTCACCTTGAGGCCCACGACAGGCGACAGCGGGCACATGGTGGGCACGGATAGCTGGCGCTCCCGACACGGCGAAGGCCAAATCAGAAGGCAATATATCCCCTGACCTGGCCCTTGTCATCTGAGCGGGTGACGGGAATCGAACCCGCACTGTCAGCTTGGGAAGCTGATGTTCTGCCATTGAACTACACCCGCATGCGAGCTGCCGTACCAACTGCCGCGACGACATCGTACCGGAACCGGTAGGTTGCCGTCGTGCTGCTCTCCGACAGGGACATCAGAGCCCAGATCGATTCTGGCCGGGTCGGGCTTGATCCGTTCGAGCCTGCGCTGGTCCAGCCTTCCAGCGTTGACGTACGCCTTGACCGGTTCTTCCGGGTATTCGAGAACCATAAGTATCCGCACATCGACCCGGCGACCGAGCAGGCCGATCTGACCCGGCTGGTGGAGACCGACGGCGACGCGGCCTTCGTGCTGCATCCGGGCGAGTTCGTGCTCGGCTCTACCTTCGAGGTCGTCTCGCTGCCCGACGATATCGCCGGGCGGCTTGAAGGCAAGTCCAGCCTTGGCCGCCTCGGCCTGCTCACGCACTCGACGGCCGGCTGGATCGATCCTGGGTTCTCCGGTCACGTCACGCTCGAGTTGTCGAACGTGGCTACTCTCCCGATCATGCTGTGGCCAGGGATGAAGATCGGCCAGCTGTGCTTGTTCCGTACCAGTTCGCCGGCCGAGCATCCGTATGGCTCGACCGTCTACGGCTCCCGCTACCAGGACCAGCGCGGGCCGACTCCTTCTCGCTCCTACCTCAACTTCTACCGCGCGAAGGTTTGACGTCACCCCAGAACCGCTGCCCGCTCACCAGAACGGCCGGTGCCCGCAGTGCCTTGCCCTTAGCCAGTTCGAACTTCAGGTACGCCACCGACGGCTTGGCCGTGCCCAGCAGCCAGCGAGCGAACGAACGCGGCACGATCTCTTTCACCCTGCCTAGCTCATTCTGGTGAGCGCGAGGCCAGCCAATGCGGCCGCCATCGACAGCGGCACAGCGACCGCGCCGATCAGGCTCGCACGCGCGAGCGACGGCCAGGCACCGGCCCGGCGCGCCGCCCGAAGCCAGAGCAGCCAGGCCAGGGAGCCGGTGACGCACAGGTTCGGCCCCAAGTTCAAACCCACGATCAGGGAGAAAGCATGGCTCGGGGTCTTGGCGCCCAGCAAAGAGGCCGCTGGAAGGTTATTGACGACCACGGACGCCGTGGCGGCCAGTGCCGCGGTGCCAACCGGGTCCAGGTGCGACAGCAACACGGCCGGCCCCGACCACAGCCGCCCGAGCGTGCCGAGCGCGACCGCGACGCCGAAGAGACCGACCAGCACGGGGACGCCGAGCACGTCACCGACGGCGCTCAGCTTGATCCGGCGCCGCAGAAGATGAATCCCGGCCGCGACAACGCCGACCGCGGCGACCGGAATCGCCGGCGCGGGCAGGGCCAGCACGAGCACGGTCGCGGCCAGCACGGCACTGACTCCCACGGCCTGCCCAGCCCGGAAGCGGGGTCTGGCTACGGGCCGGTCCAGCCGGCGCTGCCTGACTCCCCGCAACGCCCGCCGCTCGATTACCGCGACCACAATCGCCGTGACGGCCAGTGCCGCGAGCGCCGGCAGCCACATCCGCGCCAAGAACGCCCCGCCGCCCAACCCCAGCTTCCCGAGCACGATCAGATTCGTCAGGTTGGCGCCGGGGAGCAGCAGCGACCCCGCGTTGGACAGCAGGAGGCAGCCGTAGACCAGCGGCGCCTCAGTGTGGCTCGCAGGGAGATGACCCCTCGCGCCTTCGGCCGTTTCAAGCCGGCCAGGAAATTTGCGCGCCGCATACACGAGGACCGGCGTCAGGAACGCGACTGAGGTATCCAGGTTCAGCGTGGCGGTGACCAAGCCGATCATGACCGTCGCGCCAGCGAACAACGCCAGCCCGCTCGGTGCGAGCTGAGCTAGCCCGGCCCCCGCCGCCTCAAACAGCCCGTCGTCGTCCGCAACCAGCCCGACCAGCAGCAACCCGGCAACCAAGACGAACGCCGGATAATCCTGACCGGCACTGGCGAGCGCAAAATTCGGGCTGGCCGCGACAGCCGCCGCAAGGGCGCCGAGTCCGACCAAGCAGAAAATCCAGGGCATCCGAATCGGCACTGACCGCAACTGCCCCGCAGCGTCATGATCATCCGGCCTGAGGCCAGTCCACGCTGGGGCCAGTCAAGAGCCGTTACCCGAGCCCGGTCAGCGCCGGGACTGGTTCATCAGAGCCGCCAGGATCCGGTCGCGTTCGGCCAAGGCACCAAGCAGCGCATTTCTTTCCTCTTCCAAGGACTTGACCTTTTCCTCGAGCTCCAGGACCCGACGGATCGCTGCCAGCGTCATTCCCTCATCGGCGAGCCGGGCGACATACTGCACAACCGTCACCTCGGTGCGCGAGTACCGCCGCTGCCCGCCGTTGGACCGGGACGGCCGCACGACATCAAACTCATCTAGCCGGCGCAGGAACGCCTGCTGTACCTCAAGCATCTGGGCGACCTGCCCCACGGTAAACAGCGGCAGGTTCTCGTCCTCAAACGGCAGCACGGTCACACACTCCAACATCGCAGCGCCCGGGACAAGCTAGCACCGCGCAAGTCGGGCCGGGTAGGCAGGAGTTCCTGCTTACCCGGCCCGACTGCCTAGCCATTTCCTTGTATCAGGCGGTGAGCTCCGGGGCGCCCGGCCGCTTGATCTCGATCTTGTGCGCCTTGGCCTGCTCGGCGACCGGCAGCACGACGGTGAGCACGCCGTTCTCGTACTGAGCGTGCACCTTCTCGGCGTCAATCGGCTCAGCCAGCCTGACCTTGCGTGCGAACGAGCCGGTGATGCGCTCGCGTACCACGGGCCGCTCCTGCTCGGTGTACTCCTGCGTCCGCTTCGCGGCGACGGTCAGCACGCGCCGGTCCGTCGACACCTCGATGCTGTCAGCGTCGGCACCAGGCAGGTCGAACTTGAGCACGACCTCGCCGTCGCGCCGGACAACGTCCATCGGCAGGCCGCTGTGTAGCCAAACACCGGGACCAGCAGCGCTGCCGTCCGTCCGTCCAAAGGTCCGCTGAACGAGCCGATCGAAGTCAGTGACGAACGGGTCGAATGATGTCAGCAGCACTGTGATCCTCCTAGAAGCTATCCCTCGGTCCAACTCCGAACCGCGGTTAACTACATTTCTACTCGGCGAAAACCTCTAAGTCAAATGTCAAGTTTTCGCGAGAACCAGAAGGAAGGTATCTGCAGCTCTGCAGCCCGGACCTTACAGCCGCACGATGATCGTCGCGTTCGCCTGGCCACCGCCTTCGCACATCGTCTGCAGGCCGAACTTGCCGCCGGTGCGCTCAAGTTCGTGCAGCAGCTTGGTCATCAAGATCGCGCCGGTGGCGCCGAGCGGGTGGCCGAGCGCGATCGCGCCGCCGTTCGGGTTGGTCTTCTCCAGCGACGCCCCGGTCTCGGCCGACCAGGCGATCAGCACCGGCGCGAACGCCTCGTTGACCTCGAACACGTCAATATCGCCGACGCTCAGCTTGCCCCTGGCCAGCGCCATCTCGGTGGCCGGGATCGGGCCGGTCAGCATGAACACCGGGTCGGCCCCGGTCACGGTCAGCGTGTGGATCCTGGCCCGCGGCGTGAGCCCGTGCCGCTTGACCGCGTCCTCGGAGGCGATGAGCAGCGCGGCGGCGCCGTCGGAGATCTGCGAGGCGGTAGCTGCGGTGAGCTCCCAGCCCTCGCGAAGCGGCTTGAGCTCGGCCATCTTCTCCATCGTGGTATCCCGACGGGGACCCTCATCGACGCTGATCCCGGCGACCGGCGTGATCTCGCGCTCGAACCGGCCCTCGTCGATCGCCCGCAGCGCGCGGGTGTGGCTCTCCAGCGCGTACTCCTCGAGCTGCAGCCGCTTGATGTCCCACTTCTCGCACATCAGCTGCGCGCCGCGGAACTGGGAGATCTCCTGCTTGCCGTACCGCTCCAGCCAGCCGTCGCCGAACGGGAACGCCATGCCTTCTTTCAGCGCGAGCGAGACCGAGGTGCCCATCGGCACCTGGCTCATGCTCTCCACGCCCGCCGCGACCACCAGGTCCTGGGTGCCAGACAGCACCCCCTGCGCGGCGAAATGCACCGCCTGCTGGGACGAGCCGCACTGCCGGTCGATCGTCACGCCCGGCACCGACTCCGGCAGCCCGGCTGACAGCCAGGCATTGCGCGCGATGTCAATCGCCTGCGGGCCGATCTGGGAGACGCAGCCCATGATCACGTCCTCGACGGCCGCCGGATCAACTCCGGTGCGAGCTACAACTTCCTTAAGTACATGCGCGCCGAGGTCGACGGGGTGGACGCCAGACAGGCCACCCTTCTTGCGACCGACGGGAGTCCTGACCGCTCCGACGATGTATGCCTCTGCCACGACGACCTCCACAGGCGCGCCAACTTTCAATTGTGTTCGAGGTTACCCCGGAGTAGCCAGCGAGCGGCAGGCAGGATGGTGCGACCATTTTGCGGTTATGCTCAATAAGAAGGGTTTGCGGCGGGCGAGGCTGGAACGTGCAAGGAGGCGGGGCATGGCCGACGGCTTCATCCTGCTCGGGTTCATCGCGCTCGCGATCGCGGTAGTGACGGCCAGAGTCCGGCGCCGCATGGGCTTCCCGGTCCGCCAGGGCTTCTACGCCTCAGCGATAGCCATAACCGCCATCGCCGTCCTCCTGCTCTGGGTCACCCAGAACCACTAGCCCCACCGCGCCCGGCCCCGCGACCCGACACACCAGCCAGTCGCGGCCCCCAGGCCGCAACTTTGGCCACACCGGCCGCAGAAGTCACGCAGCCTGCCAGCGTTTCCCGGATCGCGGGTAACTACACCTACTAGCGCGGCGACCTCGGCCAGGCACTTATCCCTGGCCGGGACGTCTTATCCCTGGTTAGGTATTCCAAGATCAGGATCAACCGGACAAAATTCGGCGCCAACCAGGGATAAGGCGTCCGGACCGGGGATAAGTGACCCCCGGCGCCGGACAACAAGCCACGCGAGGCGGTAACTGCGGGCCGGAGGAGCGGCCGACCGGGCCGGACGGACTCCGGGTGGGTGCTAGCGCGCAGAGTCCGCGCAGCCATCAGGAAGGCACCGATGCTGCTCATGCGCCCCAGGCCCAACTGGTGCGCGCTGTTTGCGGAGCGCACTTAGCCAGCGTCGTAAGGTCACATCAGCCTGCGGGCCGAACTGCTCGGTCAGCCAGTGACGGAGATAGGCCTACAGGTCGGCGGATAACAGGCCGGCTGTGGCGGCGCGGATTGGCATCTGGAACCAGACCGCCTTGCCCTCTTCGGTCGGGCGGGAGCCCCAGCGGTCGGCCAACTGGTCGACTAGGTACAGGCCCCGGCCGCCCTCGTCTTCTGAGCTGGCCATCCGGATTCGCGGCAGCCGCAGGTCGTAGTCGAATACCTCGACCCAGACCGCCTCTGCGCCCTTGCGTATCCGCAGCACGAACTCCTGGCCCTCGGCGCTGACGAAGTCCTCGCCCAGCGGCGAGTCGCTCCAGTTATCTAGGTCGGGCTTGCTGGATTGCCGGCCGATCGCCTTGCCGTCCAAGGTGAACTCATGGCGCGGGCTCGGCGCGAGCGCCGTGTGCAGCACCACGTTCGTCACGACCTCGGAGACCAGCAGGCAACCCAGGTCGGCCTGGTCATCGTCCATCCCGCACCTGATGAACATGTCGAACGCGATCTTCCTCGCCTCCGACACCCTGATCGGCTCGGCGCGGAATCGCTGATCCCACGTTTCCAGGTCCTCGCGCGCCGTCCTGACCACCAAGATCGCCATGTCGTCGTCGATCTTGCCGGGCACCGCGTGCTCGGCGGCCGCGGCGACCCGGTCGACGCTCTCGTTCGCGACGGCCTTCACGGCGTCGTGCAGCATGCCGAAGACCTCGGCATCGTCGTAGTGCCCGGTGCCCTCGGCCCTGGCCCGGCGATCGACCAGGCCGTCGGTGTAGAAGATCAGCGTCGTGTCCGGCGGAAGCTGCACGGTCTCTTCGCGATAAGTCGGCAGGCCGGGTACGCCGATACCTCGGACGCCGAGCAGCAGGCCCTGGTACTTGATGTCCAGCGGCCGGACATCGCCTCGCGAGACCACCAGCGGCGGCATGTGCCCAGCGTTGGCGATCGTGAGCAGACGGGACCACGGGTCGTAGATCAGGTAAGTGCAGCTAACGATCGGAGCATGCGCGAGGTTGTCGCCCTCGTCGGTCATCGACCGGCACCACTCGTCCAGCCTGCGCATGATGTCCGCCGGCGCCTTGTCGTCCTGCGCGAACGCGCGCAATGCCGACCGCAACTGGCCCATCACGGCCGCGGCCCGCGCACCGCGGCCCTCGACGTCGCCGATCACGATGCCGACCCGCCCGGCCGAGAGCTGAATGATGTCGTACCAGTCGCCGCCGACCTGGGTCTGGATGCCCTGTCCGTGAGTCTCCAGGGGCTTGGCGGGCACGTACCGGTAGGCGACCTCAAGGCCGTCCAGCATCGGCGGGTTGCTCGGCAGCAGGCTGTCCTGGAAGGCCAGGGCGGTCGCGCGCTCTTCCTCGAACAGCATCGAGTTGTCGATCGCGATCGCCACCCGGCTCGCGATCGCGGCGACCAGGTCGCGGTCGTCGGCGACGTAGTGCTTGGAGTCCTCGCGCACGGTCAGGCCCGACAGGGCCAGGGTCAGCACGCCCAGCTTCATGCCGCGCACCTTCAGCGGGGCGGCGATCACCGATGAGATGCCGATGTCCTTGCTGGCACCCATGCTCTGCTCGGTCGGGGCCGGGTAGGCCTGGTCGTCGATGTCCTCGACCAGCACGACCTCGTCCTGATCGAGCGCCTTGCGGCAGAAGTGGCCCTTCGGGTAGCTGACCGGATCGCCGACCGCAACCCAGGTACCCTTCGGCGGCTCCCAGTCCCAGGCGTTCATCTGGACCCGGCGAATCAGGACCTCGCCCTTGTGCTTGTCGGTCTTGCGCAGGTCGATGAAGCAGTGGTCAGCGAACTGCGGCACCAGCGTCTCGGCGACCTGCCGCAGCGTGTCGTTGAGCTCAAGGGACTTGGTCAGCCGCTGGCCGATCCGGTCGAGCAGGCCGACCCGGTCGGTCGAGGACTCTGTGCCGACCTGAAGCGCCTCTTTCGCCATGATCACCGTGCCGGCGACCTCGCCCGCGCTGCCGCGCATGGGCGTGGCGTTCATCCTGACGAAGAAGTTCGAGCCGTCGGGGCGCCTGATCGAGAGGGTGCCTTCCCAGTCCCGGCCCCGGCAGGCCTGCCGCTCCAGGTTCGCGACCTTGGACAGATCGTCCTCGTCGAACCCGAGCGCACGGAACGGTACGTCAGTCAGGTGGCCGGGATCGGGGAAGCCGAACAGGCCGGCGGCGAAGTCATTGGCGTAACGCAGGCAGCCATCGTGGTCCACGACGATGACAGCGGTCTCGACCTGGCCGAGGATCTGCTCAGTAGGAAGCATCGGCTGAGCTCGGACCGGTACGGTCGTGCCACGTTCTTGCGTGGCCGCGTTGCCATCTGCGTTCATTTGACTATCTACCAGGCATTCATGTAGATACTACAGATTCCACGACAAACAGGTGAGACGCCACTTCACGCGACAATGCCCCGTCGAAGCCGTCCACCCTGTTCGCACCTGTCACCCGCACATCGTCACTGCCGACCACAAGAGTAACCTCGCGGCCCGGCTGTATGCCGATGTTCTTGAGTTTAAGCATTAGCTCCGCATCGCTTTGGAGTTGTTCGCTGATCCGCTGAACAACAACGTGAGCGGGCACCGCTCCGGTTATGGCGGTCATCGCGACATCAGGCTCGTGAGCAGCCGCTTCGGTAGCATCTACGGCCGCCGTCGGGACTCCCAGCTCGGCCAGCCCCGGAATGACATTTCCGTGCGGGCACCGAACCGGATAATTCAGAAGTTCCACCAGTCGCCGTTCCACGTCGTCAGAAATAACGTGCTCCCAGCGACAAGCCTCGATATGCACCTCCTCCCAGGGCATGCCGATCACGTCGACGAGCAGGCATTCGGCCAGCCGGTGCTTGCGCATCACCCGGGTCGCCAGCATCTCGCCCTCATGAGTGAGCGCGAGCCGTCGGTCGGACTCGACCAGGAGCAGGCCGTCGCGCTCCATCCTGGCCACCGTCTCGCTGACCGTCGGGCCGCTCTGGGACAGCCGCTCGGCGATCCGCGCGCGCAGCGGAACAACGCCCTCCTCGGTCAGTTCAAAGACCGTCCGGAGGTACATCTCCGTCGTGTCGATCAGACCGTGCGCAGCCACCGCGTCCCTCTCAGGCGGGGGTTCCAGGAGGTCCTCCCCCTGAACCAACACCGCCAAGTTCTGATGCTACGGCTTCACGGCACCAACGCGTACCCTCCGCATTTGCATCAGTACCGGAAATTACGGGGCGAGCCGCTCAATTACCCAGTCTGGGCGGGCATCTTCGGCTGACCTGCGGTAGCGCAGCCGGTCGTGCATCCGGTACGCCCGGCCGTGCCAGAACTCGAAGCTGACCGGCTCAAGCCGGTAGCCACCCCAGAACGGCGGGGCCGGAATCTCGGTGTCCTCAGGCCAGCGCCGCTCCAGTTCGGCGTAGCGCTCCTCAAGTTCCTCGCGCGAGGAGATCACCGAAGATTGCCTGCTCGCCCACGCGGCCAGCTGCGAGCCGCGCGGCCTGGAGTGAAAGTAATCCGCGCTGGCGGCAGCGCTGACCTCGACGATCGGTCCCTCGATGATCACCTGGCGGTGGATGGCGTGCCAGCCGAACAGCAGGCAGGCCCGCGGCACCTCGGCGAGCTCGGTGCCCTTCTTCGAGGTCCGGTTAGTGAAGAAGGTGAAGCCGGCGGCGTCGTGGCCGCGCAGCAGCACGGTGCGCGCCCTCGGCTGGCCGTCGGCCGAGACCGTGGCGAGCACCATGGCCGTCGGCTCCGGCAGCCCGGCCGCCACTACGTCGGCCATCCAGCGCTCGAACATCTCGTTCGGGTCCGCTGCCAGCATGGCCTCGTCAAGTCCGGTGCTCGGCCAGTCCGCTGCGTTGCTCGACACCGCCATGAGTACAGATCTTCACACACCCGCGCTCGCCCGCGCTCCTGACGGGGCCTAAGCTAAACGGCGTTTGGCCGGTTGCCGTAGCGCAGGCCCAGGCCAGAACAGCGCGGGTGAAAGGAGACGAAGATGTCCGACTTCACGCCTGGCCTTGAAGGCGTAGTCGCGTTCGAGACGGAGATCGCCGAACCCGACAAAGAAGGCGGCGCGCTGCGATATCGCGGCGTCGACATCGAAGACCTGGTTGGCCACGTGAGCTACGGGCACGTCTGGGGCCTGCTGGTCGACAACGCCTTCGAGCCCGGGCTGCCGCCGGCCGAGCCGTACCCGATCCCGGTGCACTCCGGCGACATCAGGGTCGACGTGCAGAGTGCGCTCGCGATGCTCGCCCCGGCCTGGGGCATGCAGCAACTGCTCGACATCAGCGACGAGCAGGCTCGCGATGACCTGGCCAGGGCCTCGGTGATGGCGCTGTCGTTCGTGGCCCAGGCCGCACGGGGCACCGGCCAGCCGATGGTGCCCCAGCGCCGGGTCGACGAGGCCAGGACGATCACCGAGCGGTTCATGGTCCGCTGGCGCGGTGACCCCGATCCGAGGCACGTCAAGGCCATCGACGCCTACTGGGTGTCGGCCGCCGAGCACGGGCTGAACGCGTCCACGTTCACCGCCCGGGTAATCGCCTCCACCGGCGCCGACGTGGCCGCGGCCCTGTCCGGCGCCGTCGGCGCGATGTCCGGTCCGCTGCACGGCGGCGCCCCCGCCCGGGTGCTGCACATGATCGAAGAGGTCGAGCGCTCCGGCGACGCTGAGGCCTACGTGAAGAACGCGCTCGACAACGGCGAGCGGCTGATGGGCTTCGGGCACCGGGTCTACCGGGCCGAGGACCCACGCGCCCGGGTACTGCGGCACACCGCCCGCGAGCTGGGCGCGCCCAGGTACGAGGTGGCGGCCGCGCTGGAGAAGGCCGCGCTGGATGAACTGCACGCCCGCCGGCCTGACCGGGTGCTCGCGACGAACGTGGAGTTCTGGGCGGCGATCATGCTCGACTTCGCCGAGGTGCCGCCGCACATGTTCACCTCGATGTTCACCTGCGCGCGGACGGCCGGCTGGGCCGCGCACATCCTCGAGCAGAAGCAGACCGGGCGCCTGGTGCGGCCAAGCGCCAGGTACATCGGGCCGCCCTCACGGGCCGTTCGGGACGTACCGGGCGCAGAGAAGGTCCTCGACCACGATGTCTGATCGACCGGAGGCGGCAACGCAAACACGGTCCTGGGCCGCCCCTGAGCCGACGTACGCAGACCCGCCGATCGTCGCCGATGAGCGGGAGATGCTGATCAGCTGGCTCGAGTTCCACCGCTCGCTGCTGCTCAAGAAGTGCGCGGGCCTGACCGGCGAGCAGCTCAAGGAGCGGTCGACCCCGCCGTCCAGCCTGTCGCTGCTCGGGCTGGTCCGGCACATGTCCGACGTCGAGCGGGGCTGGTTCCGGCAGTTCTTCACAGGCGAGGACGTGCCCGACCTGTATTTCACCGAGGCCGACCACGACGCGGACTTCAATGAGATCGCCGATGCCGACGCCAAGCAGGATTTCGCGGTCTTCGCCGCTGAGTGCGAGGCGGCCAGGCAGATCATCGCCGCCACGCCGTCGTTCGACGCCCTCTCCGTGAAGAAGAATCAGCGGCGCGACAAACCCATGTCCCTGCGCTGGATCATGGTGCACATGATCGAGGAGTACGCCCGCCACAACGGGCACGCCGACCTGATCCGCGAGCGCATCGACGGCGTCGTCGGCGACTGGGACGACTAGCCGCGTAGCGGCCAACTCCCGATGGCCTCGTAACGCGGCCTGCTGCCCAGCACGCTGCGTATCAGGTGCACCTCGGTCGGTGTCCAGGGCTGGCCGTGAAAGCCCTCAAGCGCCTGCACAGGGCCGGACAGATCGCTTGGCTGCCTGGTGCGGGCCAGCGTGAGGTGCGGCCGGTACCTGCGGGAGGTTCCGGGGGGTCGTCCCCCCGGGCCAGCACCGCTGCCTTCATCCTCCGACGGCGCCCCGGCCCGCCGGGCACCGGCCGCCACCGAAGCCGCAAGAGCCCCGAGGGCCGTGGTCTGGCCTTCAATGTGCACGATCAGCACGCGGGCTCTTTTTATTGAGGAGAAAGCATTGCCAGGGCCTATAGCTAGCGACTGGCCGACGTGGCGGGCGGCGGCTCTCTCCAGCCGTCGGTTCAGCTCGTCCAGCTTGCCGTCATCGACCTCGCCGAGAAACGCCAGCGTCACGTGCCACCGATCGGCCCCGACCCAGCGCAGCTCGGGCCAGCTCGCCCGGACCAAAGCCGCAGCCTCTTCCAGCTCGGCCAGCGCGGTCGCCGGCGGACTCAGCGCCACGAACAGTCGCATGGCGCCAGTGCTATCAGGACGGTGCTGGCCAATCAGGTAAACGCGCGAACCAGATTGGTTTCCCTGATGTAGCGGCGCATCGGGACTCCCCTGGCCCGGGCGACCAGGATGCCGATTACGACCGTCGAGACGAACGCAATGATCCCGCCGGCTGCCATCGCCGACCTAGTACCGAACTGCTCAGCTACCCAGCCGGTCAGCGTCGACCCGAACGGTGCGCCGCCGAGGAACATCAGCATGTAGATGCCCATCACCCGGCCGCGCATGTCGGCGGGCGTGTTGAGCTGGATCGAGGCGTTCGCGGCGGTGCTGAAGCCGATCACGGTCAGCCCGGTCGGCACCAAAATGGCCAGGAACAGCCAGTAGGTCGGCATGAACGCCGACGCGATCGTCAGCAGGCTGAACGCCAGCCCCACGATCACCAGCATCCGCAGGCCGGTCTTAGCCCGCCGAGCCGCCACCAGCGCCCCGATCAGCGCCCCGAGCGCGAACACCGCCGACGCGATGCCGAACTTGCCCGCGCCGGTGTGGAAGACCACGCGCGACATCAGCGCGGTCGTGACGCCGAAATTCATCCCGAACGTGGCGACGAAGAAGACCAGCACCATCGTCATCAGCAAGTCAGTCCGCGACCACACGTACGCAAGGCCCTCGCGTAGCTGCCCCTTGGCCCGCTCTACCCGCTCCGCCGGACGAAGTTCGGCTGGGCGCATAATTTTCAACCCGATAAGAACAGCGACGTACGAAGCCGCGTTGACGAAGAAAGCGGTAGGTGTGCCGACCAGGGCGATCACCAGTCCAGCCACAGCCGGCCCGGTGATCCTGGCCAGGTTGAACACGGCACTGTTGAGTGCGATCGCATTCTGCAGGTCGCTCTTGCCGACCATTTCGATCGCGAACGACTGGCGAGTCGGATTGTCGACGACGGTGGCCAGGCCAAGGGCGAAGGCCAGCACGTAGACGTGCCAGGGCTGGACGACGCCGGTGATCGCGAGCACGCCGAGGATCACGGCGAGGGCGCCCATGGACGCTTGCGTCACCATCAGCACAGCGCGCTTGGAGTAGCGGTCGGCGATCATGCCGCCCCACAGGCTGAACAGGAGCAACGGGAGGAACTGCAGGCCGGTCGCGAGCCCGACGGCGACTCCGCTGCCGTGGGTGAGCTGTAGCACCAGCCAGTCCTGGGCGACTCGCTGCATCCAGGTGCCGGTGTTGGAGATGACCTGGCCGGTGGCGAACAGCCGGAAGTTGCGCACCTTCAGGCTGCTGAAGGTGCCCCGGCGGGGGGTTCCGGGGGGTTGTCCCCCCGAGCCAGCAGAGCGCTTAACAGGCTCGGGCGAGCCCGTCAGGACTGGCTGAGCTTCTCCAGGATCGGCAGGGCCTCCCTGAGTACCGCTCGCTCGACCGGACTCAACTCCCGCAGTCGCTGCGCCAGCCACGCTTCGCGCAGCTTGCGTAGCTTCTTGACCACGTCGCGACCCTGATCGGTCACGGTGAGTACGACCTGCCGGCGGTCGGTTGAGTGCGGCATTCGCTGAATCAGGCCGCGTTCTTCCAGCGAGGCGATGACCCTGGTGATCGAGGGAGGCTGAACCTTCTCGTGTTCGGCCAGCTCGCTCGGGGTCATGGCGGGATGCTTTTCCAGCGCTGCGAGGGCTGCTAGCTGCGTGTCTGATAGCTCGGGCTGCAGACCTTGCGCGACTCGCTCTGCCCGCATCCGGCGTGCTAGGCGGCTGACGGAGATGCGCAGGGAGGTCGCCAGCCCCGCGTCCGTCCTGGACTCGGGTGGTGTCATTTTCGTTAGCTTCACTCATTACTTTTGCTAACCGTATACGGCGGCGGTTGATTCCGCCAGACACGGCGCGCTGACGCGGGCAGCAACAAGGTATGTCACGGACGGGGGTACGGGCGCAGCCTTGAGCGATCCTGGGCCTGAACCGTGTCGGCGCCGTGGGTTAGCCTGGGCGTTATGGCCAGGCCAGGACGGGAGGTACAGCGCGAGGTTCCGCCGCCGCTGGAGGGCAGTGACCGGTTTATCACCACGGTCATCACAGCCGGCTGGGCAGTCGCTCTGGTGGTCGTTGTGCTGGTGCGGCACCAACAGCCGGGCTCTGACCATTTGTGGATCTGGACGTGCGTGACCGGAGTCGGGCTGGGGCTGTTCGGCCTGGTGTACGTGCCGTATCTGAAGCGGGGCCGGGCTAAAACGGCGGCGCGACGGGCTGCCGGGGCTGCCGACGAGAGCTGAGCGCGGCCCGGCCCGGGGCTGGGCCGGGGG
Source organism: Streptosporangiaceae bacterium (assembly GCA_036501205.1). Lineage (GTDB taxonomy): Bacteria > Actinomycetota > Actinomycetes > Streptosporangiales > Streptosporangiaceae > Chersky-822. Next base: position 8,155 of record DASYAT010000075.1, on the reverse strand, counting down.
CTAGCCAAGGGGTTTGGCCGGGCTAGAGCGCAATGCCACTTAGGTTATTTCGATCATGCTCGGGACCTGCGGTGCGCCGCGAGTGCCTGCCGTCCGGCTTGGTCCCGGCGGGCGCAGGCCTGCGGTGGAGAGTTTCCGCATAGTGGAGCGTTGACCGCGGAAATCCGCGGCAAACACTCCATCACGCGGAAAGACTCCACTTAAAATCAGGTCATTTCCGGCATTCCCGGGGCCGACCGTCAGGGCCCGGCCCATTCCAAGATCAACTTGCGCTAAGCGGCATTCTGCTAGAGCAGCTCGTGGTCGATGTTCTCTATCACGCTGTCTGGCATCGTGGCGCCTGAGGTGAGCATGTCGTAGCCGGTCTCGTCGACTGGCGGCGCCGCGTCCGAGCCATCGCCTGGCGCTACGTCCCCGTCGGAGTGAGCGCCGCAACCGTGGTCGACCGAGACAACCCGCCCGTCATCGGGAGCGAACTCGTTGGCGCAGACGCCGAAGACGCGGCCGAGCGGCCCGTTCAGCCTGATCATGAAGCCGCAGGTGATGCAGGGGGCCGGAGCGGCCTGGGCGAGCGGGGAGGTCGGCCCGTTCTCGCCGACGTACCAGCGGACCGCCGCCTCGTCGCGGCCGATCTGCGACAGCACCCGCCTCGGCCGGACCGCGTTTTCCATCCGGAGGCGAACCGGTACCGGCGGCGCCTGCGGATGCCGATCGATGGACTCAGGCTCGTCTGGCGGCTCTTCGGCCTCAGCGTCGGGCTTGAGCCGCCCGAGGTCAGCGGGAATCGCCCCGCCAGCCAGCTCACCGCCGACGAGATCGCTACCCGCGCTCCACGCGTCGTGCTCTTCCCAGTCAAGCAGCCCGGCGTCGCCGGCTAGGGCGACCAACGGCACCAGCCGCTCATCGTCCGAGCTGGCGGGCATGAGATCGCCCGCCTTGAGGTCGCCTGGGCGCACGCGGTCCGTCCATGGCACCCACTCGGGCGCGAGCAGCGACTCAGGCCCGGGCAGCAGGTAGCTCTCGCTGACCGTGACGAGCTTGGCCCGAGAGGCGCGGCTGACCGTGACCGCCCAGCGCCAGCCGAGGTAGGCCGGGCTGAGGCACTCGAACAGGTGGGTAAGTATCCGGTCGCCCTCGACCTCGACCCCCACATGCTCACCGACCATGCCGGTACCGGCCTCTTCCTCGATGGACTGACGAGCGAGGTCGACTGCATCAGCACAAGCCTGATCAGGCTCTGCGTGTCGAGTGGTCGTGGGGCTCACAGTCACCCATTCTTCCGCATGCCGGCTACTGCCCGCACACGGACGGCCTGTTACCGCCAGAAAACACACGCCCGCAGCGCGCAATTTCGTCCGCGCAGGGCCAATACTTGATTGCATGGGAGATTCGGGGGCCAGGACAGGGACCGGGCCCGGGGCCGGGGCGGGAGCCGGGTCTGGGGCCGGAGCCGGGTCTGGGGCCGGGCCGGGAGCCGGGGCAGGGGCTAGGCCTGGGGCGGGGCCGGGAGCCGGGGCAGGGGCGGCCGGGGCTAGACCTGGGCCTGGAGCCGGGGCCAAAGCGAGGCAGGCGACCAGGTCGTTCGTGTCCGCTTCCCGGTCGACGGCACGGGCCGGCGCGACCGCCGCTAAGGCCGGCGCCAATGCGGCGAACGGCGCGACTCGGGTCTTGCATAAGATCACCGGCGCGTCTGGTGCCAGCCGGACCGGGCTGGCTCAGCTGATTGAACTGTCGGCCGCCGGGAGCATCGGAGACGGCTTCGTGGCGGTCGCGCTGGCCGGCACTCTTTTCTTCAGCGCGTCCCCGACCCAGGCCAGAGGCAAGGTCGCGCTCGCCCTGATCATCACGATGGCACCGTTTGCCTTGCTGGCGCCGTTTATCGGCCCGATGCTCGACCGGGTCAGGCACGGCCGGAAGTTCATCTTGATCGGCACGGTCCTAGCACGTGGCCTGCTCTGCTGGGGCATGGCCGGCGCGGTGCAGCACAACGACGCGGTGACCTTGCTGCCGGCGGCCTTTGGCATCCTGCTGTTGCAGAAGGCGTACGGAGTCACTAGAGCGTCGGTCACGCCCCGGCTGCTGCCTTCTGAGATCACCCTGGTCACGGCCAATTCGAGGTGCGCGCTTGCTTCGCTGATCGCGACGTCGGCCGGAGTCCCAGTCGCGGCTGGGATCAGTGCGATTGCCGGCGGCGGGTCGGGCGGGGCTGCCTGGGTCCTGCGGGTCGGCACGCTGATCTATTTGCTGGCGATGGTGCCCGCGATCCGGTTGCCCGATGGGGTTGACGAGCCGTTGGAGGAGACAGTTGGGGCGGGCGTCGCGGCGGGCGGCGAGTCGGGCGCTGCTGCGGGCGGCGGACCTAATGGCGGGCCTGAGGGCTGGGATCCGGCTGGGCACGGGCCGCTTGGGCACGGGGCCAACGGCGACCGAGGCTCGGATGCCGCCGGCCGGGAAGCTGACGGCGGACCGGCCGGGGTGCGGCCGAATGGTGCGGGCCCGGCCGCCGCCGGCAAGGGCTTTCGGTGGAAGCTGTTCCCTGAGCCACTCGGCCCTGTAGTCATCGAGGCCCTTCGGGCGAATATCACCTTGCGTGCCTACTCAGGATTCATGATCTTTTTCCTCGCCTTTTTGCTACGTACCGTGCATTTCGGCTCGGTCTCCGACAAGCTCGCACTCGGCGAGATGATCGCCGCTGTCGCCGTCGGCGGCTTCATCGGGACCGCGATCGGGGCGGCGCTGCGCTCCCGGGCGCCCCAGGTAATGGTCTTCTCGATGCTCGCGTACTCGGCGATCGCGACGACGCTGTGCGCCGCGTTCTTCGGCCTGTGGGCGGCGATCATCGTGGCGTTCAGCGCGGCGGTCTGCCAGACGCTGGTCAAGCTGGCCCTCGACTCCATCGTCCAGCGCGAGGTCAGGCCCGAAGTGCGTTCGTCCACGTTCGCGGCCTCGGAGACGCTGCACCAGCTCTCCTGGGTCATCGGCGGCCTGCTCGGACTGCTGCTCTCGCTAACCAACAGCGGCGTAATCGGCCTGGCGGTCGTGGCCGCCGGCCTAACACTCGCGTTCGGCTCCCTGCTAGTCGCCCGCCGCAACCGAATCCTGCGCGGAAGAGCTCCCGCCCCCGCACCAGTCTCGACCTAGCCCTTCCCACCCAAGCACCTGCTCCGGCAGCATGAACCGACCCCCGCAGGCCATCCCTACCGCCCCACATCGCCTCGTACCACCAGCCCCGGGCGACCCGCTACGACGCCACAGGGGCAACGCGGCGGCGCGGTAGTGATCAGACGTCGATGTCGTCGGCGACGGCTCGCAGGACGGCCGCGATCTTCTTGGCTTCCCTGCTTTCCGGGTGCTTGCCGCGGTGGTAAGTGTTCGACATGCCGTCGAGAAGCTTGATCAGGTCCTCGACCAGAACCGTCATCTCATCGGTCCCCTTGCGGCTCGTCTTAGCTATAGTTGGCGGCGGCTCCAGGGTCCTGACCTGCAATGCCTGAGCGCCTCGACGACCTTCCGCCACCCCGAACTCGACTCGTTGCCCAGGTCGCAACACGGCCCCTGCCGTCACCAAGGCGGTCGAGTGCACGAAGACCTCACCGCCGTCATCGCGGGTGAGGAAGCCGAATCCCTTATCGGCGTCATACCACTTGACCTTGCCAGTAGGCACGGGCAGACCCTTTACAACGAGGAGAACTGGTGGGCTAGAAACTTGCAGCGGTATCCAGGCTATCGGTCCTGGCCGAGTGACCAGCGGTGTGCGGATCGAGTTAACCAGGTCAGAACAGAATCTACCGAGCTAGCCCAAGGAGTCGTGAGCTGAAACATACCCCTGTCCGGTCTGTCGCAACACCGGATTAAATCGTCACTTCCCGACCAAGGTGCCCGGCCGCCAAGTCACCGAGTTCAGCCGAGCTTATGCGGCACGTTCCACGGCGGCTCCTTCGGTTCGCGCCGACCGCGCCTGAGCCCCCAGGCCAGGTAGAGCGCACCGCCCACCGCGGCGATCCGCATCAGCCGCTCAGCTCCGAGCCAGGCCTCGTCCGCATAGGAAATGAACGAGGAGTGCCGGCCGCCCAGGACAAGCACGAGCACCGTACCCACGATCACGACGACGACAGGGAAGGTGACCCCAAGGAATTTGTCCTTTATATCCCATTTCTTGGAGGGGAGGGCAATGAGCGCGCCGACGATCCAGATCGGCGGATAGATCGCGCCGCCGATACCGAGCAGCACTACCGCGAGGATCTCGACCTTGTTCTGGAGTGCCAGTTCGAGAGCTCCGTAAAAGAGGCCACCCAGAGCACCGGTGGGCCTCGGCACCGCATCCGTTCTCGACGACCTTGAACCTGAGCCTGAAGATCTCGCGCCGGGCTGGGCCGTCCGGCCCTGACCGGCCCTGCCACCCGCGGAGCGAGCACCGTCCGGACGGGAGGCACCTGACCTGGCCGTGCTTGGACCGACGGTACCGGGACGGCCGGCCTTGGGACGAGATCCGGCCGGCGAAGCCGTACTTGGCCGGGTTCCGCTGGACGAGGTTCTGTTAGGTCCAGGTCCGCCCTGCGCGGAACTGCCCTTTGCCGTGCCACTCGCTCTACCTGAGGTCGAGGCTGCGGAAGGAGCGGTGGTGTCTCCAGAACGGCTGGCCTTTGCGCCGCCGGCACCTGAACTACCTGCACCTGTACTGCCAGCACCGGACGAAGGACCGGGAGGATCTGCTGATCCACCAGAACCCGCTGGTCCGCTGGGATCTGCCGAGTCGCCCGGACCCGCCGAGCCACCCGAGCCCGCCGAGCCACCTGAGGCCGACCGGCTACCCGGGCTCGACATCGGGGCGCCCTGCTTGGAGCGTCGGCTCGCGACCGGCGTCGTAGGCTTGAAGAAGCGCGGCTTGGGCGCGACCGGGCCGCTCGGTGGCCTGGGCATGGGCACGGTAGCTGGTGGTGGCGTAGAACCAGGTGGTGGCTGTGCTTCCGGCTCCTGCTGCGACTGAGAATCTGAGTCCCGTCCCGACTGCGAGTGCAGTTCCGGCTCCTGCCGCGACCCAGATCCCGATCCCGCTTGCGACGCCGACGCCGTTCCCCGCCGGCGTCCTGCTGAACCGGACGATCCGCTGCCTTCTACCGAGCCGACCAAGAGACGCTGAGCGGCGGCAAGCCCGGCCTTAACCGACCGGACGGAGCTAGCGGTCAGCCCGGGCTCTGACCCGGTGACTGAACCGCTGCTTCCTGACCCGTTAGCCGCCATAGCCACGAGCGGTTCCCTGCCTATCTCGGTCTCCTTATCCGCGTTACCGGCCTGTTCATATTTGCCGGCTTCGCCGTCGCCGCCTGTCTCGCGTTCTTGCTCCGACTGCGCCGCCTCGATGCGTTCAGCGAACGCGGTCGCCGTGCCTACGACTCGACCATTGGTTTCGGCCTCGCTCCGCGTGCCCGCAATTTCCGCTTCGCTGGCCTCCGGGCCAGCACTACCTGCGCAGATTCGGGCATGCTCACGCTCTACGATGGCGATCGGATCACCTAGCCCAGCTAGTGCCCTCCTGACCTGTATGGCGCTCGCGCCATTACTACCGTCACATTCAGCTTCAATCCGAGCCCGCGTTCGGTCAAGCAGTGACTGCCGCTCGGAGAATCCGAGCTTGCCGCGCGCCGCAACCGACAACCGGTTGAGGTAGTCACGGATCAACTGCTCCGTCGGCGGATTCATATACCCGATAATCCACCTTTGGGGGGCTGTTGAGGAGTCGACGCGCAAGATCACTAAGGATCATTTGGCGCAATGAGCACTCAATCTCACGCCCAGGCCAGGACGCGTTGCTAGCGGAGGCTCACGACGCTGGCCAACCGAGACCGTACCAGGAAAAGGCGAGAGCGGCCCTAGCTATGGCTAGGGCCGCTCTCTTCACTCATCCGGCGCTGATCGCGCCATCAAGCTGGACTAGAAGTCCATGTCACCGCCGCCAGGAGCGGCCGGAGCCTTCTCCTTCTCTGGCTTCTCAGCGATAACAGCCTCGGTGGTTAGGAAAAGCGCCGCGATCGACGCCGCGTTCTGCAGGGCAGAGCGCGTGACCTTAGCCGGGTCGAGGATGCCAGCCTTGAACATGTCGACGTACTCGCCGGTCGCGGCGTTGAGACCGTGACCAGCGTCAAGGTTGCGCACCTTCTCGGCCACCACGCCGCCCTCAAGGCCAGCGTTGATGGCGATCTGCTTGAGCGGCTCCTCAAGCGCACGGCGCACGATGTTCGCACCGGTTGCCTCGTCGCCAGAAAGCTCAAGCTTCTTGAAGGCGTTCTTGCCAGCCTGGAGCAGCGCGACGCCGCCACCGGCGACGACACCCTCCTCGACTGCGGCCTTGGCGTTGCGCACCGCGTCCTCGATGCGGTGCTTGCGCTCCTTCAGCTCGACCTCGGTCGCCGCGCCGGCCTTGATGACGGCCACGCCGCCAGCCAGCTTGGCGAGCCGCTCCTGCAGCTTCTCGCGGTCGTAGTCGGAGTCGGTGTTGTCGATCTCGGCCCGGATCTGGTTAACCCGGCCAGCGATCTCGTCCGCGTCACCACCGCCGTCGACGATCGTGGTCTCGTCCTTGGTCACCACGACCTTGCGGGCCTTGCCCAGCATCTCGAGCTCGGCACCATCCAGCTTGAGGCCGACCTCTTCGCTGATGACCTGGCCACCGGTCAAGGTGGCGATGTCGCCCAGCATGGCCTTGCGCCGGTCACCGAAGCCTGGCGCCTTGACGGCGACAGACTTGAACAGGCCGCGGATCTTGTTCACGACCAGGGTCGCGAGGGCCTCGCCCTCCACGTCCTCGGCAATGATCATCAGCGGCTTGCCCGATTGAACGACCTTGTCGAGCAGCGGCAGCAGGTCCTTGTTCGCCGACACCTTGGAGTTGACCACCAAGATGTACGGGTCCTCGAGAACCGCCTCCATCCGCTCTGGGTCGGTGGCGAAGTAATGCGAGATGTAACCCTTGTCGAAGCGCATGCCCTCGGTGAGCTCAAGCTCCAGGCCGAAGGTGTTGCTCTCCTCGACGGTGATGACGCCTTCCTTGCCGACCTTGTCCATCGCCTCGGCGATCATCTCGCCGATCGCGGTGTCGCCGGCGGAGATGGAGGCGGTCGAAGCGATCTGCTCCTTGGTCTCCACGTCCTTGGAAAGCTTGGACAGCTCCTCGCTGACCCGCTCGACAGCGGCCTCGATGCCCCGCTTGAGCGACATCGGGTTGGCGCCGGCCGCCACGTTCCGCAGGCCCTCGCGCACCAGCGCCTGGGCCAGAACGGTCGCCGTGGTCGTGCCGTCACCGGCAACGTCGTCGGTCTTCTTTGCTACTTCCTTAACAAGCTCGGCGCCGATCTTCTCCCACGGGTCCTCGAGCTCGATCTCCTTGGCGATGGACACGCCATCGTTGGTGATCGTGGGGGCTCCCCACTTCTTCTCGAGCACCACGTTCCGGCCCTTCGGGCCGAGGGTTACCTTCACGACGTCGGCGAGCTGGTTCATGCCGCGCTCGAGGGCGCGCCTGGCGTCCTCGTCAAACGCGATCATCTTCGCTGCCATAGGCTCGGTGTCCTCCCGGAACTTATTGCCTGTCAGTGCGGACCGAGCCGACGCCCGCGACGGACGGCATGCGTTCCGACGGTCCCTTCCCGCCGCGCACGCAGTGCCTCGTCGCCCCGATCACGCCACTAAAGCTGTCACTCTCGCCCGGAGAGTGCCAACGACCTGTTTAGCACTCGCGGGGTGAGAGTGCAAGCCGAGCGAGTCCCAAATGCAGGCAATGCAACCGCCGGCTACCAGACTGCGAACGAAATCCAACCAGCAGGAATCGACGCAGGCGCCCGGCACAATCTCACAGTTCAGCAGCGAGGAAGGGCACAGACTCGGGTCTCCAGGGCAGCGCAACGCGAGATGACGGCGCTGGCGGCAAGTTCGGCATCGAGGGCGGACAGGCCGGGGCACTCGGACCTGAATTGGCTCATTTAGTGCGTGCCGGTGAACTCCGGCAGCCGGGCCCGGGCGCGCGCGTCTGGCCCTCGCTGCCTGCCATGATCATCTTCCGGAAACGGATGAATATGCGGTTTCATCAGGATTTTCGAGGATGAATATGCGCATTCATCCGGCAGCGTCGCTCCCGGATAGCCGCGAAGCGCCGGATTTA
>DASYAT010000074.1:0-29865 GCA_036501205.1 Streptosporangiaceae bacterium | reverse complement strand
CAACTTCGTGTTCATCCCTTACCAGCCACTGTGGTCGATCGTCATGATCGCCCTCGACGCGTTCATCATCTGGGCGCTCCTCGTTCCTCGCCGACAGTCCTACGAGTTCTAGCCGGGCCAAGCACAGCCCGGCCCAGTAAGGCTCGCCCCGTCGCGGTTCACCGGCCGCGGCGGGGCGAGCGGCACGCCAGGTAACAAGAGGAGCGAAGACGCCCAGTCAGAACGGGCAGCAACGACGCAGGTACGGATTGCTGCTGGCGATTCTGCTGACCACGTACCTGCTATCCGCGTTCTTGCACGCGAAGTGGATCGGGGCGCTCGAACTCGGGATGTTCACGGCCGCCGGCCTGCTCGCGCTGCGAAACTCCCCGATCCGCAGCCGCACCGCGCGGGTGGCGATCATGGCCGTGATCGCGCTCACGGCCGCGATGATCGTCATCTCCCTCAGCTACGACACGCCGACCGGGCACGGAATCGCCGGCATCTGGACCGGCCTGCTCCTCCTGCTCACCGTGACGCTGCTGCTCCGCCAGATCCTGCTCCTGCCGGCCGTGACGATCCAGAGCATCTACGGCGCGGTCAGCGCATACCTGATCATCGGCCTGATGTTCGCGGCGTTCTACTCGGCGATCAACTACCTGCACGGCGGTTTCTTCGCGGCCGGAGAGCCAGCCAACCTGTCCACGTTCCAGTACTTCAGCTTCACGACGCTGACCACTCTGGGATACGGCGACTTCACCCCGGTGCAGGACGGCGCCAGGGCGGTAGCCATGATCGAGGCGATGAGCGGCCAGATCTTCCTGGCGACTCTGGTGGCCAGGCTCGTGTCCTCCTTCCGGCCCGCCGGAAGCGTGGCGGCCGACCAGGACGGCAACGACCGGGAAGCCTGATCGACTTTTTCATCCCGCTCTGGACTTCTGATGACAGCGACCAGGTCTTTCGCGTCTACAATCAGCGGCTATAGCTCGAATGGCACTTCTGGAAGTGAGTGGACATCTGCAATCGGTTAGCGCGAACCCGGGCGCGGATCGAACTCCGCTAATCGAGCCGCTGCGACCGTGGGATCCGGAGCGCATCGGCGGCTACGGCCTGATCGGCCGGCTCGGCGCCGGCGCGATGGGCCAGATCTACCTGGGCCGGTCGGCGGCCGGCCGCCTGGTCGCGGTCAAGACGATCAGGATCGAGTTCGCTGAGGAACCCGACTTCAGGACCAGGTTCGCCCATGAGGTCGCCGCCGCCCGCCGGGTCAGCGGGGCGTTCACCGCGGCGGTCGTCGCCGCCGACGCCGAGGCCGACGTGCCCTGGCTGGCCACGGCCTACGTTCCCGCACCGCCGCTGAGCATGCTGGTGCAGACCTGCGGACCGCTGTCAGTGCCGGCGGTCCGCTGGCTGGCGGCTGGCTGCGCCGAAGCGCTCGAATCGATCCACGGCGTCGGGCTGGTGCACCGCGACCTCAAGCCATCGAACGTGCTCGTCTCCCCCGACGGTGCGCGCGTGATCGACTTCGGCCTGGCCAGGGCGGTCGAGCGGATCCAGCTCACGATGACCAGGGGCGCGGTCGGCACTCCGGCCTACATGGCGCCCGAGCAGGCCAGGGATACCAGGCAGGCGACCACCGCCAGCGACGTGTACTCGCTCGGAGCCACGATCCTGTACGCCGCGACCGCGCACGGGCCTTACCAGGGCGACTCGGTGATGGACGTGCTGGTGCATCTGGCGACCGAGCCGCCCGACCTGTCCGACCTGCCGCCGGACCTGGCCGATGTCGTGATGGCCTGCCTGCAGCGCGACCCGCGGCGGCGCCCGACCTCGGCGTCAGTACTGGCCTACCTGGCTTCGGGCGGGCCCGACCCGGCCGCCGGCGACTTCAGCCGGGTTCCGCTGTCAGCATCGGCGCTGGCCCTGATCGAGCAGTTCCGGACAGACCCCCGTCCTGACAGTCAGCCTGGCCGGGCGGCCGACGCTGACGACACGTTCGGCTCGGCGCCAGTGCCGATCAGCGAGCCGCCAGCGATCGCGGCCAGGCACCAGGGCGGTCACCGCCGACGGCCGCCTGGCGCCACGGCTTCAGGCTCGGACGCGTCCCAGACCAAGCCCGAGGGCGACCGTCATCGGGGAATCCTGATCGGCGTGGGCACAGCTTTCTGCTCAATGGTCCTTGTGGCAGCCGGCATCGCTCTGGGTAGTTATCTGGGCTCGGCCAGGGGGACGACGGCAGGCAACAGCCCGAGCGCACACAGTTCGCCGACCCAGCCGGCGAGCGGGCAGCCATTAGAACCCACTCCGGGGCTAGTTCGCGGGCCGTCCGCTCACCCGGGGGGCAAGACGTTCGTGATGATGAATCAGAAGCAGGGCGATCCGCTGACCAATTTCGTGGTCGAGGGCCGCAATTTGCCGCCTGGGTCGGTAGTCACCGTGGCGCTGGCCGGGTTCGGGCGGTCGCGGGCCCAAGACATCGCTGACGGCGCCGGTGCCTTCAATTACGTGATCAATCAAGGGCACCGGCTGTTCGGCGACGGCTTGCCGCTCGGCAGTTACAAGGTGGTGGTGCGGGGGCTGAACGGCTTGCACTTCTCGGCCACGTTCACCGTGGTTCCGCCGCCGCCGCCGCCACCACCGCAGCGAGGCCCGCCTCCGTCCCAGTGAGGCCAGCGCCGTGAGGTCCGGTCAGGGCTGGGCCGGGTGAGGGCTGGGCCGGGTTTGATCAGGGTTGAGTCCACCACAGGTCCTCCTGGCGCGAGCACCAGGCCGGGTCGGCCAGCCGGTCCAGGTCGGCGGCAGCTATGACGGCGTTCTCGATCAGCGCGCCGACCGCGACCTCATCGGACAGCCTGATGCCGGGCCGGACCAGGCCGCGCTCTGTGATCTTGCGGCGCAGCACCTTGAGATGCTCGCCGACCCGAGCCGAGAGCCGGTCCTTGAACGCCGGATCGGTGTCGAACAACTCGATCTCATGATGGGCGTCGGTCACCTCAAGCGCCGCTCGCGCGATCTCCGGGGTCCGCGGAATCGGGACTCCCCTGGCCGGATCGATTAGCCACGGCCGGCACCAGATGAGCGCGACCAGGAACAGCTTGGTATTCGGATCAAGGTAGAGCGGCAGCACGGTCGCATCGTCCGCCTGGGCCTCTGAGCGCTGATCGTCGTCGGCGTAGCTGTCAGCCGACCGGGCCGCGACCACCACGCGCAGCGGCTGACCTTCGTCGAGCATGGCGCGGGAGCCGACCAGAGTTGTGCCCCGCTGAACGAACCAGCCGCCGGCCGGGTCACCGGGAGCGTCGAGCCTGGGCAGCCTGATCCTGAAGCCGTCGCCCTCCGCGTACAACGCATGCGTATAACTGATGTTCGCCACCAGCGCTCCGCCGGCGATCGCGCTGATCGAGCCGGCCCGCCTGGACAGGCCGCGGCCGGCCGGGATGACGAGGTCGGCGTCTGGTCCGCGGCCGAACACGAGCGAAGTCCCGTCCGGGACCGGGATCACCCGACCCGACGGAGTGGTGACGTGCGCCTGCGCCACCGTTTGCTCGACCGTCATGACCTGCCCATCCTGGCCGTCGCTGATGCGGCCATAGACCCCTGTGTGCCCCTCGCGGAACCTGCGCGGATCGTCCGCTCTGTCCACTTCCGGCAGGCTCGTGGCCATGGCCTGGAGTGTGCGGGTAGCGCGCATTCTAGGCCGATCAACTTGCCCTAGCATCCCCGAGTTCGGGGGTGTTAATCTAAAGCCAATTCGCGATTTGCTATTCACAATCTGGGGGGGCAGGCCGGACTGGTGCCCCCGCCAGCGGTGGGAAACCACCGCTGACGGGGGCGTCGGCTCCTAGCGGCTTTCGGGCCGCGAAACCGACAGGCAGCTGACCACTCCGACCTAGATACCAGCACTCGCGAAGACGCTGGCGAGCTTGGCGCACGCGTGGCCGCCCGGTTCCTAGCTGGCCGGCGTCGCGAGAGTCCGGCGCGCCTGCTCGACTCGACTCGATGGCGGCGGGGGGTTGGCGAAGTGCTCTTAGGTGCGGAAACCAAGCGATTCCAGGCTCGGGCCGGATCGCCGCGCTGGACAGGACCGCAGGAATCGCTGCGCTGGACCGGACCGCGGGGAACGTCAGGGCCGCGACGATGAGATTCGACAGCGACCTAGCCTCGACGCGCGCCCCCTACGCGGGCCGCCACCGAAAGACGCCGGCCTACATTCGAGCCGCCAGCCACCTGCATCTGCCCCAGGTGGCCTTGCCATCACTTGCCGTCATCCGCAGGCGCCCACGCCCGGAACCAGCTTTAGCCGACCCCGACTGGCCCGTCGCCACCCAACCCGCGGCCTAGCCCCATCGCAACCGCACGCCAACGACGCCGGCTCCCGCCCGATCCCGACGCCGAGTCCGGCACAGGATCCCGGCGCTGTATCCCGGCACAGGATCCCGGCGCTGTATCCCCGCGCTGGATCCCGGCACAGGATCCCGGCGCTGTATCCCGGCGTTGGATCCCGCCAGCACCCGGATGCTGCTGAACTCGGCTTCTGATCGGGTTCCAGGCCGTCACTTCGGTCACGCAGGCCCCGGCAGCACCACCAGCCGCCAACCCGCTTTCATGATCATCGCGACATCCCGGATGAATGCGCATATTCATCAGGAATCCCGGGTGTGAATCAGCCTATTCATCCGGGCCGGCCAACCGGTTGATCCGGGCCGGGCAACCGGTTGATCCGGGCCGGGCAACCGGGCGCGCCGTCACAACCACGCCTTCCGCCCCAGCCACAACACCAGCCCCGGACAACCCCGGCGTCAGCACCCGCCACCGCACAGGACAAGCGCCGAGCCCGCGCCGGCAGGAACCAGGAAGCGGGCACCGGATGGCAAGCGCAAGGTAATGGACTGATAACTTACTGTCACGAAGACTCAGCCGTCACCGGGGGTGGACATGCGAGTTATGGCCAGGATCAGCATTCCAGTCGAGTCAGGGAACCGCGCGATCAGCAACGGCTCGCTTCCTTCGGTCATCCAGCGCACCGCTGAGCGATGGCATCCAGAAGCCATGTACTTCACGACGTTCGACGGCCGCAGGACCGCTTTCCTGATCTTCGACCTGCCGGAGTCGCAGGACGTGCCGCCGTTCGCCGAGCCGTTCTTCACCGAACTGAATGCCGAGGTCGAGCTAGCCCCGGTGATGGATGGCGCCGACCTCCAGAAGGGCCTGGCTCAGCTGAACTGATCCAGGGATCGCATCCGGCCTCGGGTCGTCCGGCTACCCAAGCCGGGCGGCCCGACCATGCGCACGGGATGCCGGAGCTTAGGTCCTCGACGATGGCCGACCCTGCCCGAGCCCACCCCCGTTCACGATGATGGCCCTGAACCGGGCGTCCGGCCTGAAGCCGGGGCGGGCGTCGGGCCCTGGACCGGGCGGCCGTCGCAGCCGGGCTAGGCCGGGTCCGACCTGGGGCGGGACGCGTGGCGAAGCCGGTGCGGGGTTGTACATATATAAGTGTTATGTTGAATTCGCGAACCCAAAAGCTGCGGGCGGCTTGCGGTATCTGCTGACTACAGTTGGCTGTCTGTGGTAGGCAGCCCACCGACGAAGGCTAAGCACCTTGGTATACGTCCTGGCCCTTTGCGCGTCCCTGGCAAACGCTCTGACCAGCGTGTTCCAGAGGCTCGGCGTCGAGGACGCACCCGCTGACACCACGTTGCGGCTCAGCTTGATGAAGTACGCGCTCCGCCGGGGCATCTGGCTGCTCGGTTTCGCCCTCATGATCGTGTCGTTCATCGTCCAGGCGATCGCGCTTCACTTCGGGCGGCTGTCTCAGGTCCAGCCGATCCTGACCACGGAACTGGTGTTCCTGGCCGCGATCCTGGCCTTCTGGTTCGGCTTCCGGATGGGCCGCCGCGAGTGGATCGGGTCGGTGGGCGTCACCGCCGGGCTGGCCGGGTTCCTGTATTTCGCGCACCCCGAGTACGGCGCGCTGTCGCCGCCGCTGTGGCGGTGGGTCGTCGCGATCCTCGCGTGCACCGGCGCGATCACGACCGCGGTCGTACTCGCTTTGCGCGGGCCGCGCTGGTGGCGGGCGGCGATGTTCGGCACCGCGGCCGCGATAAGTTTCGCCTTCACCGCCGCCTGCACCAAGATCGTCTCCGACTACGCCGCCAATGACTGGACTCAGCTCTACCGGCACTGGCAGACCTACGCGCTGGCCGTGTTCGGCGTGGTCGCCGTGTTCCTGACCCAGAACGCCATGCACGCCGGGCCGATCGTCGCCTCCCAGTCCACGCTCGTGCTGGTCGACCCGCTGGCCAGCATCCTGATCGGAGTCACCCTGTTCGGCGACAACCTGCAGACCAAGGGAGCGGCTGGTCCGCTTGAGGCCCTGTCGCTGCTCGTCGCATTCGCCGGCGCGTTCGTGCTCGCCCACTCGCCGCTGATCAGCGGCCTGAGAGCTGGCGGCGAATACACCGAGTCACTATCTCGGCACGGCCGGGTAGCGGCTAGGCACGACCCGGTCCCGTCGGGGCCGTAGCAGGGGCCGTAACAGCAGCCGCAGCCGCCGCCAGCCGATCCGCCTCACGCTCGGCCGCGTCCATCCGGCGGTCGGTAACGATGAGCATGCCGATCAATTCGACCAGCACCAGAACGGCCATCAGGGCGAACACCGCGCGGAGCCCGATCCACTGGCCGAGCAGGCCGCCCAGGGCGGCGCCGAGCGGCATCGTGCCCCAGGCGACCAGCCGGTAGCAGCTGTTCACCCGGCCGAGCAGCCGGTCCGGGGTAATCCGCTGCCGCAGCGACACCGTGACGACGTTCCAGGCGATCAGGCCTGCGCCGCCGATGAAGAAGCCGATGCCGATCAGCACCGGGCTGGCAGTCACCGCCGGCACTCCGACGAACAGCGCGCCGGTGACCAGCGATGCAGCGAGCGACCAGGCCCGGCCGACCAGCTTGATCAGCCACTCGGTCGCGAACGACCCGAGCACGCTACCCGCAGCCGTGCACGCCAGCACCAGGCCGAAAGCCTGCTGCGAGAGTCCCATGGCCGAACCGCGCCCGACCGCGAACAGCACGAAGATGGCCATCGCCGCCGAACTCGCCGTGTTGAAAGTCCCGACCATGACGGCGAGCGTGCGCAGCAGCCGGTTTCCCCACAAGAACCGCAGTCCCTCGGCGATCTCGGCCCGCAGCGTACTGGTTTCGGTCCGCTCGACCTTGAAATTGCCGCGCACCAGCAGCAGGGCCGCGATTGCCACCGCCCACAGCGCCGCTGGCGCGGCGAACGCGAAGACGGCGCCAGCCGCCGCGAGGAACCCGGCCAGCGGCGGGCCGATGAACTCATTCGCCGCCAGCTCGGCCGCATACAGCCGCCCGTTCGCCCGGGCCAGCTGATCGCGGTTCACCATCCGCGGCACGATCGACTGGGCCGAGGTGTCGTAAATCGTCTCGGCGACCCCGATCGACAGCGCGGCCAGATAAAGCGCCCAGATCGACCCGGCACCGACCAGCACCAGGATCACGACCGCGACCAGCAGGAGGGCCCGGGCGCAGTTCGCGCCGAGCATCGCCCGGCGGCGGTCAAGCCGGTCGGCCAGCGCCCCGGCTTGCAGCGCGAACAGCAGCCACGGCAGCGTCACCGCGAACGACAGCCCGGCGATCAGCACGGGCGACCTGGTGAACCGGATGGCCACCAGCGGCAGCGAGATCTTCACGATGCCGTCCGCCAGGCTCGACAGGCCAGCCGCCGACCAGAGCCGCCAGTAGGTGGTCCCCAGCCGACCCGGCCCGGCCGCCCGGCCCCGTCCCCGGCCCCGCCCCTGCCCCCGGCCCTCAGCCACGGCAGCAGCCGCAGCTTTTTCAGTTACAGCGTCCTCAGTAGCCACGTGATCGAGGATTACACATCGATTGAGATTATTCAATCGATGTGACTCTCTCAATCGATGGATCGATGGAACTAGACTGCCGGCATGAGCGAGCCCGCAGGACCCACTTACCCTCGCGAGCGCCGGCCCGCGACGGATAAGGAGGTCAAGGCGCTCGGCCATCCGCTCCGGCTGCGGATCCTGCGGCTGTGCGCAGACCGGGAACTGACGAACAAGCAACTGGCCGACCGGCTAGACCGCGACCCCGGCACGGTCCTGTACCACGTGCGCCAGCTCGTCGAGGCCGGCCTGCTCGAACCGGCCGAGGTACGCTCCGGTGATTCCGGCGCGCTCGAGAAGCCCTATCGTTCGACCGGCATGTCCTGGTGGCTGGACGGCCCGCTCAACAACGCAGAGCCGGAGATCAGGCGAGCTCCGCTTGAGGTGTTCCAGGCCGAGCTGGACGAAGCCGGGCTGGACTCAGTTCAGGTCTATGAACGGTTCATGCTGCACCTGTCGCCCACCGAACTCGCCGAGCTCGACCGCCGCATCCTCGCCGTGCTGGACGAGTACATCGACTCCGATGACCAGCGCCTCGACCGCCCTGCCCTCGGCGGCATCTTCCTCGTGCACCGCCTAGCCGACTAGGGCGCGGGCCGACTGGCCGTCGGCTACAAGTCGGCCGGGCCAGGCAGCAGCTTGCGGATGCCTACCTCATCGGCCCGCGCCAGCAGGTCCGCCGGGTCGGCGTAGACCCGGTACGCCCCGGCTCGCTCAAGCTCCTCGCGCCCGTAGCCGCCGGACATCAGCCCGATGCCCAGCGATCCGGCCCGCCGCGCGGCCAGCAGGTCCCACACGCTGTCGCCCACGACCATCGCGTCCCGAGGATCAACCTCGAGCAGCGCCGCCGCCGCGAGGAACAGGTCGGGATCGGGCTTGGCGTGCCTGACCATGTCGCGGGTCACCATCGGCGCGTCGTCGGGCAAGCCGAGCATCGGCAGCGCCCGCCTGGCCATCTCGGCCCGGCCGCTGGTCGCGATCGCCCACGGCACCCCGTGCTTAGTCAGAGCCGCGAGCAACTCGACCGCGCCGGGCAGCGGACGCACGGAATCGATCTGAGCCAGGTACTCGGCCAGATGATCTTGCTGAAGCAGCGCGATGTCGGCCTCGGACAGCGTGCATCCGGTCTCGCGCAGCAGTGCCGACACGAATAGCCCGCCGCTCATCCCGATCCGGCGGTGAATCCGCCACACGGACAGATCGATATCGAGCTTGGCGAGCGCGGTCCGCCAGGCGATCACGTTCTGGTAGACGCTGTCGATCAGCGTCCCGTCCAGATCGAACAGCAGCGCTGGCACCGGCGGCTCACGGTATTCGACCCGGTTCGTCACACCAGTCACCCTAACGCCGGCCGCCCTAACGCCGGCCGGCCCAGCCTCAGCTGACCCCGCCGCTAACTCCGGAATGCCGTCGCAACCATGTCTGCGGCTGCCCGGACTCGGCCGCCAGCGCCCGCCAGGTCAGCCCTTCGGCCCGGCGCGCCGCGACATACTCAGCAACCGACGCGTACCCAAGCTGGGCGGCGACCTCAGCCGCCCGCCGGTCCGCCGCATGCCGCTTAGCCGCGTGCGCGACCCGAGCCAGGCCGTGCCGGCTCATCGCCGCTTCGAGTGCCGGCCGGGAGACGCCGAGCTCGGCCGACATCGCGTTCACGGTCCAGTGCTGGCCGGCATGCCGGCACCGCAGATACGCACCCAGGTCATCGAACCCAAGCTCGGCCAGCACCGGCAGCGAGCGGATCTCGGCCCGCCCGCCGGGACCGGCCCCGACCGCAGTCGCCGCCGCCTCAGGATCGATCCGGCGCAGATGCCGCGACAGCCAGTCCTTATGCAGCCCGGCCTCACGGCTGATCGCCGCCAGGCTGACTCCCGCCCGGGTCCGGTCAGCGACATACGCCTGCAGGTCCGCGAACCCGTGCGCCCGCGCGACCGACTCCGCCACCTCGGCCAGATGGCGGTCAGCCCGGTCCCGATTCGCCTGCGCCACCGCCGGGGATGGCGAAGCCGACCGGGTACGCAAAGCTTTCCTCCTCCTTTGCTCAGGAAAAGGCCGGCCCCTAGCCGCGGCAGCCGCATCGCGCCCGAGTTCGCCCGCCTTGGCTCGTTCCCGTCCGGCGGCACTGCCCTCTCGGATCGCCGGGTCGAACAGCAGGCGCGCGGTGAGTGCGGCCGCCCTGAGCTTGCGGGTCTCCAGGCTCTCCAGGGGCTGGCTGCGTTCGAGGCCGAATGCCTCGCAGTAGCGGTCCTTCGTCCAGCCGTGCGAGGCCAGGTGCGCGGCCACCGAGCGGTACGACCGCCCGCACAGGTGGCAGATGATCTTCTGGCCGTCGAACGCCACCTCGCCGGCCGGAGCGTAGTACACGGTGCCATCCGCCAGCACACCAGAGACCGGCCGGATCCGCCGACCGGGGCGCCGACCCTCGTCCGGTCCGGCGGCGGAGCCGGCCGCTACCTCGCTGATCATCTCGGCAGACATGCGTGAGCCTCCCCAGGCATGCGTGCTCAGTCACCCATCGCACTAGTAACACCGAGACTACTGCGCCCGCCTGCGGTCAGTCACTACCGCCGCAGAACATCACGTGACCACCACTTGGCGCGGCGGCCGCGTTACCGGGCAGACGCGGGGGGCAGATAGGAAACGACCAAAGGAGCAGAACGATGGAATTGAGCGCACGCAATCAGCTGAGCGGCACGATCAAGAGCGTCAAGTCCGGTGCCGTGATGGCCGAGATCACCGTGAACGTCGACGCCGGCCTGGTGACGGCCGCCATCACCGATTCCTCCCGGGAGCAGATGGGGCTCGCCGAGGGCGACGAGGTCGCCGTTGTCTTCAAGTCAACCGAAGTAATGATCGGCAAGGGTTAACGCATTGCGGGAACGGCCTGGCGGCCCTGGGCTTTCCGAGGCCGGTCCAGCCCAGGCTGGCCCGCACCCGCCGCGTCTGGCGCACCCGCCGGCGTTAGCTGTCCCGCTGACGCCAGCGCGGGTCGTCGATGTTCACCGCCCGGGCGGCGTTGTCATACGCCGTCAGGGCGTCGTTGAGCCGACCCGTCTTGACCAGCGCGTGCGCCAGCTCGACCCAGGCCCTGGCCGCGTGCCTGGTCGCTCCGAGCCGGTCAAGTACCGTCGCCGCCTCAGTGAACAGCTCCTCCGCCCGCTCGACCTGCCCACCGGCGCTGAGCGCGACGGCGAGCGCCGTGGTCGCCCGGGCGGCTTCGAGCATGGCCGTCGGACCGAGCAGGTGGTGCGCGTTCTGCGCCGCGGCGATGGCCTGGTCGGTGTCGCCGCGCGCCAGGTGCGCGTAGCACAGCTCGGTGAAGACGTACGCCTTGTCCACCGGGTCGGCGGCTTCGGCGAGGTGATCGAGCGCCTCGGTGAGGCACTCATAGGCCTCCTGCACCCGAGGCGGATCGCAGCGCAGCAGCAGGTAGCCCCGGGCGCCGAGCAGCCGGCCAAGGTAGGCCCTGTTGCTGCTGCCGCGGAAGATCCGCAGCGCCTCTTCCGACAGCTCCAGCGCGTGCTGGTAGCGGCCGCGCTCGTAGGCGACGCTGCTCGCGTTCCACAAGATGGAGCCGCGGGCGGTGGGCGACTTGACCCGGGACGCCCTTTCCAGCCCGTCGTCGAGCAGCCGCTCGGCCTCGCGCAGATCACCCAGCTCGATCCGGACGGCGGCGACGGTCGCGATCAGCCTGATCGACAGCTCGGACTCGCGGGCCTGGGCCGCGTCGAACTCCGCCAGCGCCTCCTTGCCCACTTCGGCGGCCCTGGCCAGCTCCCCCAGCTCATACAGGCAGCGGCACCAGCCAACGTAGACCTGCAACGACGCTTCGTTCGCCGGGTCGGCCTCGCCGAGGCGGACGCAGCGCTCATAGACCTTGGCGGCCTCGGTCAGGCGGCCCGCTCGCTGCAGCGACTGGGCCTGGCCGAGCCGGGCCCGGCGGGTTAGCTCAGGCGATTCCTGGCCGATGGCGAGCACTTGCTCATAGCGTTCGAGCGCGGTGGTGATCTGGCCGGCTTCGAGCGCCAGGTCGGCCTGCGCGAGCACGAGCGATAGCGGCTGCCCGGAAGCGGCCGGGTCCATCAGGTCGCTCACCTCACAGGACAGCGCTTCGGCGAGGATTTGGACGGTCTCAGGAGTAGGCGTGCGCTTGCCCGCCTCCAGCAACGACACATAGCTCACCGACAAACCGCTGCCGGCGAGCTCGCGTTGCGTCAGACCACGCGCCTTGCGCAGCTGTCGAAGTTGTTGAGCAAACGTGAGTTGACTCAATTGACTCCAATAATGTCAGCTAGTTAATCTGATCGTAGCTTAGCTCGATGGCGGCAGGGCACCCGGTGCCCTGGCTAGGCCGGGCAGCCGTAACCGTGCCGCCGAAGTCCATCGGAGGAGTTCGTGATGAGCCTGTCCCGACGTGTACTGATCAGCATGGTAGCCCTGACCTTTACGCTGGTAGCGGCGCCGACTGCAGTGAGAGCCGCTGCGGCGCAGAATCGAGTGACAGCGGGTGCGATCATGTCAGAAGGGCTCCCGCATTGCTGCGGCGGCGGGAATCCTCCCGGTCCGACGTCCAGCACGAGTTAACTAGGGTTCGGCGCGACCGACACCGATCCCTACTCCAGAGTTGACGCTAGGTCGCTCAGATTGTCAAGGACTTGACAATCTGAGCGGCTTCTTTTCACAATCGGAGGACGCGCCGCTTCCAGCGCTGCCGCGGGACACTTACCGTCAGGGAACCAATTGGCCAAGGTCATCGTCGCCGACTCCGAGCATCTTGTTCGCGGAGCGATCATGGCGTTGCTCCGCTTCGAGCCGGACCTCGAAGTCGTGGCTGACACCGACCGCAGTGACCAGGTGGTCGAACTGGCCCGGCGGCACCGGGCCGCGGTCGCGGTGATCGACTACAACCTGCCTGGCCAGACCGGCGCCGACGTCGCCCGCGAGCTGGCCGCCAAGTACCCGTCGTGCCGGTCACTGATCCTGGCCAGCCGCGGCTGCCCAGCCCACCTGACGCGCTCGATCGAAGCGGGAGCGTCCGGATTTCTGGTGAAAAGCACTCCGGCCGAGCATCTCGCCGACGCGATCCGACGGATCGAAGCCGGCGAGCGGGTGGTCGATCCCGCGCTGGCCGTGGACGCCCTGCTCGGGCCGCGAAACCCGTTGACGACCAGGGAAACCGAAATCCTGAATCTGGTCGCCACCGGGGTCAACGTCACGGTCATCGCCCGCGAGCTCTATCTGACCGCCGGCACGGTGCGTAACCACATCTCGTCGGTGATGACCAAGCTAGGCGCCCGCAACCGGCTCGACGCCGTGCGGATCGGTACCCAGCAGGGCTGGCTCTAGCTACTGCTCGCGTTCTCCGCAGCCTCTGCGTGCGCCTTCCGCGCTCCCTGCCCCGCCTTCATCGCGACCGGGCGTAGCTGCGGCGACCCCGGGCCTGCATGACAAATACCCAGCAGGCCTGGTGACGCCCGCCTAAGTTCGCGGCCGCAATCTGACCGTCGCATCGATGACATCGCCAACTGGTCGCCGGTAGCGCTGGGCCAAAGACTCGGAACTGGTCGACCGGTCGGGATTCCGGGCCTTCCGCGGATCCCATTCATCCCTTCCAAGAAGGAGGCACCCCATGCCCCTTACCGCCTTCGCGGACCTCGAACTGCCCGAACTGGACCTGGCGGACATCGAGGTTGTCACGATCCGGGACGCTCTGGCCGTGCCGGACACCGGAGCAACGAGCGGCTCAAGCTCGTGCAAGAGCTGCTCCACCTGTGGTTCGTCGAGCTGCTGCTCGGCCGAGGACTAGCCACTCACTGCCCGGCCGGGGCGGGAAGCGCTCGCCGCCTTTCGCCCTCGGCCGGGCGTCAGCTAGCCGAACAAGCAGCGATAGCGGAGGAGATATGCAGGCACTGGTCACGGTCGCTGGCCTAACCAAGAAGTGGCCCGGCCAGCCGGGTCCGGCGGTGGACGACGTGAGCTTCGAGCTGTGCCCCGGCGAGGTCATGGCTCTGCTCGGGCCGAACGGCGCCGGCAAGACCACCACGGCGGGCATCATCACGACCCGGATCAAGCCGGACGCCGGAATCATCACGATCTGCGGATTCGACACCCGCCGGGACCCGCACCGGGCCCGGGGTCAGCTCGCCGCCGTGCCGCAGCGAGCCAACCTGGACCGCAGCCTGACCGCGCGGCAGGTGCTGACCTTTCACGGCGCCTACTTCGGGATGAGCCGGGCGACCAGGAACGCGCGGGCCGACCAGCTTCTTGAAGACCTGGGCCTGGCCAAGCGGGCCGGTCACCGCACAGACACGTTCTCCGGCGGCATGGCCCAGCGATTGCTGCTCGCCCGTGCCCTGATGCACGGCCCGCGGGTGCTCGTGCTCGATGAGCCGACGACCGGGCTTGATCCGAACGCACGGCGCTACCTGAGGGAGACCGTACGCACCCTGGCCGCGAGTGGCGTCGGCATCCTGCTCTGCAGCCACGACATCGCCGAGGTGGAAACGCTCTGCGACCGGGTCGGCGTGATCGATTCCGGCAAGCTGCTGGCCCTCGACACCGTCTCGGCACTGCGGGCGCTGGTCCCTGGCGGCGCCACCGTGGAGATCTCGCTGGCCGAGCCGGTCGCTGCCGACGAGCTGACGGCTGTGCTCGAGGACATCGCCGCGATCGACGGCGTGGAGCGGGCCGACCTTGTCAGGGCCGAGCGCCCAGGCGGCCCGCCCACCATCAGGGTCAGCTGCACCAAGAACGCCGAACCGCTGCTCTCCCAGCTCGCGACCGCGCTCGCCGATCGAGGCGCAAAACCGCGCTCGGTCACGATCGGCGAGGCCAGCCTCGAAGACGCGTTCTTCCACCTGACCGGGAAGGGACTGAAATGACCACGCTGACCACCACTGACCGGCCCGCGCCGGCCGGTCAGGTCACCCTGCCGCTGCCCAGTGGGACGTTCGCGCTCGGTGCGCTGATCCGGCGGGACCTGACCGCCGATGTCCGCGAATACCCGACGTTCGTGCTCCAGGTTCTGGTCCAGCCGATGCTGATGCTATTCGTCTTCGGCCGGATACTCCCGGCGCTCGGAGTCACCAGGCCCGGCTACGGCACCCTGCTGCTGCCCGGCATTATCGCTACCACCGTGTTCGTCACGACCCTGCAGAGCACCGCGCTGCCGCTGGTCGTGGACTTTTCCTACAGCAAGGAGATCGAGGACCGGCTGCTCTCGCCGATCTCGGTCCGGCTGCTCGCCGTGGAGAAGCTCGCGTACGCGGCGCTGCGCGGGCTTGTCGCCGGAGCGATCATGGCGCCACTTGGCCTGGCCCTGGTTCCAGGAACAGCCCTGGCCGAGCACGGCTGGCCCGCCGCGATCGGCATCGCCGTGATCGGTTCGATTGGTGCCGCCGGGCTCGGCATGGTGCTCGGCACGGCGCTTCAGGTGCAGCGGATCAATCTGATCTTCACCGCTGTGCTGACCCCGCTGCTGTTCACCGGGTGCGCTCAGTACCCCTGGCCGTCGCTGGCCGTGCTGCGGTGGTTCCAGATCGTCACGCTGGCCAACCCGCTGACGTACCTGAGCGAAGGAATGCGCGGCACGCTCGCACCTGCCATCCCGCACCTCGCGATGCCGGTGGCGATCAGCGTGCTGTCGGTGCTCGCGGTCAGCCTGTGCGTGCTCGGCGTGCGCGGTTTCGTCCGGCGGGCGGTGGACTGAGCCGTGAATGGCGAGGGGTTCGAGATCGCTCCCTATGCGGTCGTGCGCTTCAATCTGCTGGCGGCGACGAACCTGACCGAGGCTGGGACGGCCAAGACGACCGAGGCGACGCTCGGCCGGATCTGTGAGCTCGGCGGTCAACTCGAGCTAGCCGGTGCCGACCTGGCCGGCGCGCTGACAGAACTCGTGCCGGCCGTCCACGACGCCGGCCGCCGAGAACTGCTCAAGCTCAGGCGCGACCTGCACAACGGCCGCAGGCCGGGCCAAGCCACGCTCACCGCCACGCTGCCGCTGCTTGACGATGTGGCGGCCGGTCGACTCCGCGACTGGCTCGCCGCGGACGCGACCGCCACCGCCCTGATAACCGAGCTGGCCGACGGCCACGACGCAGCGCTCTCGGCCGAACGCCGCCGCCTCTACAACCTGTGCGCCCAGCCGGACTTCCAGGCCGCGGTCGCGATGACCAGCGCCAGCCTCTGGCAGGGGGCCGCCGGCGCCGCCCGCGAAGATCCGGCCGCCCCGGGCAAGCGAACCCGCAAGAGCGAACCTGGCCTGGTCAAGTACGCGCTCCGCGCGGTCGCGAAGACCAGCCCGTTCTCCCGCTACACGGCCGTCGCCATCGGCTGGTGGCAAGACGGCGGCGAAACCTCGTTCGACGTGCCGGCCGATGCCGTCACCAGCCACATCGAGCCTGGTCATCTGGCGATCAGGCGACTACTCCGGGTTGCCGCCAGCCACCAGGACTCGCGCGAACGCTGCGCCTACCGGGTCGCCAGAGCGGCCAGGGCCGACGGTGCCCGGCTCGCTTTTGAGGTCGACGTGGAACTGGGCACCGACCCGGTCCGGGTCGATTCGCTTAGCCAGCAAGAGATCACGATGCCAGCGCACCCGGCCGTCGTCAGGCTCGTCGCAGCCGTGCGCGAGGCGGCCGAGCCGCTGCCCTATGACCGCCTGGTCGCGCTGGCCGCTGGCGGCGACGACAGCCCGGAACGCCTTGCCCAGGCCAGGTCCTTCATCGACAAGCTGATCACCCTGCGGCTGCTGGTGCCCGCCGACGCGGTACCCGAGCAGACCGGCGACATCATCGGCCGGGCTCGCGAGGCACTGATCAGCCTGGGCTCCGCGCCGGCCGTCGCGGCGGCAGGGGACCTAGCCGCGGCGCCGGCCCCGCTCGCGGAGCTAGCCACCGCTCTTCCAGAACGCCGGCTGGCGCTCCTGGACGGCCTGCGTCGATCGGTCCAGGCCGCGTACCGCCGGTTCGACGCCGAGCCAGTCGATCTCACGGTCTTCGAGGACGCCGCGGCGAGCAAGCCAGTCAGCCTGGACACGACCGCCTGGCGGGCAGCGCTCTCCGACCTCGCCGAGCTAGGACCGCTGTTCCGTCTCTACGACCACCACTATGTGCTGCGGGCCTTGTTCGCCCGCGCGTTCGTGGCTCGCTACGGCCCGGGCGGCAGCACCGATGACGTCTACGGATTCGCCCGGCTGGTGCCGGACATCGTGACCGAAGGTACCGGACTGGACCCGGCCGACACTGCCCTGCCGGCAGACGTACGGACGATGCTGAAGCTTCGCGCGCAGGTCAATGCGGCGGTCAATTCCGCGATCGAGGCCCAGGCCGGCCAGGCCACCGTCCAACTGCCCGCCTCGGTCCTGCGCCTGGCCCGTCAGGTCCCGGCCAGCCTGCAGTCCACCGCCGCGTCCTACGGCTGCTTCGTGCAAGGTGTGCCCGCCGGAGACGGAACCGTCGGCGCCGTGGTCAATCACCTCTATGGCGGATTCGCCCAGTACGCGAGCCGGTTCCTGCGCTACTTCCCAGCCGGTGATCAGGTGGGCATCGCCGAGTCGGTCAGAAGCTGGTTCCCCGCCGCTGAACTGCTCGTGCAGCAGCGGCCGGTCTTCGGCTTCAACGCCAACCTGCATCCGAGGATCGCCGACGCCGACCTGGATCTCGACATCGAACTGGACGACCGCCCGGGCCCGACGATCAGGATCGAGGACCTGCGGCTGCGGCACGACCCGGCCACCAACCGCCTGCTGCTGACGCAGGCCGCCACGGGCCGCCTGGTTGAGGTGATCTACCTCGGCTTCCTGGTCCCGTACGCCCTGCCGTATCACCTGGGCCTGCTGTTCCTGCTCAGCGCCTGCGGCCAGGTGTCATTCAGCCTGCGGCGGTGGGCCGACCAGCGCCAGCTGATGACGGGCGCCACCGGGATACGGGCCTACCCGCGCCTGCAGCACGGCCGGGTAGTGCTCGAGCGGGCCCGCTGGTACGTCCCGGCCGCCGAGTTCCCGATGCCAGCCGCAGGTGAGCCTGACGCCGGCTACTTCGTCCGCCTGAACCTATGGCGCACCAGGGCCGGCCTGCCGCCGCAGGTGTTCTGCGTGTACTCGGCAATCTGGCCGAAGGATCGAGCCGAGCGGACCAGGGAGGCGATCTCGCGCCCTGGTCCCTACCTCATCGACTTCCGATCCCGTCTCTGCGTCCGCGCGCTGCCGAAGGCGATCGCCGACTACGGCCAGGTGCTGGCCTTCGAGGAGGCGCTGCCCGAGCCAGGGACCGGCGAGGTCGCACAGTCCGGCCGCGGCCGCCACGTCAGCGAACTCGTCGTCGACATCGTCTCGCGACCGGCCTTCCAGCCGGCCGGCGAAGCACTTCACCGGAGGGAATCCGCATGAATACTGAACGGCCAGCGCTGCTCGTCAGCTACTACGCCGACCGAAAGGCGGCGCTAATCGCGCAGTCGCTGCTGCCGGCAGCCGAGCAAGTCGCCGCGCGGCCCGGCGTCGAGGTGGCCTTCCTGCGGCGGCATTGGAAGGGCGGGCCGCACGTACGGCTGATCACCAGAGGCGACCTCGTCGCCTGCCGGGCGGCACTCGATCAGGTCGCACCCGACATCACCGGTTACCTGGCCGAAAACCCATCCACCGCGCAGCTGGACGAGCAGGCCTACCTCGCGATCAGCGAGCAGCTCGGGGAAGCCGAGCTCGAGCTCGGCCCATACGCGCCGCTGCGGCCAGACAACACCGTCCAGGCGATCACGCTCGACGCCACCGACGCACTGCTCGAAGCCACCGCCATGCCCGGTCGCGAGTACCTGCTCCACGCGGCCCGGCCGGCCCTGGCCGCTACGCTCAGCCGGCCAGGCGCTGGCGAGCAGGTTTACGGTGCCCCGCGCAGCCTGATCTACCGGCTGCTGGTCCTGGTCGCGGCCAGCTACCCGGGCGGAATCAGGCGCGGTTTCCTCTCCTTTATCTCGCACGTCAAGGAATTCCTGCTGTGGAGCGATCAGGACGGAAAGGTCGAACGCCGGTTCGCGACCGCCCTGGCCAGCCAGCGGACCACCCTGCTCGGGCTCACCGAAGCCGTGCTGGCCGACTGCGTCACCGGTGACCCAGATCCCGGCACCTACCACGGCCACGACCCGCTGCTGCGCCAGTGGGCCGGGTGGCTTAGCCAGGCCTGGCCGCTAGGCCTGGAGCTAGCCGCCGCCGAGTTGCTGAACCCGTACCCGGACCCGAAGCGCCGTGAGCGAGCCGAGACGTTCGGCGACGACATCGCCCGACGCTGGGCCGGCCGTAACGACCGCCCGTACAGCGACTTCCACCAGCGCCACCGGCAGCTCAACCTTGAGGCGCTGAATCTGCGCGATGAGTTCTCCGCCTACCGGCTGATCTGCAACGTGGTCTATGAGCTGCTGCCGTTGCTCGACGTCGCGCCGATCGAACGCTACTTCCTCGGTTACTGCCTGTCCGAAATGGCGCAGCAGGTGCTCGGCGACAACTGGCAGGACATGATCGACCGGGGCATCGCTAAGCAAGCCGCGGCCGGCATCGCACCGCAATCCTGGGATTGGCCGGCATGACCACCACCCGGCTGCGGCCGTCAATCCATGTCGCTCCCGTCGATTCCGGTATCGCCTTTCTCGGCCTCGACGACTCCTTCGTGCTCAGCGGCAACACCGAGGCCATCTGGACGGTCTGGCGGGCCGTCGCGCCGATGCTCGAACAGGGAGTTGACCTCACCGACCTACTCGACGCGGCCAGGACCCCGTCGGTGCGCCAACTGCTCGAGACCCTGATCGAGCAGTTCACCGGGCACAACATGCTGGTCTCTTCGGCCGCCGGACCCGATGGTCAAATCCATCCGGATAGAGAAAAATTTGCGGAGGTCTTCGGCTTTCTCGAGGCTGTCGCCCCCGACCCGGCCCGGTCTTTCGCGGCCCTGCGGGCGGCGAGCGTCGCCGTTGAAGGCCCGGCCGACCTGGTGTTCGCCGCTATCAGGACGCTCGCCAGAAGCGCAGTCGGCCAGATCGGCGCGATCGTGACTGACGGCGAGCCTTTGGATGTCCCTCGGCTAGCCCAGTACGTCTCGCTCGACGGCATCGAACTCGCCGTCGGCGCCAGTGCCGCGCCCGATGTGCTGATCACCACGTCAGGCGCAGCCAGTACCATCGGCGACGGCGATCCTCAGCGGTTCGAGGTCCAGGTGATGCCGGACTTCGCCGCCATAGCAGCCGTCGCCGGACCCGGACACCCCTCCGGCGTCGAGACCAACTGGGCTGACCGCCTGCGGAGCGACGAGCCTGGTTCAGCGTCCCCTGTGCTTATGACCCTGGCCGCTAGCACGGCCGCTCACCAGGCGGTGTTGCGGATCGCCGGCCTGCCGACCCAGGCCGAAGGACGTCAGGTGATCGGCATTGACGCCGCCGACCTGGCGACCACTACCCATCAGGTACCGCTGCCACTCGCCGACCGCGCCGTCGCGGGCGGCGAGTCTGGCTACGTACTTCCGTCCGGCGAGCCCGACACCGGACGAGCCGCGCCTGAGGAACTGCTGGCCACTGCCGGCGCCCTTACCGACGAGCGCTTCGGCCTGCTGCCGCCCCCGCATCCCCGGGCGCTCATCCAGGTACCGCTGGCGCTTGCCGTCTGCGGTGACAACGCGCTCGGCGTCGCCGAAACCGGGGAGTACGCCCGCATCGACGCCCTGCTCACCGCGGTCCGCGAACTCCCGGGTCCGCAGCCGGACACCTCAGCCAAGGCCCGCTGCGTCAGCACCGGCCAGCTGGTCGTCTTCGATCCCAGCCTGCGCTGGGTCGTCGCGGCCGGCCACGACCTGCGGCAGTTGCTAGCCGATGCCCTGGCCCGGCTGCTGGTCACCCAGGCCGGTCAGGCCACAGGATTCGAGTCGACGGAGATTTCAACACCAGCCGGCCCGCACTCCTGGCGCTGGCTGAAGACCATGACCATCCGGTGGGGGCACCAGGTACGCCTGGTTCGCTGGGCCCCGCCCGACCTGCCCGGCTGGGTAGTCATCGGAGCGCACGCAAATACGGGCGGCCGGGACGTCAAGCTAGCTGGCTGGGCGGCAGGCCCCGACGAAGCCGGCTGCGTCCAGGCAGCGCTGATCCGCCTCAGCGGCGCCGCCCAGGCATTGCGCGACCCCGCCGCGCCACCCCGGCCCGACCCGATCGCCGCCACCGCCCTGACCTGGCCAGACCTCAAAGCCGCTATCGCGACGCTCGCCGCTGCTGGTCACCGCCTGGTCCTTGTGCCCTGGTCCGCTCAGCCGGCCGTAGCCGACGCCGGTATCCTGCTCGCCCACGCGGGGATGATCCATGATCGACCTTGACCTCCCCCAGCTCAGGATCGAAGGCACCGGCCCCCTCGCCGAAGCCATCGCCGCCAACCTCGCCGGTCTCTCGAAACCAGCTCTTATCCAGGTTGGTCACGGCTGGGAGCCAGAAAAAGCAGTCTCGGCGGTTAAAGCGGGCGCTGCGGCTGGTATCCAACTGCTGCACGTCCGAGTCGACGGGCCGCTCGGGATCGTTGGCCCGCTGCTGGCTCCGGGTGCTCGCGGGTGCGCGTGGTGTGCTGAAGCCTGGCGGCGCCGCGTTCTCGACCGCAAGTACCCGCAGGACGTGCACGCTGGCCTGCCCGGCCGGCCGGGCGCTCCGCCCGCGCTGATCGACGCCGTCGCCGCCGTCGTCCTCTCCGCACTCACCGACGAAGCCGTCGCCGCCCGACTGGCCACTGGCTGCTATGTCATCCGGGCCTCCGACCTGGCCGGGCGGCTGCACCGGTTCACCCCGCATCTGGACTGTCCAGTCTGCGACCAGCGGCCGCTGGACGCTCCCCGGCCGCTGCGACTCGCTCCGCGTCCGCAGACTGACCCGGCCAGATTCAGGTCGGGACCAGCTGACCTGACCCCGGCCAAGCTCCGCGACGTCTTCGCCGACTGGCGCTACGGCCAGGCCTGCCACATCTGGCGGAGTGAGGCTTCGCCGATGTGCCTGGTCAGCGCCGAGATGGTGCGTCCGCGCGGCGAGCGGTCCGACGGCTACGGCCGCGATATCAGCTATCCGGCCAGCGAACTCGTCGCGGTGCTGGAAGCCCTCGAGCGGTCAGCGTCGTCATCACCCACCGCCCGGCGCACGGCGATTACCGCCGCCTACCGCGCCGTGGCCACCGACGCGATCGATCTGGAGCGTCTCGGCCTGCACGAACCGGCGAGCTACGGCAGGAAGGGCTTCCGCTTCGCTCCGTACTCGCCGGACACACCGACGGACTGGGTGTGGGCCTGGTCGTTCAGCCAGGACCGGCCGGTACTTGTACCCGAGCACGTCGGCTACGTGCAGCACCGCCCGCGCGGGCCGGGCAGCGCGAGGTTCCTGTACGAGAGCTCCAACGGCTGCGCGATCGGGCGCGGCCTGGAGGAGGCGATCTTGTACGGACTGTGCGAGGTGATCGAACGGGACGCGTTCCTGCTGTCCTGGTACGCCAGGCTCCCGGCCGCTGAGCTGGATCTCGAAGACCCGCAGATCACAGGCGACCTCGCGCTCAGCCACCAGCGGGACCGGCTTGAGGCCGCCGGATTCGGGCTGCATGTTTTCAAGATCTCGCTAGATCATCCGATCCCCGCCGTCATGAGCCTTGCCGTGGCGAATGACCCGGACCGGATTCCGCAGGCATTCTTCGCCGCCGGCGCGCATCCCGATCCCGGCCGCGCGATCCGGTCGGCGGTCGCCGAGGTCGTCACCAACCTGGTGCTCTACGACGAGCAGCGCCGCGAGCGCCCGACCCTGTACGACCCCGGGCGACTCGCTCCTATGCTGGCCGAGCCCGACCTGGTCGTGGAACTGGAAGATCATGTCGGGCTGCACACCCTCCCGCAGGCACGTGAACGGTACGCCCATCTGCTGGCGCCGGACCGGCCGGTGCTCGGCCTAGCGCAGGCCTTCGGCGACTGGCGGTCGCGCTGGCAACGTGACGACCTCACTGACGTACTGCGTGACGTCCTGGCCGATTTCCGCACCCGCGGGCTTGAGGTCGTGGTGGTCGACCAGACCGACCCAGACCACCGCGAGCGACTCGACCTGCGGACGGTAAAGGTCATCGTGCCGGGAACCATGCCGATGACGTTCGGCCACCTGAACCGCCGGCTGCGCGGCCTGCCGAGACTGACCGAGGTACCGGCCAGCCTCGGCTATCCGGTCAATGACCCGTGGACCAGCCCCGACCCTCATCCGTTCCCATGACCGGATCGTTCACCGACGTGCTCGATCAGGCCTACGCGCAGTCGTACGGCAAGTTCGTCCCGGCCGAAATCGGCCCGTTTCCGGTCCTGCCGCGCTGGGAGGGAGAGCGGTTCGAGCTGCCGCGCGACCTGCTTGCTCCGCTCACCGCCGTCGCCTGGCCCCGGTCCGGTGCCCCGGTCCCTGTCCAGGCGTGCTCCGTGCGCCAGCCGGCCCAGGCCGGCGGGCCCGCGGCCGGGCGCCCGAGGCTGGCGACCTGGCCCACAGTGCTGGTCGGCACCTGGGGACTGCAGCGGCGGGAGCCAGGTCACCGCTACAACGATCACCGGTCCTATCCCTCGCCGCGCTGCCTGTATCCGACCGCCGCCGTCGTCCGCAACGCGGGCGGCTGGTTCGGCTACGACCCTGCCGCGCATGTCCTGGTCCGGCTGACCGGACAGGGCGCGCCCGACCTCACCGGCCCGGCCACGCTCATGTGTGCCTGCCGCCCTGGTCAGCTGCCGGCCGGCTACGGCAGCCTCCGCCTCCCGCTGGCCATGCTTGAGGCCGGTCACGCCGCCGCGACCGCGGCCACGCTGGCCAGAGCGCTCGGCGAATCGGCCAGGATCGGCACCCGCCCAGCCCGAGGTCCGCTGGATGGCGACTTCACGCCGGCCTTCCAGCTCCGCCTCTCCGGCGCCCGCCCCACTCCACAGGCCTCACCGCTATCGCCAGTGAGCCAGTCGGTCGCGGACGTGCTGTTCCAGCGCCACTCCGGCCGGTCCCCGCGCGGGCTCGGGCTCACCGCCACCATGGCCCCGATCCCGGCCAAGGTGGTCTTCCGCGCGGCCGCGAGCCCGCGCAGCTGCACCGGCATCCAGGTCAGGCTGCTGGTCGCGACCGAACGCGTCAGCGGCCTGGCCGACGGCCTGTACGAGGCGTGCCGCAACGACCTGAATCCGCTGCGTCGCGGCCGGATGCTGGGCCTGGCCCAAGCCGCGGTCAGTTACCCGGCCATCCAGAGCGTCACCATGGCCTCGTTCAACGCGGTGTGGTTCCTGGTCGTGGATTACCCGGCGATAGTCAGCCAGCACGGTCAGGCCGGCTTCCGCCGCGCCCAGATCGAGCTCGGTGCCCGGGCCCAGGACATCGGTCTGTCGCTGGCCGCCGACGGTTACTTCGCCCGGCCGATCCGCTCGTTCCACGAGCCTGTGCTCGACGACCTGCTCGGCCTTCCGCCCGCTCAGCAGGTCGGCTACGTCCTGCTGACCGGCCGGAGCCGGTGCACCGATCTGCTGCTCGACCTGCGGGTCTAACCGAACGGAGTCCACCATGTGGCGCGCGCTGCACATCTACCTGCACCGTCCGATGGAGCAGGTCGACCAGGTCATTAAGTCCTGCATCGTCCCGCTGGCGGCGGGGTTGATCGCTGACGGCAAGGCAACTTCCTGGTTCTTCATCCGCTACTGGGAAGGCGGCCCGCACTTGCGGCTGCGGCTCGCGGACGCGGACGACGCGACGCTGGGCCAGGCCATCAGGACTATCGGTGACTTTCTGACCGAGTTGCCGCCCGTCGAGCAGCTCGATCCCGGCGAGTTCTACGCCGAGGCCGGTCACAGCCCGCAGGCACAAGACCGGTTCGGCTGGCACGCCGACGGCGCGATCGTCGAGCAGCCGTATGTGCCTGAGGTAGGCCGATATGGCGGCACAGAGGCGATCGGCCTGGCCGAGACTCTGTTCCGCCAGTCCAGCGAGGTCGCGGTAGCCGTCTTGAGTGGTACGCCCCGCACCGGTCTCCTGGCCCGCGCCGTCGATCTGCTGCTCGCTGTCGTGCACACCCTGGAGATCGAACCGGCGGAAGCCGCGATCTGGTTGCGGGGCTACTTCTACGCCTGGGAGTTCATCAAGGAAGCTCCGGTCACCGACGCTGCCGCGGTCCGCGCCCTCGCCGAGCGTGACCTGGTCGCCGACGCCAGCCCCTGGCCGAGGCGATCCGAGCTCGTTGCCGCCGCCCTGCAGCGACCCCGTTCGGCCTACCAGGCCTGGGCCGAAGCCGTCAGCAAGACGCAGACGGCTCTGCTCGCGCTCGCCGAGGCCGACCGCCTTTCCGACGACCCGCGTCGAATCCTGCTGTCCCAGCTTCACATGCTGCACAACCGGCTCGGCCTGTCGATCGTGGAAGAGCAGTACCTGTGCTGGCTGGTCTCGCTGATCCTGATCCGCGCTAGTACCGCAGTGAGCGGCCCGGCCTTCTACGGGCCGCAGGCAGTCGCTGCTGAGCGCGCGTACCACGAACGCGGCAAGTACCTGCCAACCCTGCTGGACAACGGCCAGCTACCGGAAGTCGCCGCCCCGCACCGTTCGCCGGCGCTGCCGCTTCCCGAGTCTGCGTCGCTCTCTCTGGTCACGGACGACTCGCTGCTACCTCAGCCGCTGCGCACCGCGCTGAAGACCAGGACCTCCAGCCAGCGTTCCTTCAGCGGATCGGTGTCAGCCGAGCAGCTCGGAACGCTGCTGACCTGGGCCGCCGGAGTCCGCGACCGAATCGAGATTCAGGGTAACGATGACCAGGTCTACCGGCTGCACCGGCGGACGTACCCGAGCGCCGGCGGCCGGTACCCGGTGTCGGTGCGGCTGCTGGTCTACCAGGTCGACGGCATCCCATCCGGCACCTATCACTACGACCCGGTCGGAGCGCGCCTGCAACTCCTCGGCGCCGTTCCAGCCAAGCGGGACCTCGAACGGAGCACGCCGTGGTTCGGCCAGCGATCACTTCAGCCGATCGACATCTCGCAGGTGCCCGCGGTCCTGTTGCTGACTGGCGCGCTCGGCATGATGCGAGGCGGCTACGGCGTCCGCGGCTACCGCTTCGTACTGCTGGAGGCCGGTCATCTCGCCCAGAACCTAGCCCTGTGCTGCGCCAGCATGGGCCTGGGAACGGTCACCATCGGCGGCTTCTACGATGACGCCACTGCCCAGCTGGCCAGGATCGACAGCATCGACGAAGCAGTGTTCTACATGCTCCCTCTAGGAACAGCCGCCGATCCGCCCGGTGCGGCGGCGTAGCCTGGGAAGATGGAGTTGACGGAGCGGAGCGGGGCTGGCCAGCCGTCGTTGTCGTTGTCCGAGTGGCTCGTGCTCTGCCTGGTCTGCGAAGAGTGCAGGCACGGTTTCGCGATCGCCAGGCTGCTCGATTCCGACGGCAGCATGGGCCGGATCTGGCGAGTGCCCAAGCCGGTCGTCTACCGCGGGTTGCAGCGGCTGGAACAGCTCGGGCTGGTCAGGTCGGCGCAACTGCAGCCCTCCAGCTTCGGTCCGGCGAAGCTGCCGGTGGACGCCACCGCGTCCGGGCGCGCACTCGCGGCGGGCTGGCTGAGCCGGCCAGCCAGCCACAACCGGGACGTCCGCTCCGAATTGCTGGTCAAGCTCGCCCTGCTTGACCGCTCAGGCGGCGATCCGCGCCCCCTGCTCGACGCGCAGCGGGAACAGCTGATACCGGTAGCCAAGGCGCTCGGCGACCGGCTCGCGACCGCTTCCGGGTTCGACCGGACGCTGATTCTCTGGCGCTCAGAGACCGTGACCGCCACCCTGCGGTTCCTCGATGCCATGGACGAAGTCGACCTGGCCGAAGCGCCTTCGCGCTGACTATCGGGGCAGTCCCGGACACTTGTGCCTCACCCACCTTTCGTAGTCTCATTGTGACTACCGGACTTACGGCACGGAGGTGTGACGAACCCGTGCCGCGAGGGCTGCCGTTTGGTAGGCAACAGCCCCCTGTTGGCCGCGTCGGCCTCGTCATCCAGGTAAGGGAGATGGGTATTCGTGACAATCACAATCGACAGCAAAGTCGAGCAATTCCTCGGCACTCCGCGTCAGGCGTTCATCAACGGACAGTTCGTCGACGCGGCGTCCGGCAAGACCTTCGAGACGCCGAACCCAGCCACCGGCGAGACCCTGGCGCACGTCGCCGAGGGTGACGCCGAGGACATCAACCGCGCCGTCAGCGCAGCGCGAGCCGCCTTCGACGGCCCGTGGAGCCGGATGACGCCATCCGAGCGCGGCAGGATCATCTGGAAGATCGGCGACCTGCTGCTCGAGCACATCGAGGAATTCGCTCAGCTCGAGTCGCTCGACAACGGCAAGCCCTACCTGGTCGCCAAGGGCGCCGACGTGCCGCTCGCGGCCGACCTGTTCCACTACATGGCCGGCTGGGCGACCAAGATCGAGGGCAACACGATCAACATCTCCGTGCCCTACATGCCGGGCGCGAGCTTCCACTCCTACACGCTCCGCGAGCCGATCGGCGTCGTCGGCCAGATCATCCCGTGGAACTTCCCGCTGCTGATGGCGGCCTGGAAGCTGGGGCCAGCGCTGACCACGGGCAACACCGTGGTGCTCAAGCCGGCCGAGCAGACCCCGCTCACCGCCCTGCTGCTGGCGCAGATCATCGCCGAGGCCGGCGTACCCGACGGCGTGGTCAACGTGATACCGGGCTTCGGAGAGACGGCCGGTGCGGCGCTGGCGGCGCACAATGACGTGGACAAGGTGGCGTTCACCGGGTCGACTGAGGTCGGCAGGCTGATCGTCCAGGCCGCGGCCGGGAACCTGAAGAAGCTCACCCTCGAGCTCGGCGGCAAGAGCCCGAACATCGTCTTCGACGACGCCAGCGATGACGCCGTCGCGGGCGCGGCCAACGCGATCTTCTTCAACCACGGCCAGTGCTGCGTCGCCGGCTCGCGGTTGTTCGTGCAGGAGAGCCGGTTCGACGAAGTCGTCGACGGAGTCTCAGAAATCGCCAAGTCGATCAAGCTCGGCCCGGGCATGGACGAGTCCACCCAGATGGGCCCGCTCGTCTCGCACGAGCAACTCGCCCGGGTCACCGGCTACCTGGACGCCGGCAAGACCGACGGCGCCACCGCCCTGACCGGCTGCAGCAGGCACGGCGAGGCCGGCTACTTCGTCGAACCGACCGTCATCACCAACACCACGCCGGAGATGAGCATCGTCCGCGAGGAGATCTTCGGCCCGGTCGTCGTGGCAGCGCCGTTCCAGTCCCTGGACCAGATCGCGGCCGTCGCCAACGACACGGACTACGGCCTGGGTGCCGGAATCTGGACCAAGGACATCTCCAAGGCCCACGCGCTCGCCAAGAAGATCCGGGCCGGAACGGTCTGGATTAACTGCTACAACGTGTTCGACGCGTCACTGCCGTTCGGCGGATATAAGCAGTCTGGGTGGGGCCGTGAAATGGGCCACGAGGTACTCGAGGCCTACACGGGGGTGAAGGCAGTCACCACGCTGCTCTGAGCGAAGCACCGGCTCCGCGCCCGGGCGGGCCAGGCCAATACGGCCTGGCCCGCCCGCCCGTCTAGCCGCCCGCCCGTCTAGCGGCGCTGGGCCAGGAGGGCGCGCTTGGAGCCGTCGGCGGAGTCGGTCTGGCTCAGGACTCGCCAGCCGGCAGGCAGCAAATTCTCCGGCTCGCCGGCGGCCAGGCACCAGCGGCGAGAAAAACCCGGCTTGGACCGCAGTGCCCCAGCCGTGTAAGCCTCCCAGGCCAGCACCCCGCCCGACCTGACCGCCCTGGCCGCCGCTGGGAACAACGCCTTGTCCCAGTACGACGTGCACGCCACCAGCGCATAGGTGTCAGCCTCGGGCCGCCATACCCCGAGGTCGGCCTGCACCAGCGAGATCAGTTCGGTGAGCCCGCGCCGCCCGGCCTCCCCCGCGAGCAACTCAAGCGCCACGTCGGAGGCATCGACCGCCAGTACGCTCCGCCCCGCCCGGGCGGCAAACAAGGCACTCCCCGACGGCCCGCTGGCTAGGTCCAGCACCGGCCCGGCCACCAGCGGCATCGACATCGCCCGCAGGACGAGCGGATGCGGACGAAACGAAGCCGAGAACCCGCTCCGGTACCGCGCGTTCCACCGAACCCGGTCAGGATGATCATCCAGCCCGCGATCAACCCGCAACATGCATCAAACCTAGCTCCGCCCGGCCGTCATCCGATGACCAGGCTAGGCGTCCTCAAACTAGTAGCCAGTTGCGCGACCCGCCGCGGACCTTATGCCGATCGGCTGGGCCTGGCGTCACTCAAACTGGCAGCTAGCTGTGCGGCACAGTGCGGATCTTCAGCGGCGGCCGCTTGCGTCCTTCCTCTATCGCCAGCCTCAGCTCCGCAAGGACACGCCGGGGTTCTGTCCTGACCTGCTTGGGCGTGAAATGCATGACCGTGATCCCGTGCGCACTCATCCGGCTATGCCGGGCCAGGGTCTGCTCCCACTGCTCCGGCGAGTAGTGCCACTCCCTGGAGTCAACCTCCCCGGCGACCCAGGCATCCGGCCACCATGCATCCGGCCGGGCAAGAAACATCGACCCGACGTACAAATCCGGGTTATACATCGGCTCAGGCAACCCGCTCCGCTTGATCAGCTTCCGCAAATCCCCCTCAGCCGCCGACCGAATCCCATCCGCCACCTCCTCCAGCACCGCCCGCAGCCGGCCGGACTCCCGCGACGGCCCCGCCCGGAGTTCCTCCGCAAGCTGGGGAATCGTGCACTTCCCGCCCTGAACGGCGCTCGCTACCAGCGCCCGCACCTCGCGCAGGTCATGCTCGCCTCGCGCGGCATCGGCGGCGGCGCGAGTAGTGAGCGCCCATCGAATGCCGTTGAAAACGAAGGTCTGGTCCGGCATCCTGACCGTCCGGTGCATCCGGACGAAGTCCGCACTCTGCCGCTTTGTTGTCGCTGGG
>DASYAT010000073.1:0-18239 GCA_036501205.1 Streptosporangiaceae bacterium | reverse complement strand
CCGATCAGCTCGCCCTCGCCGATGTACTCGCCCTCGCCGCAGACCGGCCCCCGGATCCGCAGCGGCCGGCAGCTGAGCCGGTCGATCACGTTCGCGGTGATCTGGCTGACCGCCGCGTCCCCGAGTCCCAGCGGCCAGTCGGTCGTCCCGGTCGAGAACACCATCCCGCCCGACTGCGCCGTCCTGATCACGATCGCAGCGTTAGCCTGGTCATAGCCCGCCACCCAGCCCGGCGACAGCTTCGCGACCGCGAGCAGCGTCCGGCCGCCGCTGCCGCCCTTGCGGTGCTCGGACAGCCGCGGTGTTTGCTGATACGGTGCGTCGCGCTCCAGCCGCACCCCGTCCGTTTCGTAGCCGATGATCGGCGTGTCAGGACCGCCGCTGATTCCGGCAGCGGGAATCTGCACCCCGCCGAAGATCCAGTGGTCCGGCACGACCGGCTGATAGGCGTCGATCGCCCGGCGGCCGTCCCACCAGCCGCCGCCGTAGGCACCGGTGTTCATCGTCAGCCAGTGCTGCGGGTCGTGGACGTGCCACAGCGCGCCGGTCAGCCT
The DNA here is from genome assembly GCA_036501205.1 of Streptosporangiaceae bacterium. Classification (GTDB taxonomy): domain Bacteria; phylum Actinomycetota; class Actinomycetes; order Streptosporangiales; family Streptosporangiaceae; genus Chersky-822. The sequence continues at coordinate 17,685 of DASYAT010000073.1, read as the reverse complement.
GGACGCGACCTCGGGCGCCTCGCCGGCCATCTTCGGGCAGAACAGCCGGTCTCCGCTGGCCGAGTACTCGATCTTGAAGCAGGCCACGTCGCCCGCGAAGAAGCACATGCTGCCGCCCCGGTCGACGAACTCGAGCACCTTGCGGCGCATGTTCGCGCTCCAGTACTCGTCGTGCCCGGCCGACAGCAGCAGGCCAGGGCCGTTTGCAACAGAGCCGTCCAGCAGCGAGTCGTCGTACTCGAGATCGAAGTCCGTGCAGTAGCTGACCTGGTAACGCGACTCCAGCCAGGCCACGAACGGCGCGTCCCAGTGCCCGAACTCCTGCCGCCGCGACTCGCGCGCGTACACGTCGGGGGCGTCGCCCTCCATGACGCGACCGCCGACGCCGCCGTTGCCAGGCCGCTGAAGGCTCGCGACATAACCCTGCGCGGCCCAGTCCCGCACCCAGTAAGCCCCCGCGTAGGTGCTGGCTCCGCCGATTTGGTTGTAGGCGGCATACGTCGCCGTCGGGAGCTTGACCAGGATTTCGGCGGTGCCGGTCTTTTGAGAACACTGTCTTTTCAGGATGAAAAGGCTGGCGTCAGGTCTGGTAGTCAGCGCTAGGCCGGCCTCGATCGGCGGATCGTCAGGGCCGACCGGCACGGCGATGTAGATCCCGTCGGTGAGCCCCGCATCGAGTTCGATTGAGTACTGGGGCCAGCCCCAGGCTTCGTCCGGCCGGCCCAGCGGCAGGTTGAAACCGTCGAAGCTGCCCGCTGGTCCTGATACCTCTTCGACGGTCGCCCCGAACCGGAACAACCTCACCTGGAACTGCGGCAGCTCGGTCGACACGTGCAGCTTGAGTTCGTCTCGGACCGTCAGCGGCCACGCATAGCTCTTTGTCACGCTGTCTCCTCCGGGTAGTGACAGGCGACCAGGTGCTTGTCTCCGGTGTTTGCGGCGCTGGCGAGCAACGGTTCCTCAGTCGCGCACAGGTCGGTCGCCTTCCAGCATCTGGTTCTGAACCGGCAGCCGGACGGCGGATTAGCTGGCGACGGCACCTCGCCGGTCAGCAGGATGCGCTGCCGGTTGCGTTCCCTGGGCGGGTCGGGTACCGGGACGGCGGACATCAGCGCGAGCGTGTACGGGTGCTTCGGATGCTTGTACACCTCGTCGGCCTGGCCTTGCTCGACGATCTTGCCGAGGTACATCACCGCGACGTCGTCGGCGACCTGCCGCACGACCGCGAGGTCGTGGGCGATGAACAGGTACGCCATCTGCTGGTCCCGCTGCAGTTCGCGGAGCAGGTTGAGCACGCTGGCCTGGATGCTGACGTCGAGCGCCGAGACCGGCTCGTCGAGCACGATCGTCGGCGGGTTCAGCGCGAGCGCGCGGGCGATGCCGATCCGCTGCCGCTGGCCGCCGGAGAACTCGCCCGGGAACCGGACCGTCGCGGCCGGGTCGATCCCGACGCTGGTCAGCAGTTCCCGCACTTTGGCGGTCTTGTCCGGGATTTTGTGCACGGTCAGCGGCTCGCCGACGATCTCGCCGACCGACAGGCGCGGGTTCAGGGCCGAGTACGGGTCCTGGAAAACCATCTGGATCTGGCGGCGCAGCGCCCGCAGCTCACTCTCGCTGATCCCGGTCAGCTCGCGGCCGTTGAGCTTGATGCTGCCCGAACTCGGCTCTTCCAGCCGGACCAGGAGCCGTGCGAGCGTGGACTTGCCGCAGCCGGACTCGCCGACCAGGGCCAGGCAGCGGCCGGCCTTGAGCTGGAGGCTGACCCCGGAGACGGCCTGGATGACGCGGTGAGCGCGGAACCCTGTCCCGCGCACCCGGAAGTTCTTGACCAGGTCCGTGACTTCGACCACGACCTGCCCGTCGGTGTTAGCGACTGCCAGTTCTGGCTGGTCGATGGCGAACGTCGCCTCAGTGGCGCCAGCGAAATGACAAGCGGCCACATGGTCATTGGCGACCGGCGTCAGCGGCGGTTGCACGACACAGGCGTCGGCCGCGATCGGGCAGCGCGGCGCGAACGCGCAGCCGGGTCCGTAGCCGATCCCGGACGGCGGGATCCCCTTGATGAACGCCAGCCGCTCGGTGCGCTCGTCGAGCGAGGGCAGCGAGGCCAGCAGCCCCGCGGTGTACGGCATGGCCGGGTTCGCGAACACGTCGTCGACCTTGCCGACCTCGACGGCCTTGCCCGCGTACATGACCAGCACCCGGTCGGCCACCCCGGCCACGACCCCGAGGTCATGGCTGATCAAGATCATCGCGGCCTGAGTTTCCTGCCGGATCGACTTGAGCAGGTCCAGGATCTGAGCCTGGACGGTGACGTCGAGCGCGGTGGTGGGCTCGTCGGCGATGAGGAGCTCTGGTTCGTTGGCGATGGCCATCGCGAGCACGACCCGCTGCCGCATGCCGCCAGACAGTTCGTGCGGGTAGCGCCGGGCGACCAGCGCGGGCTCAGGCAGGCCGACCGCGTCGAGCAGTTCGACGGTGCGCGTCATCGCGACTCTCCGTTCGACCCGACGGTGGAGCCGTATGCACTCGGCGACCTGCCAGCCGACCGTGTACATCGGATTGAGCGCCGTCATCGGGTCCTGGAACACCATCGCGACCCGAGTGCCGCGAATCCGCTGCCAGTCCGTCCCGAGCTCGGTCCCGTCGAGCTTGATCGAGCCGGTGACCTGGGCGGTCCTCGGCTGCAAGCCGAGGACCGCCAGTGCCAGCATTGTTTTCCCCGAGCCGGACTCGCCGACGACGCCGAGGGTTTCGCCTGGTTCGATACTCAGGCTGACGCCCCGGACCGCCTCGACGAGACCGGACTCGGTGTGAATCGAGATCGCGAGTTCATCGATCTCGAGCAATGGTCTGCTGCTACGGGACGGCTTGCCGTCCACGTTGCGCAAATCTTTCTCCATGGTAATTGTCTTGATTTTTCTTTTGCCTACTTAATACTCCGCTTATTTGATATACAGCGTGTTGTAGTTAATGGCGTCCATCGCTTCGCTGTAGACATAGCCTCCGAGTCGCTTGGAGACGAAGTCGTACCACTTCGGGTTGAAGATCGGGGCGTACGGAGCCTGCTGCGACATGACCTGCTCGTCGAGGTTTTCGTACGCCGTTTGCCGGGCCGAGCCCTGGAGTCCGAGCACGTTGTTGAACGCCGGGATGAAGGCCTTGTCGCCCCAGCGCGCCATGTTCGGCGGCGCGTTCGGCTGAGTCGGGTCAAGGCCGGTGTTGATGATCGCCTCGCCGTCGGGGAAGTCGAGCGACCACGGCTCGATGCCCATCGGGACGTGCGCCTTGTAGTTGGAGATGAACGATGAGTTCACGCTGTTGGGCGTGCCGACGATCTGCACGTTGATCCCCAGCGGCTTGAGGTTCGCCTGGATGACCTGGGCCATGTTGATGAAGCCGGGAGTGTCGTTCTGGGTCCGCAGGGCGAGGGTGACGGGCAGCTTGACGTGCGCGGCCTTCATCAGCGCCTTGGCCTTGGTCAGGTCAGGCGTGTTCGGGTAGATGTTGAACTGCTTGTAGTCCGACTGACCAGCCGGGATGATCTGGTCACTCGGCGCGCCGGCCAGCGGGCCGCCCCACTGAGCCAGGATCGCGGTGCGGTTGATCGCGTAGTTGATCGCCTTGCGCACGTCGACGTTGTTCAGCGGCGGGACTTCGTTGTTCAGGAAGATGTAGGTCAGCGACGGCCGCGGCGAGTCGTGCACCTGACCGGCCAGCGCCTTGTTCTGCGACAGCTTGATGATGTCGGCGGTCGCCAGGTTGGACACCTGGAAGTCGAGCTGGCCGGCCTGGATCTGCAGCACCGACTGGGTCGACTGGGAGCCGATCGTGAAGACGATCTTGGCGACGTGGCCGCGGACGCCGAGCTTCTGGTCGTAGTTCTTGTTGAAGACCAGGACGAGCTGGCGGGACGGGGCGTACGACGCGATCTTGAACGGGCCGCTGGCGTAGTTCATCTCAAGCGCGCCAGTTTCGATCGGCTTCATCGGAGTACCGACCGGGACCGGGCACGTGGTGGGCAGCGCGGTCTTGTACAGGAACGCGCCGTCGGCCTGGCTCAGGCGGAACGAGATCGTGGTCGCGGTGGTGGTGATGCCGCCGATGTCGTTGGACTTGCCGGCCATGTAGGCGTTGGCGCCGATCAGGTCGGTGAAGTAGCCGCCGGTGCCGGTCGCGACCTTGGGGTTCATCAGCCGCTCGAAGCTGTACTTGACGTCGGCCGGCGTGATCGGCTTGCCGTCGGAGAACTTCGCTCCTGGCCGCATCGTGAACGTATAGAGCAGGCCGTTGTCGCTGATCTCGGGCAGGCTCGCGGTGCCGGGGACGATGTCGGTGCCGCCAACGCCGGGCTTGTCGGCGTACCTGACCAGAGTGGTGCACAAGGCGTTGGCCAGGCCCCAGGTGACCGCGAACCACCACCGGTTCGGGTCGATGGTGTCGATCGCGCCGGACGACATCGCCGCGGTCAGGGTTCCGGTCGCGACGCCAGCTTTCGGCGCGCCTGCGCTGCCGCCGTTAGCTCCGCCGCCGCCGGCGTTGTTGTTGCTGCTGCTTGATCCGCACGCCGCCGCTAGCAGCGCGGCCACGGCGGCCAGCGCGACCAGCGCACTTGTTCGTTTTCTCGCCATAACCATCTCCTAATCGCTGCTGCTGCTGTGGTCTGACCGGATAGATTCACCCTTTCTCCCCCTCTCCTCTAGGCCGCGGTTACCCGCCGCAGCCTCGGATCCAGGACGGCATGCAGCAGGTCAACGACGGTGTTGGCGAGCACTGCGATAATTGCCGCGACGATGATCACGCCGGTGATTACCGGGTAATCGAGATTCTCAATGGCGGAAAGGCCGGTGTAGCCCAGCCCGGGAATTCCGAAGACCGTCTCCACGAAGAACACTCCGGTGAGCGCGGTCGCGATGTCAGCGCCGAGCAGCACGGTGATCGTCGGCGCGATGTTCCGGCCGACGTGGGTAAGAAGGACCCGTCTGGTGCTTGCTCCTTTCGCCCGCGCCGTCCGGGCATAGTCCTCCCCTAGCTGCTCGGCCGTGAGCGTCCTGATGAACCTGATGTAGACGGCGGCGAAGCCGATCGCGAGCGTGATCCACGGCAGCAGCAGGTGATAGGCCCACTGCAGCGGGCTGGTGCCGAAATCGGTGTAGCCCTGGATCGGGAAGATGCTGGTGCCGACCGGCAGTACGGGCAGGCCGAACAACTCGCCCTGGGTCGGCTGATAGCCGAGGAAGTAGGCCATCATCGGCGACAGCCAGAACACCGGGATCGACATCCCGATGATCGCGGCGGCGCGGCCGACGACGTCGCCGATGCTGCGCGGGCGCAGGCCACCGTAACCGCCGATGGGCGCGGCGATCAGCAGCCAGATCACGGCCGCGCCGATCACCAGGGAGCCGGTAGCGCGCGTCGCCGGCCAGATGATCGCCGATACCGGCCGCTCCTGGACGTAGGAGAACCCCAAGTTGCCGTGGATCAGGTGGTTCATGAAAATCAGGTACTGCTGCCAGTAGGGCTTGTTCAGCCCGAGCAGCCTGGTGACCAGCTCGATCTGGGCCCGCGACGCGTTCTTGCCCGCGATCCGCTGGGCCGGCGTCGCGCCGGTGACCTTGGCGATCACGTAGAACAGGAACCAGGCGAACAGCGTGACGATCAGGATCTGGACCAGGGCGCCGAGCAGGCGGCGCAGCAGCACTCTTCTCAACGCCGCACCCGCCTCATCGAGTGCCCTGCATTCGGGTCAAGCGCGTCCCTGATGCCATCGCCCAGCAGGTTGAACGCCAGCATGGTGAGCACCAGCGCCAGCCCCGGCGCGAGCGCGAGCGTCAGGTCGGTCTGGTACATGCCAGAAGTCACCGCGTCGGACAGCATCTGGCCCCAGGTGGCTGTCGGCGGAGGGACGCCGACGCCCAGGTAGGACAGGCCGGCTTCGAAGATGATGTTGTTGGCGATGATCGAGGTGCCGTAGACCAGCAGCGGCCCCCAGACCTGCGGCAGCAGGTGCACGAGCAGGATGCGGCGCGGCTTGGCCCCCACCGTCTTGGCCGCCGCCACGAACGTCGTCCGCTTGGTCGCGATCGTCGCGCCGCGCACGATCCTGGCCGGGTAGTACCAGGTGAACAGGGCGATGATGATGACCACGTTGAGGAGTCCGGGGCCGATCACGACTGCTATGCCGACGGCGAGCAGCAGGTTGGGAAAGGCCATCGCCGTTTCGGTGAGGCGGTTGACGACCGCGTCTACCCAGCCGCCTAGGTAGCCGGCCAGGAGACCTAGCGAGACGCCGATGACGAGGGCTAGCGCGGTCGCGCTGGTGGCGACTAGCAGGGAGATCCTGGCGCCGTACAGGACTCTGACCAGGGTGTCGCGGCCCAGGGCGTCGGCGCCGAGTATGAACAGGCTGCCGTGCGGGTTGTGGGTGGTGCCGCCCGGCAGGTAAGTGCGGGCCATGATGCCGATGGGCTCGGAGTTGGCGGCCAGGGCGTTGGCGAACTGCGTGTTCGGGCCGTGGCCGGTGAGCCAGGCGGCGAGCGGGCCGCCGATGATCGCGGCCAGGATGAGCAGCACCAGCAGGATGAAGGCGGAGATGCTGATGGGGTCCTTGCGCAGGCGGCGCAAGGCGGTGGCGCGGAGTCCCGACGGGCGGGCGCCGCCGCCGCCGCCGAGGGCATCGGGTGCACCGCCCAGGGCCTGCATGTCGGTGGTCATCTGGGCCCCCTGGACGTTGGGGCGCTAGTTGATTCGCGGATTACCAGCTCGCCGTCGAGGACGGTGACCTCGGCGGCGTCCCGTTCCAGGACCGCGTCGACCGCGAGCGCGCCGAGCCGGTGCTTGGGCTGGGCGACCGTGGTCAGGCCCGGGTTGGTGTAGGCAGCGAACTGGATGTCGTCGATGCCGACCACGGACAGGTCCTCCGGCACCCGCCAGCCCGCCCGGTGCGCGGCGTGCAGCGCGGCGACGGCGGACATGTCGTCGTAGGCGACCATCGCGACCGGCGGTTCGGCGGTGTTCAGGAAGTCAGCCACGGCCGCCTCCCGGCTTTGCATGACCGGTTCGGCGGCGGTGAGCACCGGCTGCGGCCAGAGCCCGGCCTCGGTCAGCGCCTGCCGGTAGCCGAGCAGCCGCAGCAGGCTGGACCGGACGTTCGGGCCGCGCAGGTGAACGAAGCTGCGGTGACCGAGCTCGGTCAGGTAGGTGGTCGCGAGCCGGCCGGCACCGAGGTCATCGAAGGCGATGTGCTTGATCATCGGCTCAGCCGCCCAGACTGGCCCGACTGCGCTGACCTTGCCGGTGGCGACGCGCTCGATTCGCCGGGCCGGCACCGCCTCGTCGCTGTTGATCACCGCGACGTGCAGGCCCTCGGCGACCGCCTGGTGCGGCACGCCGGCCGAGGGGGACACCGTGATCAGCTCGGTGACCTGCTCGGACAGGAAAACCTCGAGCGCTTGCGACTCCAGGTCGGTCCGGCCCTCGGTGGCGAAGAACAGCGGCTGGTAGCCGAGCTCGCGGGCCCGGCTCTGGATGCCCAGCACCACCGCGCCGATGTAGCCGTCACCGACACTCTGCATGACCACGCCGATCAAGGACGTGGATTTGGTTCGGAGTCGCCGGGCCGCCGCCGATGGCCGGTACTGCACCCGGAGCGCGACCTCGGCTACGGCCTGCCTGGTCGCGAGGCTGATCGCCGGGTCATCCTTCAGCGCGCGGCTGACGGTGGCGGTCGAAACGCCCAGCTCAGCCGCGACATCCTTCATGGTGACCCGCCCGCCCACGCTGCAGGCTCACCCCCACCCGTCTGGTTAATCGATTGCGAAGTTAAACGATTACATCACCCCAAACCGCGAGTCAACCCTCAATTTACGCAGTCAATCGATCATTAGGACATACAACGCGTATGTCAGTGCCCGGCCTGGGCCGGCGAGGGTTTGCGGAAGCCGAGCTGGGCGACCTGGCCGGCCGCCGCGCGCCTGGTCGGAACATGCAGCTTGGCCAGTACGGTTGGTCGCCAACGGGCTTGGGATGGCCGCGCACGCCAGGCCTGCCATCGCGGCCGGCTCCTCGGGCGGGTTCGAGATTGCCTTCCACGCCGCCGGCGAGGACACGGTGCGGACCGTCAGCCCGAATAACCTGGGTTCCGCCCGAAAAGGTTCACCTCGCGGGCTAAATCCGGCATTGCGCGGGCTCGCCGGAAGCGAGCCCGGCGGATGAATGCGCATATTCATCCTCGAAAATCCTGATGAAACCGCATATTCATCCGTTTCCGGAAGATGATCATGGCGGTCGGCTCCGGGGCGAGCGGGGCCAGATGGCACTGGCCGTCAGGCCAGGTACCCATTACCAGCTTCCAGGGCCGGACGGCGACCATCGCGGGATTGAATCAGGTGATCGACTCATTCTTGGATTTCACCGCACCGGCGTGGCTGGCCCCTCCTGTGGTCGGTTCAGCTTATCCAGCAGACCGACGCACGCGTGGATGGCGCGGATGTGCGGGACGTCGATGTCCAGGCGCGTGGCCAGCTCGGCGACCGCGCCGGTCATGCAGCCGACTTCGAGCCGCTTGCCTGCCTCCAGGTCCTGCAGCATCGACGTCTTATGCTCACCGACAGCTAGTCCGGCCTCCAGACGCCGGTCGAGCGAGACCGGGAATTTCACCCCGAACCGGTCGGCGACCTGGGCGCACTCGCCGAAGATCGCCCTCAGCAAGTCGACCATCGCTGGCTCGGTGCCGAGCTGGCCGAGCGTTGCCCTCGTCAGCGCCGTCACCGGGTTGAACGCCACGTTGCCGGTCAGCTTCAGCCAGATCTGGTCGGCCAGCCTGGTCTCCACCGGCGCCCTGAGCCCGCCGGCCTTGAACGCCGCCGAGATCGCTTCGCACCTGGCCGAGAGGGCGCCGTCCGGCTCGCCGATCGTGAACCTGGTGCCCTCGATGTGCTTGATCACCCCGGGCTCGACGATCTGGGTGGAGCAGTACACGACGCAGCCGACGTTGTGCTGGCTGGGGATGGCAGACGCGATCACCCCGCCGGGGTCCACGCTCTCCAGGCCGGACTGGTACCACCAGGGGATGCCATTCTGCGCCCAGATCACCGCCGCTCCCGGGGCGAGCAGCGGGCCGAGCTTGGGCGCGATCTCGGGCAGGCTGTAGGCCTTCAGGCCGACGAAGACCACGTCCGCGCCGGCGACCGCACCGAAGTCGTCGGTGACCGGCGGATGAGCGGTGAAGTCGCCGCGCGGCGACAGCACCTGGACGCCCCGGTCGGCCATGGCAGCCAGGTGCGCTCCGCGTGCTATCAAGGTGACGTCCGCACCGCCACGGTCGAGCGCCGCGCCGACGTACGCGCCGATCGCGCCCGCTCCCAGTACGACGAACTTCATCGGCCTTACTCAGACCGCTCGGCAACTACGGCCGCGACCCGGCGGCGCTGCACCTTACCCGTCGCGGTGCGCGGGATCTGGTCCATGATCGTGATGCTCGACGGCACCTTGAACGCGGCCAGGTGCTCCCGGCAGTGCTCGATCAGCTGCTTGGCGTCCAGCTCGCTGGTATCGCCATCGGCGGTCAGCGTCACCGCGGCACCGACCAGCTCGCCGTACTTGTCGTCGCCGACGCCGAAGCAGACGGCGTCCCTGACCGACGGGTGGCTGAGCAGCACTGCCTCGACTTCAACCGGCGAAATGTTTTCTCCGCCTCTAATGATCAGTTCCTTGATCCGACCTTCCAGATACAGGTAGCCATCCCGCAGCACTCCCAGGTCGCCGGTGCGGAACCAGTCACCGTAGAACGCTTCCGCGGTCGCCGTCGGGTTGGCCGCGTAACCCGTCATCACGCCCGGGCCCCTGATCACCACCTCGCCGGTGCTTCCTTCCGGCAGCATCGTTCCGTCCTTGGCCGCGATGCCGATCTCGGATCCAGCCGGCATCCCGACCGAGCCCGGGACCCTGGCCGCGGGCGGCAGCGGGTTCGAGGCCATCTGGTGGCTGGCCTCGGTCATCCCGTAGGCCTCAAGCATCGGGACGCCGTACGCCGCCTCGGCCCGCTCGAGCAGCGCCGGTGACAGCGCCGAACTGCACGAGCGGGCGAATCGCAGCGTGGTCGGCGCACCGCCATCGTCTTCGGCGTCCAGGATCATCTGGTGCAGGGTCGGCCCGGCCGACAACCAGGTCGCGCCGTATTGACGGGCTTGGCGCCAGAACCGCTGCGGAGTGAACCGGCGCGGCACCACCACAGAACCGCCGCTGCCCAGCGTCGCGAGGGTCGAGGCGACCAGGCCGTGCACGTGGAACAGCGGCATAACGCAGAACGACACGTCGCCGGACCCGAGCTTGTAGTGCTCGCCGATCGTCCGTGCGGTCGCCATCAGGTTGCGCTGAAGCAGCGGTACCTGCTTCGGGCGGCTGGTCGTGCCGCTCGTGTGCAGAACGACCGCGACGTCGTCAGGCTGGCCGGCCTCGAAATCGGCCTTGGAATCGACTTCCAGGTCGGCGACAAACAACGCTGGCGGGCCGTCATTGCCGGGCTGCACGGTCAGGACGGTCAGCGACCGCTCCTCGGCAGCGCTGATCGCCGCGGCCGGGCGGCTGGCCGGCACCAGCATCAGCTTCGGCGCGATGTCGGTCAGGTAAAAGACGAACTCGCCGTGCGTGTACGCCGGGTTAAGCGGGGCCGCCGCCGCGCCGACCATCGTGATCGCCAGGAACAGCTGGATGTACTCAGGGCCGTTCGGCATCACCAGCGCGACCCGGTCGCCGCGGTGAACACCGGCGGCAGCCAGCCTCCCGGCCAGTGCTTCGATCCGGTCGGCAAGCTCGGCGTGGGAGAGCTTCTGGCCGTCCTCGCCGACGATCAGGGCCGGGGCATCTGACCGGTCTAGCAGCGCGCTCAGCGGTTCGGGGGTCATGTCGTTGCCTTCGCTTTCTTCAGTCCGGCTTTCTCCCGCCAGCCCTGCTCGGCCTCGCCGATCGGCGTGGACGGCGGTGCCTGCACGAATGGCCAGATCTCCTCGGCGATGCGACGCCAGTTGGCGGTCGCGGACAGCTCGCCGAGCACGGCGAACAGGCCGAGGTTGATCCGCTGCAGCACTACATAGGATCGCGGAATGGCCACGAACTCGGCGACCGGGCTGCGTACGTCGAAGAATCTGCGCACGACCGCCGACGCGTAGTCGGGCGTCATCGTGACCGGCTCGGCCGTGCGGATCGTGGCGTAGAACACCGCGAGGTGCTCGACCACCTGCTCGGTGCTCAGCGGGGCATCCGGGCGCAGGAAGCCGGCCATTTCCATGCTGCGCCTGAACTCCTCAGGATCCTCGTTGACGCACAGGTTCCTGGCCATGTTCATCAGCGGACCAAGCTCGGTGTCGGTGAAATGCTTTACCAGGCCGAAATCGAGGAACGTGACGCGGCCCTCACCGTGGAACAAGTAGTTGCCAGGATGCGGATCGCCGTTGAAGGCGTGCAGCTCATACAGGCTGCGGAAGACGAACCGGTAGATCGTCTCGGCGGCCAGGTCCTTCTCGTGCTGCGGCCAGCTCTCCAGCTCGGCGAACCGCGCGCCGACCGCCAGGTCGCTGGTGATCACGCGCCTGGTCGAGAGTTCGGCGAGGACGCGGGGCACGATGATCGTCGGGTGGCCCTGGAAGTAGTCCGCGAACAGCTCCTGGTTGGTGGCCTCGCGGCGGTAATCGATCTCTTCGAGCACCCGATCTCGCAGTTCGGACAGCAGCGCATCGACATCCTGGCTCGGCGCGGTGATCTTGAGCATCCGGCGCAGCAGCGCGACGTTAGCCAGGTCGGCGGCGATCGCCTCGGCGATGCCCGGGTACTGCACCTTAACCGCGACCGCGCGGCCGTCGTGGGTGATCGCCCGGTGCACCTGGCCGATCGACGCGGCCGCGATCGGCTCGGGGTCCCATTCGGCGAACGCCTGCTCGGGCGGCATCCCGAGCTCCTCGGTCACGACCTGCGCGGCCAGCTTCGCGCTCATCGGCGGCACGCTGTCCTGCAGCCGGCTCAGCGTCCGGCGCACCGCGGGCGACAGCCCTTCGTCGATGTAGCTGGCCATCTGGCCGATCTTCATCAGGACGCCCTTCATCGCGCCCAGCGTCTCCGCGACGTCCTGCGCGGTCTCCAGGGCCAGGTCCTGACGGAGCTGCTGCCTGGCTTCGCCCGCCGCCGCGAACAGCTTCGGCGCGTGGCTCGCGTACCGCGCTCCGCCCCGGGCGACCAGGTGCAGCGCGGCCAGGCCCCGCTCCAACCGGACGTACCCGCGCCGGCGCACCAATACGACAGCCAGCGCGCCGACGCCGGCCGCCGTCGCGATCCCTGCCAGCAGCCTTCGGTTCATGAAGCCAGCGTACGTACCGGCCGGCACAGCGCTCTCCGCGGGCTTTGCCGGAATGTCCGCGCATCGAATGCTTTCCAGTGCTAAAAGTGACGCCAGGGGAGGTCATATGAAGAGGTTTGCTGCTGCGGCGGCTCTTTGTTCGCTGGCGGTTCTGGTGGCGGGTTGCAATTTCCATATCGGCTCGCACGCCGCGCCGAGCAGCACGCACACGGTCACGGTGGTCGTCACCCCGTCGTCGACCTCCGCGCCTCCGGCACCGACCCAGGTACCGACCTCCGCGGCTCCGCCGAGCATCGGTTCGCTGAGCGATGTGACCGTGTGCATCGCACCCGTCGTGAGCTGCGCGGGCGAGCTGAAGAGCGAGCCCGAGACGATCCTGCTGTCCGGCGACGGCTCGCTTTTCGTTAACGACCTGAGCTGGACCGGCTGGGGCTCGCAAGGCGCGACCGGCCACGGCACCCTGAAGATCGACAACTGCGAGCCCAACTGCGCGCAGGGCGGCTTCAAGGACTACGAGGCGACGATCGTGCTTGACGACCTGACCCCGTACAGCGGCGGCAAGCACGCCTACGACACCATGAGCGTCGAGGCGCCCGGTTCATCGTTCGGGTCGCGCACCTATCACAATCTCGCGCCCTAGGCTCGGGCTGCTCGCACCCTGACCATGATCCTCTGGCGGGCTTCGAGTACTCCCGGTTCGCCCATGAAGACCGCGTCCAAGACTCCGAGCGCCTGCCGTATCTCGGTCCGGCGGGCTTCGGTTAGCGGCTCGATCTCGTAGCCGTACAGGTCGCGCGCCCAGTCAGGGAGTGACCCGACCGCTCCATCTCGGATGTCCTGCCAGATCTCGGCGATCTCCTCGTCAAGGCCAGGCGGCTCGAGCAGGTAGGCCATCGACTCCTTGGCCGCTGGCGTGCAGGCGAGTTCCGGTCGCATCGATTCCAGGTAGGCGTCGAGTCCGGCCACGCTCCTCGGCACCTGGTCGGCCGGTACCCCGATCAACTCGGCCGCGACCGCCATCTCATTCACGTACGCGTCGGCCTCGGCCGCCGTCGGCGCGGTTCCGAACAGCGTGCGGGCAACCAGAGTCGAGTCGACCAGCGCGGCGTGCACCCAGAGCAGCAGCGCCGGATCGCTGGCGGCATAAGGCTTCCCGGTGAAGGTGTCAGTGCCGGTGACCTTCTCGTGGATCTTCCGCACCGACGCCGCGATCCGCTCAGCCGCCGCCTTCTCGCCGAAGCTGACCGTGGCGAGGTACCTAGACGTCGCGGCCAGTCGCCCGATCGGGTCGGTGCGCCAGTCGCTGTGCTGGTCAACCCCTGCCATCGCCAGCGGATGCAGCGCCTGGATCAGCAGTGCCCGCAGCCCGCCCACCGGCGCCGACAAGTCTCCGCTCGCCCGCCAGGCAACGCTGGCGGGCCCGAAGAAGCCGTCATCAGCCGCGCGCTCCGGCACGCCAGCGGAGTAAGCCGCCGCCGAGCGCTCAACCAGTCCAGTCGCGTCCGCGTAAGCATCCATACCGCCAGCGTACGTCGGGCCTGCGGCGATTAATCGTTCGCTACCTCCCGGGCGGTCGGCCATGATGAGCCGGTGACCGTGACGGTGGTGCGTTACAGCGAGCAGCCGGAGTTGTGGGACAGCATCGAAGACCTGTCCTCTCAGGTCTGGCCCGAGTACAACCTGCACGGCGACGGGCTTAACCGGTACTGGGGCCGCCTCTACGACGAACGCGCCCAGTGGCAGTTCGTGCTCTATGACACCGACGAGAAGCAGGTCCTGGCTGAAGGCCACACGATCCCGGTCTACTGGGACGGCACCGACGCCGGACTGGGCCCCGGCATCGACGCCGCGATCGCCAGCGGGTTCACCATCGATCCTGATCAGGCCACGGCGCTGTGCGCGCTGGCCGCCGAGATCCCGCCCGAGTACCGCCGGCGCGGCTTGTCGGAGCAGATCTTGCGCGCGATGGCCGGTCTCGCCCGCGAGGCCGGCCTAGCCAACCTGATAGCGCCGATCCGCCCGAACCTCAAGGACCGGTACCCGACGATCCCGATCGAGCGCTACGCGCACTGGACCAGGGACGACGGCACTCCGTTCGACCCGTGGCTGCGCGTGCACACCGGACTGGGCGCCAGGATCGGCCCGCCCATCCCCGAGTCCATGCGGATCACCGGCTCGGTCGAAGACTGGGATCCTGGACCAAGATGCGGTTCCCCGAGACCGGCGACTACGTGTTCCCTGAGGGCCTGGCTCCCCTGCACGTGGACCGTGAGCGCGACGTCGGCGAGTACTGGGAGCCCAATATCTGGGTCGTCCACCCGATCGGTTAGTCGACTAGGCGTCGAGGTCGCGGACGAGGCGGGCCGCGTAGGGACTGCCTAGCCCCGTCGCCATGTCGTAGCCCTTGGTCGCCCGGTAACAGGATTGGGCGCGCCGATGCCCGTACCGGCAGCGGTAGTTGTTCGGGAATCCGCGGCGGGCGAGGTAGTTGTTTCCGCCGGCGGTAACGTCATGGAACGCGCGGGGATCGGCGCGGTCGATCTGGTAAAGCGCGGGCGAGAGCAGGCCGAGGCGATGGCCGTGAGCCTGCTGAGCGGCGAGCGCGGTCAGGGCCGCCCACAGTGGCGATGCGAGACTGGTGCCGCCGCCGAGTTGCCAGCCGCTGTCGCGATACGCGCCGGCCGTGCCGTAGACCAGGTAACCGTCGTGCGGGGATCCGTTGGCAAGCGCTGAGACGTCCGGGACCTCGCGGCAGGTCGTTCCGCGCGGCGCGTGGCAGGGCCTGCCGCTGGCATTACCGCTGGTGTCGAATCCGCGCTGCCACGGCGGCATCCGCCAGAGCTGGGATATCCCGCCCCCGCCGGCGAGGTTGCCCGGATACTTCGCCGGCTTTCCGTGCCGGCCCAGGAACGGCGCGGCAAACCCCGTGCCTTTGCCGCCACGGCCAGTCTGGTTCCAGACAGTCTCGACCGGCGGCGCCCCGAACTTGACGATCGCGGTGCCGCCGACGGCGGTGACGTAGGGATCGCTGGCCGGATCATTGACCGCGAGCCGGTAAGCGCTCGCCGAGTTGAGCGGGAACGATGCAAGGCAGGACTCAGAACCCGAGTCGCCGGCAGCCGCCAGCATGGACTGGCCCTGAAGGGCCATGGCGGCGAAGAGGCCCTGCTCGGCGTACGCCGCCGACCGCTCAGTCGAGAGCAGGTGCCCCTCGCACTCGTCGTAGGAGACGCTGGCCACCTGCGCTTTGTCCTGGCTCACGATCGCCGCATAGGCACCCAGAAGCGAGACCAGACCCTGCGCCGGCGGCGCTTCGTACACCAGGATGCGCGCGCCCGGCGCCATCCCGAGCACCACCTCGATGTCCGCGGTCGCTTCCTCGATGTTCTCGCCGGACGCGGCGATCGTGGTGCCGCCGTCCACCCGCACCCGCTTGATCACCGGCAACCGCAGGCCGTTGCACCGCGCGTACGTGGCGATGTCGCTGGTCGCGAAGTCAGCTAGCTCTACTAGCGCGATCGTCATGCCCTGGCCCCGCGTGCCGTGGCGGTACAAGCTGGCGAACCCGTAGGCGTGCGCGAGCTGCCTGCGTGTGAAGCCGAGGTGAGCCCGCCGGGCGCGGTGGAAGTCGCGGCAAGCCGGCAATCCACGCCCAGCCCTTACCGCCGGCGCCTTTGTTACCTGCGCCCTTGTTACCTGCGCCTTTGTTGCTGGCAGAGCCGCGCTCAGGCTGGATCGTGGCTCGGTCAGGTTGTCCAGGCCGATCACTCCGGCGACTGATCCTCGCAGCCGCGCCGGAATCAGCGGTGCGGTCGCATTCGCGTACGCCACCTGACCGCCAGCTAGCCGGACCAGCCGGATCTGGATAGAGAACGCCCGGTCAATCGTTGTCACCGAGCCTTCGGCTTGCGCCAGCAGCCCGTCACCGGTCGTCGGCTTGACCGTCAGGCCAACCGAACGCAGCCAGCGGCTCAGCGCAGCCCGGGCGGCGGGGTTCGCCCCGAACTTGGCCGTGACCTGACCCGGGCGCAGATAGTGCCGGTACAACGCCGATGACGGAGTCGATACCTGGACGGCCAGACGGTCCATGACACTGGGATTGCTCGGCTTGAGCGCCACCGCGATCCGCAGCCGTGCCGATCCGGGGGCCGGCCCAAGAAAGCGCGCCCCAGCCGGAAGGGTCGGCGCCGCGTTGGCCGGAACCATTCCGGCCAGGCCCGGCCAGGCCGGGCTGGAAAGGCGTGCTCCGGCCGGACTGATGCCGACCACGGCCACCAAGGCGGTCATCGCGAAACCGGCAGGCATTACCCGGATGAAATTGGCATTGACGGACAAGACCATCCCCCGAATGTGATTTCCGGCCGTCGTTCCCCCGAACGACGTATTACCAGGTCAGAGCCATGTTGATAGCTAGGACCGCACTATAGCCAAACTGGCCAGGAAATCACGGTAGGCCCGCTCGACCTGGCCATTGACAGTGCGGACGACCTTAACGTCCGGCCGGGCCGCAATCGTATCCATCAGCCGGTCGTACATCCGCGCCAATTCGGCCGGCCCAGGATCGCGGATCAACTCCCGCGCCGCCCGCGCTGTCGGCTCGACCGACATTTTCCGCTCGTAGAACCTGCGCAAAGCGTTCTCCTTGGAATCGAGCAGGACAACTTCGGAGAATTCCGCCCCGACCTCACGCGCCAGCCGAGCGTCGGCGGATGATCATCAGCAAACCGCTGCGCCAGTGTCGACTTGCCGCACCCAGGCGGCCCATTCAGCACGATCAACCTAGCCGCCACGCCTACCGATCATAGAGAGAACTCGTTCCGCGCCGACCACCAAGGCCGCGCCCGAACCCGTGTCACTTCAGCAACACAGTCACTGACTGCACCACCAGCTACATCTTCGAAATCATGACCAAGCGACACGCCGGATGAATGCGCATATTCATCCGGGATCCGAGGGATGAATGCGCATATTCATCTGGTCGCCCGGATCGGGAAGCAGTACGCAATTTCACCATTAGCCCCAACGACAATAACCATCCCAAATACCCCAGCCACGCGGCATTTTGGCGGACGGCCGCCCGGCCCAACTCCCTCACAGCGCCCGCACCCGAGCACCCGCACCCGCACCCGCACCTGTCCAAGCAACTCGCGACCCTCGAGACCGCCGGGTACATCGAGATCCGAAAGAGCTTCGTCGGCAAGCGCCCTCGAACCTCAGCCCAGCTGACCAAGGCCCGCCGACCGGGTTAAATAGTCTGGACGGCCCGAATAGGCTGCCGATATGCCGTCAACTAGCCAGCTGCTGACTTTCGCGCTGATCTCGTTTGTCTTGATCAT
>DASYAT010000072.1:0-14843 GCA_036501205.1 Streptosporangiaceae bacterium | reverse complement strand
GGGCGATGCGGCTGACCTGCCCGAGCTGGCCGGGCTCGATTCTGACTCGCTGACGGCGTTCGGGGCGGCCTGCACGACGCGGAACCTGGCCGAGGAGCGGCGGCTCTGCTACGTCGCGGTGACCAGGGCGGCTTACTGGCTTGGCTGTTCTGGCTACTGGTGGGGGGCCGGAAAGAGCGCGCTCGGGCCTTCGGTCTTCCTCAACGAGGTCAGGGCCGCGTGCGAGGACGGAGCGGGCCGGGTCGGTGACTGGGCGGAGGCGCCCGGTGCCGACGCCGAGAACCCGGTGCTTGCTCAGCCGCTGACATCGTCCTGGCCGGTACCGCCAGGCGCGGCTGGCGGCCGGTATGAGGCGGTGCGCGAGGGCGGCGACCTGGTGCTCGCGGCGCTGGCTGATGAAACCCCCGCTGTGCTGCCGGTCCCCGCGCCGCGAACTCCTGAACCGCAGCCAGCCACGCGAGCCGCCGCAGCCGCGCCGGACCGCCGGCACGATGAGCTGATCGCTGGCTGGGCCGCTGACGCGGACCTGCTGCTCGCCGAACGCTCCCGCCGGCGGCCCGACGGCCCGCAGCCGGTCGAGCTGCCGCCCAGGATCGCCGTCTCCGCGCTGGTCACCATGGCCGCGGACCCGGCCGAGCTGGCCGCGCGGATCAGGCGCCCGATGCCGAGGCCGCCGTCGCCGAGAGCGCAGCGCGGCACCGAGTTCCACCGCTGGGTTGAGGAGCGATTCGGCCTGATGCGGCTGATCGACGCCGACGACCTGGTCGACGTGCTTGAGGCTGACCCTGGTTCGCAGGACGCGGCCCTGGACGATCTCAAGACGCGGTTCGAGGCCGGGGAATGGGGTCAGCGCTGGCCGGCCGCGGTCGAGGTGCCATTCGAGACCCGCGTCAGCGACCGGCTCGTGCGCGGCCGGATCGACGCGATCTTCACCGACTCGCCCGGCGGCGGAATCGACGTCGTGGACTGGAAGACCGGCAGCCCGCCCCTCGCCGGCAGCCGGGCCGAACGCGCGGTCGCGGTGCAACTGGCCGCCTACCGGCTGGCCTGGGCGGCGCTGGCTGGGGTGCCGCTTGACCAGGTGCGGGCCGCGTTCTACTACGTGCGCGATGACCTGACCGTGCGCCCGGCCGACCTGCTCGACGCGACCGGACTCGCCGAGTTGATCGACTCGGTCCCGGTTGTGGCCAGCCGCCCCTGGCCTTAGGTCGCGCTAGCAGCGCAGGCGGCGGAGCCGCCGGAAGCAATAGCCAGCCAGGCCCAGTGCGAGGGCGAGGTAGATGGCGGTTTCGGTCCACTGGAAGCGCCAGTAGCGGCTGGCAGGCTGGTAGGTGATGGCCTCGCGGATGCCGTGGCTGGCCAGGCAGTCAACGACGGCGCTGGGGCCCGTCCCGGCCGGGCTGGAGCTCCCGTTCGCTCCGGTGCTCGTGCCGGTGTTGCCTACCGATGTGCAGGCGGCCGGGGTGGTCCTGGTTGCGTGTCCGGCGGCGTCGACTGGCCCGCTGGACAGGATCCAGGCACCGGGCTGGCCGGGGATGATCTTGGCGTAAAGCGTGAAGGTCGTGCCGCCCGGGCCGGTCTGTTGCGGGAGGGCGTTGCCCAGCGAGGTGACCGGGCGGATCGTGTGATCGGGCGGGGCGAGGTTCGGGCGGACCCACAGCGGCATGGCGACCTGGAGCGCGGCAAAGATGGCCAGGGTGAGGGCCATGGCCGGGGTGGTGCGCCGGATCAGCGCCCCGGCGGTCAGGCCGAGCGCGAAGGCGAGTGCGGCGTAGCCGAGCGGAGTGATGCCATGGGTAGCGAAGTTCAGCTCGGCGAACCGGCTCTGGCCGACGCCGACGGAGGCGCCCTGGGCGACGGCCCGGCTGATCGGGGCCGCCCACCAGGTCTGCATGAGGCAGAGCGCTTCGGTGACAGCCATGGCGGCCAGAGCGCCGACGATGAGCTTGACGGCGAGCCACCGGGTGCGGGTGACCGACTGGTTCCAGGCCAGGGCGGAAGTCCCGGCCTCGAGCTCGCGCGCGATCAGCGGCGCACCCCAGAACAGGCCGATGACGGCCGGCGCGAGGACGATGACCCCTTCGCTGAGCGGCCACAGCACTCCGTAGAGGGTGTGGATGAGCGACCCGGTGAAGTAGTCGGCCATTTCCTGGCAGCTGCCGCCGCGGCAGCTGCTGAGTCCGTCGGCGGCATACATGCTGGCCAGACCCGGCCCGGTGACCGCGAGCACTACCGCGTACGCGGCCGTCGTGACGAGGGCGATGACGGCCTGGGTGCGGAACTGAAGCAGGCTGAGCCGGATCATGACACCACTCCCAGTCGTGGCCGCCGGGCCGGCCTGCCATCGTCGGCCCGGCTCATGTAGGCCAGTACCAGATCCTCCAGGCTGACCGGCTTCACGGCCCAGGCCGGATCGAGGACCGGCTCGTCCGTCTGGATCAGCAGGTTGGTCTGCCGGTCGGTGTGACTTTCGGTGATGACCTCCTGGCTCGCCGGGAGGCTGCCGGGATCGCGCCGCGGCCCGGACAACCGGTGGTGAGACGCCAGTAGCGCGCTGACCTCTCCCGCGACCTGGACCTGGGATGCGACGAGCACGATCAGGTAGTCGCAGACCCGTTCCAGATCGGCGATCAGGTGCGAGGACAGCATGACGCTAACCTCGTGCTCCGCTACCGCCTCCATC
The DNA here is from genome assembly GCA_036501205.1 of Streptosporangiaceae bacterium. Taxonomy (GTDB): domain Bacteria; phylum Actinomycetota; class Actinomycetes; order Streptosporangiales; family Streptosporangiaceae; genus Chersky-822. The sequence goes on along the minus strand of DASYAT010000072.1, from coordinate 12,160 downwards.
AAGCTTCGCAGGAATTCCCGGCGGGCCAGCGGATCGAGGGCGGCAACCGGTTCGTCGAGGATGAGGAGTTCGGGCCGCTTGGCCAGCGCCAGGGTGAGGGCGAGCTGAGCCCGCTGTCCGCCGGACAGCGTCCCGGCCCGCCTTTTCGGGTCGAGGTCGAGCTGCCTGATCCGGCGTCGTGCCAGGCCGTCATCCCAGCCGGGATTGAGCCAGGTGCCGAGGCGGAGATGATCGGCGACCGTCAGCCGAGCGTAGACGGGCGCCTGCTGGTCGACGAATCCGACCCTGGCCAGCTGAGCCGGCCCGGCGGCCGGGCGCTGGCCGAGGACCGTGATCGTGCCGCCGGTCGGGGCGACCATTCCGACCGCCAGGCGCAGCAAGGTGGTCTTGCCCGCGCCGTTCGGGCCTACCAGGCCGGTGACGCGGCCTTCCGGAATAGCCAGCGTGCAGTCGCGCAGCGCCCAGGTCCGCCCGTACCGCTTGCTCAGGCCGCTGGCCGCGATGACGGCGCTCATGCGACCCCCTCGGCGAAGCAGTCACGGAACGCCGTCCGGTAGATCGCCTCGATGTCGTCGGGCCCGAGCCCGGCCGACCGGGCCGAGCGGAGCCAATCGCCCATGGTGGCGAGGAACCGTGCTTGCGTGGCCGGGTCGGTCCCGGACAGCACCCGGGTGACGAACGTGCCTAGCCCCGGCCGGGCCCGCACCAGCCCCTCCCGCTCCAGCTCCCGGTAAGCCTTGTGCACCGTGTTCGGGTTGATCGCCAGGCTGGCGACCACCTGCTGCGCGGTCGGCAGCCGCTCGCCAGGAACCAGCATCCCCATCCGCAGCGCCTGGTGGACCTGCTGCACCAGCTGCAGGTAGGTGGCCACGCCCGACGTCTCGTCGAGCTGAAATTCGATCACTCAAACTCTCATTCCACTAAGGGCTTAGTGGAATGAGAGTAGCAATCGGCCGGCGGCCACGCAACAACGGATGGGACGTTATGCCCGCCGGATCGCCTGGACCTGGGTCGTCTGGCTGATCAGCTTGCCGCCGGTGTTGTACAGGCTGGTCTGGACCGTCCCTGTGGTCCGGCCCCGGTAGACCGGCAACCCGACGGCGCGCACGACGCCGCCGGTGACCGGGCGGAACATCTGGGTCGTGGAGGTGATCGTCGCCGTCGCCTCGCCCTGGGCTAGCCCGAGCACGACGACCAGCGCGCCGACGGTGTCAGCCAGCGACATCAGCACGCCGCCGTGCATCACCCCGCCCGACGTGCATAGCTGCGGAGCCCACGGTAGGTCGGCAACCACCCGCTCGTTGCTCGCCTCGACCAGCGTGATCCCCAGGTGACCGGCGAAGGGCATGAGCGCGATCAACTTCTCGAAGTCAGCTGCCATGCGCCCCAAGTTACCTATGGATCTCCACCAGCAGGATCCAGGCGATCCGATATCGATCTGGTCATGTTCGCGCCGCACCCGGTCGCGCACGGTCTAAAGTGCGACCCACCCTTAATGATCTTCGGCTGGATGAGGTGACACACTTTGGACTCGAACGTCCGTGACTACATCGATGCGCATGCCGGCGAGTTCTTCGCCGCGCTCAAGCTGTGGCTCACCATCCCGTCGATCTCCGCCAACCCGGCGCACCGTGACGACGTACGTCAGTCGGCCCGGTGGCTGGCCGACTACCTGCACAACGCCGGGTTCCCGATCGCCGAGGTGTGGGAAACCGGCACTCCAGCCGCGCCTGGCCTGCCCGCCGTTTACGCCGAATGGCCTGCCGCCGATCCGGCCGCCCGCACCGTGCTGATCTACGGCCATCACGACGTCCAGCCGGTCGAGCCACTGAGCGAATGGGACTCACCGCCCTTCGAGCCGGTCGAGCGCGGCGGCCAGTTGCTCGCCAGGGGCGCCTCCGACGACAAGGGCCAGGTGCTGTTCCACGCGCTCGGCCTGTCCGCCTGGCTGGAAACGCACGGCGCGACCGCACCGCCGGTCACGATCAAGCTGCTCGTCGAGGGCGAGGAGGAGTCGGGCTCGGTCCACTTCGCCGAACTGCTGCAGCGCGAGCGCGACCGGCTCGCCTGCGATGTCATCGTGATCTCGGACACCACGATGTGGGCCGACGACGTGCCGTCGATGTGCACCGGCATGCGCGGCGTCATCGACGCCCAGATCGATGTGCACGGCCCCGAGCGGGACCTGCACTCAGGCTCGTTCGGCGGCGCCGTGCCCAACCCGCTGAAGGTTCTTGCCGACCTGCTTTCGGCTCTGCACGACGACGATGGCCGGGTCGCGCTGCCGGGCTTCTACGACAAGGTCATCGAGCTGACGGCGGCCGAACGGGAACTGTTCGCGAAGCTTCCGTTCAACGAGAAGGACTGGCTGGCCACGGCCGGCAACAGCGGCGCGGTCACCGGCGAAGCCGGGTTCTCCACGATCGAGCGGATCTGGGCCCGCCCGACCGCTGAGATCAACGGCATGTGGGGCGGGCACACGGGGCCCGGCGGCAAGACGATCGTGCCGCGTGAGGCCCACGCCAAGCTGTCGTTCCGCCTGGTCGCCCACCAAGACCCAGCCGACGTGCCTGCCCAGTTGCGCGAGTTCGTCACCGATCACACTCCTGAGGGCGTCGACATCTTCGTCACGTGCGAGGGTCCCGGTGTCCGGCCGTGCTTCTCGCCGATCGACTCCCCGGCGGTCGCGGCCGGGCTGCGCGCTATGGAGCGGGCGTTCGGCCAGGAGATCCTGTTCACCAGGGAAGGCGGCAGCGGCCCGGAGGCCGACCTGGCCGACATCCTGGGCGCCCCGCTGGTCTTCATCGCCGTCGGCCTGGACGAGGACCGCATCCACGCCCCGAACGAGCGCGTCGACATGTCCCTGCTCCTGAAGGGCGCCGAAACGTCCGCCTATCTATGGGACGAACTGGCCGCAATGCCGTAAACCAGGCGCCGGATCGCCAATTCCGAATCTCGTGATCATTTCTATTTCGGATGAATATGCAGATTCATACGGATTTTCGAGGATGAATATGCGCATTCATCCGGTCGGTTGATCCCCGGGCCGGTCGCTGACGGGTCAGAGCGGCCGGCCGGGCCCGCGGCGGTGGGCGGAAAGACCGTATTCTGGGGCAGTGACGGGTCTGAGCAGCAGCGCAGGTAAGCCGATCCCGCTAACCCAGACTGGCGTCGATCGGGAGGCGCGGCTGCGCACCGACGACGCCTGGCTCCAGAAGGCCTGGGCCGACCCGAAGACGCGGGTAATCGTCGTCGAGGACAGCCAGGCCCTGATGCGAACCGGCGACGGCGCCGCCGAACTGATCTTCGTCGAGCCCGCCCAGGCCCCTGATGGCATCAGGTTCTTCCTGGGCCTGGACCCGGACGACGTCGCGTACTTCGGCGTCATCGGCACCCCGCCCGAGCCCGCGCCCGAGCCCGGGGATGGCGACGACGGCAGCGTCAAGCGAGCCGGCCTCCGCGAGGCCGGTCACCTGATGGCCGACCGGGACGCCGGCCTCCTCACCCACGCGATCGCGCTAGCGAACTGGCACGCGGTCTCGCACTTCTGCTCGAGGTGCGGCTCGCCCACCGAGCCGATCACGTCCGGCCATGCCCGCAAGTGCACCAACGATGGCAGCGAGCATTTCCCCCGCTGCGACCCGGCCGTCATCATGCTGGTCGCCGACCCGGACGACCGCTGCCTGCTCGCGCGCAACGCGGCCTGGCCCGAGCACCGAGTCTCTATCCTCGCCGGGTTCGTGGAACCAGGGGAGTCCGCCGAGCAGGCAGTCGCCCGCGAGGTGCACGAGGAAGTCGGGCTCGTCATCACGAAGCTGAGCTACTCGGGCAGCCAGCCCTGGCCGATGCCGCACAACATCATGCTCGGCTACCGGGCCGAGGTAACCGACACCGAGATCAAGGTCGACGCCGACGAGATCGCCGAGGCCGCCTGGTACTCCCGTGACGAGCTTCGCGCGGCGATCGAGTCCGGCGAACTGCTGATGCCACCCTCGCCGTCGATCTCCCGCTGGCTGATCGAAACCTGGTACGGCGGCCCGCTCCCGCGCGCCCCGAAGCCGCCGGTGCCGCCGGCCGCGAGCTAGCGGCCTAGCGCAGCAGCAGCCGCGCCGCCAGCTCAAGATGGTTGGCCACGTCGGCTGCCGATGCTCGCCGGGTGACCCAGGCCACCAGGTTGGACAGCCACACGTCCCCGATCACGCGGGCGATCGCCTGTTCGTCGGCCGTCGGCTCGCCGTCGTGCATCGCGCCGGTCAGGATCTTCTCCATGGTCGCGGCGACCGCCTCGACCTCGCTGGCCGCGCTCGGGTCGGCGAACATGAACGCGCGCGTCATCGCCTCGGTGAGCAGCGGCTCGCGCTGCATGTTCTTGGTCACCAGGTTCAGCACGTAGATCATCCGGTCGTACCTGGTCTCACCGGGGATCGGGCGCTTGTCCAGCTTCTCCTTGGCCCGCTCGAACTCCCTGACCAGGCCGGAAACCAGCAGGTGGATCTTGGACGGGAAGTACCGGTACAGCGTGCCGAGCGCCACGTCGGCTTTCTCGGCCACGGCCCGCATCTGGACCGCGTCGTAGCCGCCCTTGGACGCCAGCGCCAGTGTCGCGTCGATGATCCGCTTGCGCCGCTCGCGCTGCGCCGCTGAACCCAGCTCGGACTCGGCCGGGCCGCTAGTGGGCGCCTGGCCCGAGGGGTTAGTAGTAGCTGCCTTCGCTGGCGACATAAGACCCCCTCGTTGTGCCGGCGAAGCCCGAACCTTCCCCGTGCCGCGAACAATCATCGCACCGCGATGCCCGCCCAGCCTAGGAGGCAGCATCACGCTGAGCCAGACCAGCCTGGCCAAGTAGGTATCGAAGCCCCGCCATTCGTTATAAATATAACGTGTTCTAGTTTTGTAAGTCACCGACCAGCCCGGGAGCACAGTTGCCCATCGCGATCACAGCCGAGCAACTCGCGATCGCCGAGTCGGTCGGCCTGTGGGCCAAGCGGGCTGGCTCGATCGCGGCGGTGCGCGAATTGGAGACCCGCGACGGGCGAACGGCCGGTCAGGACTGGCGCACCGCCAACTGGCGCGCGCTCGCCGAACTCGGGGTGTTCTCGATCGCGCTGCCGCCCGCGCTCGGCGGGATCGGTGGCTGCACCGCCGACATCGCCGTGGTGGCCGAACAGCTCGCCGCCGCCATCGTCCCAGGCCCCGTCATGCCGACGCTGCTAGCCGAGCTAGTGCTGGCCAGCGCGGCACCCGGAGACGGCGAGCTGCTCACGGCGATCGGTGCAGGCACCGCATCCGTCGCGGTCGCGCTGTCACCGGGCACCCTGACCGCGACTTCGACGCCGGACGGCGGCCTGCGGGTCAGCGGCTCGACCGGCCCGGTGCTCGGCGCGGGCGACACCTCGCAGCTGCTGCTCGTCGCGGGATCCGGCAGCGACGAGACGTGGTTCGTGCTGGACGCCGAGACCGCCCAGATCACGCCGCGCACCCCGGTCGATTTTTCCCGGGCGCTCGGCGACATCACGCTCTCCGATGCCACAATCGCCGTCGGCCAGGTGGTCTCGGGAGTCCGCACTGAGCACGTCCGCGACCTGGCCGCGCTCCTCGCCGCCGCCGAGGCCGCCGCGGTCGCCGCCTGGTGCAGCCAGACCGCCGCGGACTACGCCAAGACCCGGCAGCAGTTCGGCCGCCCGATCGGCTCGTTCCAGTCGATCAAGCACCTGTGCGCAGGGCTACTCTGCCGCTCCGAGCAGGCGACCGCCATCGCGTGGGACGCGGCCTGCGCAGCCGACCAAACCACGGGCGATCAAGCCACGGCCGAGCTCCCGGTGGCCGCGGCCGCGGCGGCCGCCATGGCTCTGGACGCCGCCGTCGACAACGCGAAGGACGCCATCCAGGTACTCGGCGGCATCGGGTTCACCTGGGAACACGACGCGCACCTGTACCTGCGCCGTGCCCTCGCGCTCAGGCAGCTGCTCGGCGGCAGCGGCCGCTGGCGGGCGCGCGCGGCTGGACTCGCGCTCGATGGCCAGCGTCGCCGCCCGCAGGCCACGGGAAAAGTCAAAATCGAAATGCTTTCCAGGGAGAAAGCTACCTCGGAGCTTGATGAGGTACGCAAGGCCGCTCGCCTGGTCGCGACTGCCTTGTCCGCCGTGCCGCCCGAACGCCGCCGCAAGGCGCTCGCCGAGGGCGGCTACGTCGCCCCGGGCTGGCCCCGGCCCTACGGGCTCGCCGCGAGCCCGGGCGAGCTGATGGTGATCGACGAGGAACTGGCTCGCGTCGGCGTTGCCAGGCCCGAGCTGGCGATCGGCAACTGGGCGATCCCGGCGATCGCCCGGCACGGGACTCCCGCGCAGCTAGCCAGGTTCGCCGAGCCGACGCTGCGCGGCGACATCACCTGGTGCCAGCTGTTCAGCGAACCCGAAGCCGGGTCTGACCTAGCGTCGCTGCGTACTCGGGCGACTCAGGTCGCCGGAGGGTGGTCGATTACCGGGCAGAAGGTCTGGACTTCGCTGGCGCATCAAGCCGACTGGGCGATCTGCCTGGCCAGGACTGACCCGGCCGCGCCGAAGCACAAGGGGATCACCTACTTTCTGGTGCCGATGCGCACCGACGGAATCGAGATCAGGCCGCTGCGAGAGATGACCGGCCGCCAGATGTTCAACGAGGTCTTCCTCGACGACGTGTTCGTCCCCGACGACTGCGTGGTCGGCCAGCCGGGCGACGGCTGGAAGATCGCCAGGACGACCCTGGCCACCGAGCGAGTCGCGATGGTCGGCGGCGCGGGGCTGAGCAAGGACGTCGAGGACCTGCTGTCCGCTGCCAAAGCCTGCGGTCCTTCGGTCGACCCGGTCATCCTCGACCAGCTCGGTGCGCGCGTCGCCGAAGGACTCACCTTGTCCGTGATGGACGACCGGCTGGCCGAAGCGACCGCCCGCTCATCCGAGCCCGGTTCCGAGTCGGCCGCCAGCTCGGGTCCGGCCGTACGCAAGCTCCTGGGCGTCGCTCACCGGCAGGCCGTCGCCGAGACCGCGCTCACCTTGCACGCCGAGCAGAGCGCGGCCACCGACGGCGATGCGGCCGACGCGGTTGCCGGATTCCTGCTTACCCGGTGCCTGAGCATCGCCGGCGGCACCACCCAGATCCTGCTCAACCTCGTGGCCGAACGCGTGCTCGGCCTCCCCAGAGAGGAGGCACGCTAACTTGGATTTCGAACTCAGCGAGGCCCAGCAGGTTATCGCGGCCTCAGCGGCCGACGTGCTCAAAGCCGCCGACGGCGAATCAGCCTGGCCAGCGCTGGCCAGGGCCGGACTGCTCGCGCTGACGCTGCCGGGTTGGCTCGGCGGTGACGACCTGGGCGTGCTCGACACCGCCGTCCTGCTTACCGAAGTTGGCCGGGCAGCGGCCTGCGTGCCGGCGCTCGCGACGATCATGCTCGGGGCGCTCCCAGTCACCAGATGGGGCTCGCGCGACCAGCAAACACGGCTGCTGGCCGGAGTCGGGACCGGCGAGTCGATCCTGACCGCCGGAGTCAGAGAGCAGTCCGACCCAAGACCGGCCGTCCCGGCAACGGTAGCGACGCTGACCGGCGAAGACGCGGGCGCGGTGACTGGCACAAAGGTCGGCGTCCCCTACGCGGCCCAGGCCCGCTGGCTGCTGATCCCAGCCTCCCTATCCGACGGCGGCCGCTCGATCGTCGTCGTCGACCAGGCCGCGCCGGGAGTAACGATCACGCCGACTCCAACCTCGGGTGACTCTCCAGAAGCCACCGTCCGGCTGGATCAAGCTCCGATCACCAGCGTCCTGCGGGCCAGTCAAGAGCCGGGCACCGACCCCGTCGACGACCTCTACCAACTGGCAACCGCGGCCGCCGCCGCCCAGGCCGACGGTGTCCTCGCCGGCGCCCTCGACCTGACCTCCGGGTACATCGCCCAGCGTCACCAGTTCGGCAAGCCGCTCGCCACCTTCCAGGCCGTCGCCCAGCAGATCGCCGACGTCTACATCTCCAGCCGCACCCTGCACCTGGCCGCCCTGTCCGCGAACTGGCGCCTGACCGCCGGCCTCGACGCGACCGGTGACATTGACCTGGCCGCGTTCTGGCTAGCCCAGGAAGGCCCGCCCGCGCTGCGTACCTGCCACCACCTGCACGGCGGCATCGGCGTCGACGTGGAATATCCGATGCACCGCTACTCATCCATGATCAACGACCTGACCAGGTTCGTCGGCGGTGCGGACCACTGCCTTGACGTTCTGACGGGGAGCGCCGATGTTCATTGAGCTGACCCCGGAGCAGATGGCGCTGCGGGACGAACTGCGGGCCTACTTCGCCGCCCTGATCCCGCCGGCCGAGAGCGACGCGATGCTGACCGACCGGCACGGCGACGTCTTCAAGGAGCTGGTCCGGCGGATGGGCCGCGACGGCTGGCTCGGCGTCGGCTGGCCAGTCGAATACGGCGGCCGAGGGTTCGGCCAGGTGGAGCAGCAGATTTTCGCGAGCGAAGCCGTCCGGGCCGACGTGCCGCTGCCGTCGGTGACTCTCCAGACCGTCGGGCCGACCCTGTTCGAGTACGGCACGACCGAGCAGAAGGCGATGTTCCTGCCCCGCATCCTGGCCGGTGACGTGCACTTCGCGATCGGCTACACCGAGCCAGGAGCCGGTACCGACCTGGCCTCGCTCACCACGCGGGCAGTCAGGGACGGCGACGAATACGTAGTCAACGGCCAGAAGATCTTCACGACTGGGGCGCACCACGCCGACTACGTCTGGCTGGCCTGCCGCACCGATCCCGATGCCCCCAGGCACAAGGGGATCTCGATCCTGATGGTGGACACGACCGACCCAGGGTTCTCATGGACGCCGATCATCACTGCCGACGGCGCCCACCACGTGAACGCGACGTATTACTCGGATGTGCGGGTTCCGGTGAGCATGCGGATCGGCGACGAGAACGGCGGCTGGCGCCTGATCACGACCCAGCTCAATCACGAGCGGGTGATGCTCGGCCCGGCCGGGCGGCTGGGCGCGCTGCACGACCGGGTCAGGGCCTGGGCCGCGACGACGCTCGGCCCGGACGGCCAGCCGATCGCGAACCGGCCGGATGTGCGCCGGCTGCTCGCCGAGGTCGGCGCGAGCCTGCGGATCAATGAGCTGCTGAACTGGCAGGTCGCGGTCGCCGAGAAGGTGCACGTCGCCGATGCGTCCGCGACCAAGGTGTTCGGCTCGGTGCGGATCCAGCAGCTCGGTCAGCAGCTCACTGAGCTGGTCGGACGGCACGGCGATCCGGCCGACCCGGCGACCGCCGAGCTGATGCGCTGGCTGGACGTGCAGTTCAAGCGCAATCTCGTGCTCACGTTCGGCGGCGGCGTCAACGAAGTGCAGCGCGAGCTGATCGCGATGACCGGCCTGGGCTTGCCCCGGGTTCCGAGGTAGACGGAGGTAAGCGGGTGACCGACGCGATCCGCGAAGCGGGAGAACGGATAGCCGCCGCCGGCGAAAGCGGCCGCCGCCACGCCCGCGATCCGGTGAACCTGCCGATCATCGAGAACTGGATCGAAGCGATCGGCGACGACAATCCGGTCTACACCGATCCGCAGTTCGCTGCCGCCTCCGCGCACGGTGAGCTGGTCGCGCCCCCGGCCATGATCCAGGTCTGGACCATGAACGGTCAGCTTCAGCCCGTCCCTGCGGGGGGTTCCGGGGGGTCGCCCCCCCGGGCTAACACTGGTCCTGGTGGCGACCCGACCGGCGAGATGGTGGACGCGCTAAACGAGGCCGGCTATACCTCGGTCGTCGCCACCAACTGCGACCAGGTCTACAACCGCTATCTGCGGCACGGAGAGCAAATCGAGGTCCGGGTGGCCCTGACCGACCTGGTCGGGCCGAAGCAGACCGCGCTCGGCGAAGGCTGGTTCTTCACCACCAGGAACACCTGGTACAGCGGCGACGAGCCGGTCGCCACCATGGACTTCCGGATCCTGAAGTTCCGCCCGCGCGCAGTGCTGGCCCGGGGGGACGACCCCCCGAATCCCCCCGCCGGGGGGACCGCGCCGAAGCCGGGCAAGCCGGCCGCGCCGGACCTCGGTCCCGTGATGCGGCCGGTGATCTCGCCGGACACGGCGTTCTTCTGGGCCGGTACTGCCATCGGTGAGCTGCGCGTCCAGAGCTGCGGGGACTGCGGGACGCTCCGTCATCCGCCGGGCCCGCTGTGCATGGCGTGCGGCTCACCGAACCCCAAGTACATCGTCGCGGCCGGCACCGGCGAGGTGTTCAGCTACGTCGTGCACCACCACCCGCCCGTCCCCGGCAAGAAGCTCCCGCTGGTAATCGCCCTCGTGGAACTCACCGAAGGCGTCCGGGTACTCGCCGAGCTGACCGGCGTCGACCCGGACAAGGTCGAGGTCGGCATGCCGGTCGAGGTGAGCTTCCTGAAGATCGATGAGGAGCTGGTGCTGCCGGCCTGGCGGCCGGCCACCCCCGCCACGGTGCTGGCCCAGGATGGCCGCCCCGTCGAACTCTCCGAGCTCGCGGTCGACGTGAACACGACCTTCGTCGTTGCCTCCGCTCTCGCGACCCGCGACTTCACCAAGGTCCACCACGATCGCGATTTCGCCGTCGCCAGCGGCAGCAAAGACATCTTCGTGAACATCCTCACCACCACCGGCCTGGTCCAGCGCTTCGTCTCGGCCTGGGCCGGCCACCAGGCGATCTTCCGCTCGATCAAGATCAGGCTCGGCGCCCCCTGCTACGCCGGCGACACGCTGACCTTCACCGGCCAGGTAAGCGAGCACACGGCGGACGAGGAGGCCGACCGCTACGAGGTCGCGGTCATCGGCAAATGCAGCCTCGGCAACCACGTGACCAGCACAGTGTGTGTCGATGTCCCTAGGAGTCAGTCATGACCACGGGCGCCGCGATCGCCGGCATCGGCGCGACCGAGTTCTCCAAGAACTCAGGCCGCAGCGAACTCAAGCTGGCCGCCGAAGCGGTCCTGGCCGCGCTCGAAGACGCCGGCCTGCGGCCTGCGGATGTGAACGGCTTCGTCACCTTCGTCATGGACAGCAACGCCGAGGTCGCGGTCGCCCGCGAGCTTGGCATCTCCGAGCTGACATTCTTCAGCCAGATCGGCTACGGCGGCGGAGCCGCGTGCGCGACGGTGCACCAGGCCGCGATGGCCGTCGCCACCGGCGCGGCCGACGTGGTCGTCTGCTACCGCGCGATGAACGAGCGCTCGGGCCGCCGGTTCGGCCAGGTCTCGGTCGGCGCGACCACGATGCCCACCTCATCGGGCATCGACAACGGCTGGCACTACCCGATGGGCCTGTCGACTCCAGCCGGCACGGTCGCGATGGCCGCCCGCCGCTACATGCACGTCTACGGTGCGACCAGCGCCGACTTCGGCGTGGTCGCCGTGGCCGACCGCAAGCATGCCGCGACCAACCCGAACGCGTGGTTCTACCAGCGCCCGATCACGCTGGAAGAGCACCAGGCCTCCCGCTGGATCACCGAGCCGCTGCGGCTGCTCGACTGCTGCCAGGAATCCGACGGCGGCGTCGCGATCGTCGTGACCAGCCTGGACCGGGCCGCCACCCTCCGCCACCCGCCGGTCGTGATCAGCGCCGCCGCCCAGGGCAGCGGCCCCGACCAGTACACGATGACCAGCTACTACCGTGACGAGCTAACCGGCCTGCCCGAGATGGGCGTAGTCGCCAGGCAGCTCTGGAAGCAGTCCGGCGTCGGCCCGGCCGACATCAGGACCGCGATCCTGTACGACCACTTCACCCCGTACGTGCTGATGCAACTAGAAGAACTCGGCTTCTGCGCGCGCGGCGAGGCCAGGCACTTCATCGCCGACGGCGCGATCGAGCTAGGCGGCCGCCTCCCGCAGAACCCTCACGGCGGCCAGCTCGGCGAGGCCTACATCCACGGCATGAACGGCATAGCCGAAGCAGTCCGCCAGGTCAGAGGAACTTCGGTTAACCAGGTCGAAGGCAACGGCCCGGTCCTCGTCACCGCCGGCACCGGCGTCCCCACCAGCGGCCTGATCCTCAGCGGCGCCTGATCCTCAGCGGCGCCTGATCCGCTTCTGATGCCGGACGTCGAACATCAGGCCCACGGTGATGGCCGGGACCACGATCACGATGACGGCGGCGCCGAGAAACGCCATGAACG
>DASYAT010000071.1:0-2081 GCA_036501205.1 Streptosporangiaceae bacterium | reverse complement strand
AACCGAGATAACCCGGTGTGCCGGGCGGCTTCTCGAGGATTACCGCCTGGCGGTCGGGGTCAGCCTGGCGCTATCGGAAGAAACGACTGACGAACCGCTCTTTACCCGGCGGGCGACCTGGCTCGCGGAGCGAATCGACCGTGACAGCCGCACCGCGCTACGGCGTATCCGCGAAGCCGAATGGCGGCTCGCCGAGCTCATCGCGGGCGAGCTGCAGCGTCGTCGGGGTCGGATCTCGGCGGCACCAAACGGCTGGTACGTGGCGGAACTCCGGACGGTCATGCGCCTCGATGGCGACATCGTCGAGTCAGAACAGGACCGCCGGATCGTGTCCAGCCGCGAGAACCTAACCGAGGTCATGGCGTGGCTTGACCTGCCAAGCGACGCCAATCAGCCGGGATCGGAGCTGCGGGCGGAGATCCGGTACGGCGGGCGCCTGCTGCGGAAGGAACAGCCATCGGGCAACCGCTTCACCCTCATCGTCCAGCTGCCGAAGCCGCTGCAACCCGGCGAGGAGCATCACTTCGGCTTGATCTTGCGCATGCCCTTGCACATGCTGAAGCTCCCGCACTGCCTGGTGACGCCGGAGTGCCAATTCAACAGGTTTGACCTCACGGTCCGGTTCGATCCCGCGCGGCTGCCTGACTGGATCCGCCGGGTGGACGGCGAAACCGTCCGGACGTTCGAGAATCAGCGGCCAATCGGAGAGCTGCTGGTTCCCGACGCGGCCGGAGAGGTACACCAGGAGTTCCGTGATCTCGCCCTGTACCTAGGCTATGGAATCCAGTGGGCGCCTGCTCACTGAGGACCGCCGGCGATGCCCGCAGGCGGGCTCATCCGGAGGACGGCCCACCTGCGTTCACCGCGACTACGACAGCCATGCGGCAATGACCGCAGTGACCACGGTGAGAATGGCAATCGCTCCGTGGATCTCCATCGTCAGCTCACCTCCCGCCCCTGCCCCGACCCGGTGACCGCGGCAACGCAGTGAGGTCTATGTCGGCAGTCGGCCGGACGGCCGTACCGCCATCCCAGCCATGTGCCGCCCGGCGGGAATTCGCCGGCGAACAACGGCGAACGCGGCGATGGCCTGTCAGTACCGGCGAGATTTCGCCTCTTCACAGGTGGCGAAAAAATTGACAGCGAGCAAAACCGCGGCCAGAACTGCCGCGCCATTATCGGGGGTGAGATGCCGCGTAAAAAACGGTCCGAGCCTGACCTGCCACCGGGTCCCGCCCGCGACCTGGTGGACCTGTTCGCGTGGCTCCGTGCTTCCAGGCCGATGCGTGTCGGGCAGATCGCGAACAGGGCCGGTTATGCGCCCGGACATGTAAGCGAGGTATTGCGCGGATGGAAGGCGCCCAGCCCCGACGCCGCCGCCCGGATCGCACGAGCGCTCGGCGCGGACGATATGACGGTCAGGCGGGCGCGCCGGCGGGCCGAGGACTTGCGGGATTGGAAACGCGCCAAGCCACGCCGGCGGCCAGCCGGCCGACCGGACGACGGACAGGGTTTTACCCGTCAGGGTTCGCTCGAGATCGTTCGCGCTGAACTGCGGATCGTCATTTCCGCGGGGGATGACCGGCGAGTCGACCTGGCCGACCTCGGAGACTTCCTCAAGACTCTCTGAGATCACGGGAAGGCATGACTGGCTCCGGGCAGGGGCACTTGTTACACATGGGTCTGGCTAGCGGGCTGATGTGATGGCGGACGGCAAGGTCCTGGCCGGCCAGGCGACGCCGCGCGGACGGTATCCGCACCTCAAGCGTGCCGGTGACTTCGTTTACGTCTCCGGCACTTCGGCGCGCCGCCAAGACAACACCATCGCAGGCGCCGCGGTCGACGCAACGGGAACCACCGCGCTTGACATCCGGGTGCAGACCCGGGCCGTTATCGAGACGATCCGCGAGATGCTCGCCGCGGTCGGCGCCCAGCTGACTGACCTGGTCCAGGTGACCGCGTACCTGGTCAACATGAACGACTTCGGCGGGTACAACGAGGTCTACGGGGAGTTCTTCGACTCCAGCGGCCCGGCCAGGACCACGGTCGCCGTCCATCAGCTCCCGCACCCGCACATCCTG
>DASYAT010000070.1:0-27429 GCA_036501205.1 Streptosporangiaceae bacterium | reverse complement strand
GCCCTTCAGCGCGGCTGAAAAGTACACCACGAAGGTGCCGGACGTCGTCTTGATCATGTCAGGGGCCCAGACGCCCTTGGTGCCGTCGGCCCAGCTCGGCAGGGCGCCCTTGAGCTCGTTGACCGGGGTGGTCCAGGGTCCGGCAGCGCTGGAGGAGGATGCCTCGTGCAATCCCCCGCCGGTGTTGAATGCGTAGAAAGCGTTGTTATAGAACAAGACGCCTGGGTCAGGGGTGTCGTGGTTGGTCCCCGATGTGGTCTTGACTGGAAGTGGATAGCTTGTTGCTGCTTGCGCGGGCGTAGCGGCGGTAATCGCCAGCATCGCACCCGCTGCCGTCAATGCGGCCGTCCATTTCGTAATCACGGGTATTTGGACGTACTAGGACCCAGGAGAGTTCCCGTAATTTACGCTTAAAATCCGTACGAACTGTACTGCTCGGCCGTGACGATGCGAACACCTAGCGGCCGCAGCGAGATCGGGATCAGCTTGAAGTTGGCCAAGCCCAGCGGAATCCCGATGATCGTGATGCAGAGGGCGATGCCGGTCAGAAGGTGACCGATCGCCAGCCACCAGCCGATCAGGATGATCCAGACAACGTTCCCGATCAGTGAGCCGACTCCCGAGCGCCGGGTCGGCACGGTCATGCGGCCGAACGGCCAGAGCACGTAGTTCGCGATCCGGAAGGACGCGATGCCGAACGGGATCGTGATGATCAGGACGAACGCGATTAGCCCCGCGAGTACGTATGCGATCGCGAGCCAGATCCCGCAGAGGACCAGCCAGATGAGATTCAGTATTACGCGCACCGTCTGCCTCCCCCGGTCGGCCCGGTCCGTCCAGGACCACGCTACCAGCGGGATCTGGCCGGTCAGTCGGGCAGGCCGAGCAGGGAGTCGAGGCCGACGGTGACGCCAGGGGGCAGTGAACCGATGCCGCGCACGGCCCGGAGCACACCCGGCATGAACGAGGCCCGGTCCAGTGAGTCGTGCCGGATTGTCAGCGTCTCGCCGACGCCGCCGAGCAGGACTTCCTGATGGGCTACGAGCCCGGACAGGCGGATCGAGTGCACGTGCACTTCATCGACCGTCGCACCCCGTGCACCTGGGGTCTGGGTCGTCGTGGCATCCGGGCCAGGACCGAGGCCGGCCGCGGCCCGGGCGGCCTTGATCATCGCCGCCGTGCGGGCCGCCGTACCGGACGGCGCGTCAACCTTGCCCGCGTGGTGCAATTCGATGATCTCGGCGGATTCGAAGAACTTGGCCGCTTGCTCGGCGAATTTCATCATCAGCACGGCCCCGACCGAGAAGTTCGGCACGACCAGGATCCGGGGCCGCTTCGACTCCGGCATCTCGCTCTCGCCGGCGGTCTGGGTGATGATCTCGGTGACCTCGGCCAGGCGGTTCGCGTCAAACCCCGAGGTCCCGATGACCATGTCCCGGCCGTGCTGGAGGCACCAGCGCAGGTTACCCATGACCGCGAGCGGGCTGGTGAAATCGATCACGACCTCACAGCCCTCAAGCGGGTCGAGCAGGTTGCCGAGGTCAACCTCGGCAACCAGCTCGGTGTCGTCGGCGTCCCGTATCGTCTGGCACACCAGCGCCCCCATGCGCCCGCGAGCGCCGAGCACCCCAATTTTGATCATCAGGCCCTCCGTGGTGCCGATAACCCGCCGACGACGCGGGCGAACGCGTCGGCATCGTCGTAGGGTCCGACCACGGCCAGCGCCTTAGGCCGGGTCAGGATCGTCTTGGCGATGTCCCGCACGTCATCGAGCGTGACGCCGTCAATCCGGGCGAGAACCTCATCGACCGGCTCGAGCCTGGGATACACCAGCTCAGATTTGCCGAGCCTCGTCATCCGGGAGGCCGGATCCTCGAGGCCGAGCACGATCGAGCCCCGAAGCTGGCCCTTGCCGCGGTCGAGTTCCTCGGCGGTCAGGCCGTCGTCGCAGACCTTGACGATCTCTTCGGCGCAGATCGCCAGCACCTCGTCGGCCTTGGCCGGCAGGCACCCCGCGTAGATGCCCCACACGCCGACGTCGGCGTGCTGGGAGTTGAAGCTGTAGACCGAGTAAGCCAGGCCCCGCTTCTCCCTGATCTCCTGGAACAGCCGCGATGACATGCCGCCGCCGAGGGCCGCGTTCAGGACGCCGAGCGCGAACCGCCGCTCGTCGGTCCTGGACAGGCCCGCACAGCCGAACACGAGATTTGCCTGCTCGATCGGCCGGGAGATCAGCCGGACGCCGGTGCCCGACCCGACCTCCGGGCCGGCCGGTCCTGGCAGCCTTGCGGTTGCCGGGCCGACATTTTCGCGCTCACCGAGCACGGAACCGAAATACCGCCGGGTCAGTTCGACGACCTCGTTGTGCTCGAGCCGACCGGCCGCCGCCACGACGAGGTTATCCGGCGTGTATTTCGCAGCGTAATGCTCGGCGATCTGGTCCCTGGCGATCGTCTCGATCGCGTCGACCGTGCCGAGAATCGGCCGGCCAAGCGGGGTATCACCGAACAACTGCCAGCTGAATGCCTCGTGCGCGGCGTCGGACGAGTCGTCCTCGGTCATCGCGATCTCTTCGAGGATCACCGCGCGCTCGGCTTCGACCTCACTCGGGTCGAGCACGGAGTCGGTGACCATGTCGGCGAGAACGTCGATGGCCAGTGGCAGGTCATCGTCCAGTACCCGGGCGTAGTAGCAGGTGTACTCCTTGGCGGTGAACGCGTTCAGTTCGCCGCCGACCGCGTCGATCGACGCCGAGATATCCAGCGCCGACCGCTTCCGCGTGCCCTTGAACAGCAGGTGCTCAAGGTAGTGGGTGGCGCCCGCGTGCGAGATGTCCTCGTCACGCGAGCCCACTCCAGCCCAGATTCCGAACGACGCCGACCTGACCGCTGGCAATGACTCGGTAATCACCCGCAGGCCACCGGGCAGGATCGTCCGGCGCACGATCGCTTCGCCGTCGCTCAGGTCCTCATAGCGAACGTCTTCAGAGCTCGCGTCAGCGGTCATGAATTGCCGGACTCGCGGTCGCGGTGCCGGGTCCTGAAGTGTTCGCCGCCACTGCCGGCACTGCCGTTGGGGTCGCCACCGCCGCTGCGGTCGCCACCGCTACGGTCTGGCCGGCGGTCACCGCCCCGGCCCCGGTCACCGCGGTCGCCCCGGTCCCGGCTCCGGTGGTCGCCGCGATCGCCGCGGTCACCCCGCTGCTCGCGATCGCTGTGGCCGCCGCCAAGGTCCTCGCCCGCGGCCTCGCGCTCGACGACCTCGACCGGCACCAGCGACAGCTTGCCGCGGTCATCGACCTCACGGATCTCGACCTGGATCTTGTCGCCGACCTTGATCACATCGTCGACGTTCTCGATCCTGACGCCACCGTGCAGCTTTCGGATCTGCGTGATGTGCAGCAGCCCGTCCTTGCCAGGCAGCAGCGAGACGAACGCGCCGAACGTGGTTGTCTTCACCACGGTGCCGAGGAACCGCTCCCCGACCTCAGGCACGTGCGGGTTCGCGATCGCGTTGATCGCGGACTTGGCCGCCTCGGCCGAGGTGCCGTCGGTCGCACCGATGTAGATGGTGCCGTCGTCCTCAATCGTGATCTCGGCGCCGGTGTCCTCCTGGATCGAGTTGATCATCTTGCCCTTCGGGCCGATGACCTCGCCGATCTTGTCGACCGGCACCTTGACCGTGATGATCCGAGGAGCGTTCTCGCTCATATCGGACGGAGTGTTAATGGCCTCCGCCATCACGCCGAGGATCGTCAGCCTGGCGTCGCGCGCCTGCTTGAGTGCGGCGGCGAGGACCGAGGCGGGGATGCCGCCCAGCTTGGTGTCGAGTTGCAGCGCCGTGATCACGTCCTTGGTGCCCGCGACCTTGAAGTCCATGTCGCCGAAAGCGTCCTCGGCACCGAGGATGTCGGTGAGCGTGACGTACTTGCCACCCTCGTAGATCAGGCCCATCGCGATTCCGGCCACCATGCCCTTGAGCGGGACGCCGGCGTCGAGCAGCGCCATGGTCGAGGCGCAGACCGAGCCCATCGAGGTCGAGCCATTGGACCCGATCGCCTCGGAGACCTGGCGGATCGCATAGGGGAATTCCTCGCGGGTCGGCAGCACGGGGAGCAGCGCCCGCTCGGCGAGCGCACCGTGGCCGATCTCACGCCGCTTGGGCGAGCCAACCCGGCCGGTCTCGCCGGTCGAGTATGGCGGCATATTGTAGTTGTGCATGTAGCGCTTGGTGCGCTCGGGGTTGAGCGTGTCGATCATCTGCTCCATCCGGAGCATGTTCAGCGTGGTCACGCCGAGCACCTGCGTCTCGCCGCGCTCGAACAGCGCCGAGCCGTGCACCCGCGGAAGCACGCCCGCTTCGGCCGAGAGCTGCCTGATGTCGGCGAGACCGCGACCATCGATCCGCACGCCGTCGTTGACGATCCGTGCCCTGATCAGCTTCTTGGTCAGGGACCGGAACGCACCGCCGATCTCGCTTTCCCTGCCTTCGAACTTCGCGGCCAGCCGCTCGGTCGCCGCGGCCTGAATCCGGTCGGTCTCGGCACCGCGCTCCTGCTTGCCGGCGATGGTCAGCGCGGTGGCCAGTTCGGACGAAGCCTCGGCCTCCAGCGCGTCGTACACGTCCTGGCCGTAGTCGGCGAAGGTCGAGAAGACGCCAGTCTCCTTGGCGGCCTGCGCCGCCACCTGAAGCTGGGCCTGGCAGAGCAGCTTGATGAACGGCTTGGCGGCCTCAAGGCCCTCGGCCACGACATCCTCGGTCGGGCCGACCGCTCCGCTAGCGGGGTCGGCGAGAAGCTTCAGCGTGCTCGGCGTCGACTCAGCCTCGACCATCATGATCGCGACATCGCCGTCCTCGAGCACCCGGCCTGCGACAACCATGTCGAAGGTGGCGTCCCCGAGCTGGCTGTGGGTCGGGAAGCCAACCCACTGTCCCTTGATCAGCGCCACCCTGGCGCCGCCGATCGGCCCGGAGAACGGCAAGCCTGAGAGCTGCGTGGACAATGACGCCGCGTTGATGGCGACCACGTCGTAGAGGTGATCAGGGTGCAGCGCCATGATCGTCTCGACGATCTGCACCTCATTTCGCAGGCCCTTGACGAACGAGGGCCGCAGCGGGCGGTCGATCAGCCGGCAGGTCAAGATGGCGTCCTCGGACGGCCTGCCCTCGCGGCGGAAAAAGGAACCTGGGATGCGGCCAGCCGCATACATCCGCTCTTCGACGTCGACGGTGAGCGGGAAGAAGTCGAGGTTCTCCTTTGGGTTCTTGGAACCTGTGGTCGCGGAGAGAATCATCGTCTCGTCGTCAAGGTAGACGACAGCCGAACCGGACGCCTGCTTAGCGAGCCGACCGGTCTCGAACCTAATTTTGTGTTGACCAAATGCGCCATTGTCAATGACGGCTTCTGCGGTATGCACACCCTCCATAGGGGTGAGACCTCCTTACGTGAGGTCCCGCGTCTGCCCGCCGCCAGCGAAGCGTCGTTGACGTCCAGTACTGGACGATAGCTGCCGACCGGTCTTCGATCGAAGCCCTCGGTTCGCCTGGCGCGCTCGCGCGCATTGCCAGGCAACTCCGAGGACCACTACCGAGGACCGGTCCTGCGGCAAGCTTGACCACTCCGGGCCGGGGCCGCGGGACGTTTCCTGCTTGTACTTCGGGTACAGCCGGTATTTCGTCGTCCGGCGCACAGAATTCCTGATGGCAGCGGATCAGCCGAATACAGTCTTGCTGAAATATCCGGTCTTTCCGTGACATCAGAGCTCCTGGGTGCGCCAGAAACTCTTGGCTTATGTTATTCAGTTTGCGGGGCGGGTAACGAACCGAACCCATCCCGACCACCAATGTAGCGCCAGCGGCCGACAGACAGCGATACGTCTCGCCCCCGAGCAGTGCGGGCGCGTCAGATGTGGCCAGGCGGCGAGCCAGCGGATCGTCTCGCGGCAACCGGTTTGGCCGGCATCAAGCTCGCTAGCGGCGCAGCCCGAGCTTCTCGATGAGAGCCCGGTACCGGTTGATGTCCTCGCGGGACAGGTACTGGAGCAGTCGCCGACGGCGGCCAACCAGCAGCAGCAGCCCGCGGCGGCTGTGGTGGTCGTGCTTGTGCACCTTCAGGTGCTCGGTGAGACCGTTGATTCGCTTCGTCAGCAGCGCGACTTGGACCTCCGGGGATCCGGTGTCTCCCTCACTGGTCGCGTGCTCGGAGATGATCTCCTTCTTGACTTCGGTATCGAGCGGCACTTTTGTCCTTCTCCGTCGTGAACGTAACTATCGAGGCTGACGGCACACAGAAACCTGCGGGCCGGACAACCGGGGAGGACGGCAAGCAAACCCGCCTGACGTCCGAATTGGTCAGCCGCATGAGGGCGCAGCCTGACCTGGCCAGATACTTCGGGCCTCAACTACGTTATCACGCTGGCGAGGCGACCCGTAACGCTATCGTTCCGCTGCGAGCACTTCCCTGGCGGTCGCCACGTCCTGATGCATCGCAGTGATCAGATCATCGACGGAGGAGAACCGGGCCTGACCGCGCAGCAGCCGCGCGAACTCGACGGCCAGGTGCAGGCCGTACAGATCCAGGTCGTCGCGATCCAGGACGTAGGCCTCGACGGTGCGATCGGCACCGTCGAAGGTCGGGTTGGTGCCAACGGAGATGGCGGCCGGCCAGCGCTCTGACTCGGCGCCGTCCGCGGCCAGGCTGGCGAGCCATCCGGCGTAGACGCCGTCGGCCGGAATAGCGGTGTAGGGCGGAGGTTCTACGTTCGCGGTCGGGAAACCGAGCGCCTTGCCACGCTGCATGCCCCGGACGACCACTCCCTCGACCCGATGCGGCCGGCCAAGCTCGACCGCGGCGCCGGCAACGTCACCGGCCGCGATCAGCTCCCTGATCCAGGACGAGGAGACCGTCACGCCGTGATCGGTGACCAGCGGTACTCCCTGGGCCGTGAATTCATATTTCTCGCCGAGTTCGGTGAGCAGCGCGACGTTTCCTGCGGCCTTGTTGCCGAACCTGAAATCCTCGCCGATCACCACCGCCGCCGCGTGCAGCCCGTCGACAAGTACGGTCCTGACGAAGTCCTCGGCTGGCAGCTGGGAAAGTTCGTAATTGAACGGCACCACACAGACGGCGTCGGCACCGAATCGGCCGAGCAACTCGACCCGAAAGCGAGTTGAACAGAGCGCCAGAGAGTGTGATCCGGGCCTGACCACTTCATCGGGATGCGGGTCAAAGGTGACTACCGCCAGCGGCAGGCCGAGCTGCCGGCCGGCTTCAGCGGCCCTGGCGATGATCTTCTGGTGGCCGCGATGCACGCCGTCGAACACCCCGATCGTGACGACGCACCGGCCCCAGGCCGCGGGCACGTCATGCACGCCATTCCAGCGGTACACCGTTAGCGTCCCTTCGGGCGGGCAGCGAGGGTTAGGCGCTGGTGATCCCCCGCGATCAATCCGAACTCGTGTCATCACCATATACAGCCGGTCCCTGCTACCGGCGGGAAGCTCGCGCTAGGGCAGGAAGACAGCGAGGGATTGCAGCTCAGCGTCCCGTTCGGTCACCAGGGCAACCAATGTGCCGTCCGGACCGAATGCCGCCATCGGCACGTCATCGGGCACGGTATCAGCCGAATCGTGACCTGATTCGTGAGCCACGCAGTCGGCGCGCTCGGAGACTGCCACCCTGACTCCGGCCGGCAGCCTCACTCCATGGGCGAGCAGCCGGGCCTCTTCGGCGGACAGGTGAACGCTCGGGAACGCCGTCGCGGCCGCCTCAGCGAGCGGGATCAGTTCGATATGTTCAGCTAGCTGTTCGAGCGACCGGGCCGACTCCAGCCGGTAGGGCCCGACCCTGGTGCGAGACAGCGCGGTCAGGTGACCACCGGTGCCAAGCGCGGCTCCGAGGTCGCGGGCGATGGCCCTGATGTAGGTCCCGCTCGAGCAGGTGATGTCGACATCGAGGTCAAGCAGCTCACCGACCGGGCGAACGGCGAGCAGCTCCATTCTCCAGACGGTCACCTTCCTGGCCACAAGCTCGGGAGCCGCTCCGGACCTGGTCAGGTGATAGGCGCGCTGGCCCTTCACCTTGATCGCGCTGATCTTCGGCGGCACCTGCTGGATCTCGCCGGTCAGCTCGGCCAGCGACGAGCGCAGCTGCTCGGCCGAAATCGAGCTCGCGGTAACGGCGTCGCCCGCACGCGGGAGGATGTCGCCCTCCGCATCGTCGGTGACAGTCGACTGACCGAGCCTTATCGTCGCCCGGTACTCCTTCTCGGTCAGCGCGAGATGGCCCAGAAGCCTCGTGGCCTTGTCGATGCCGATTATCAGGACGCCCGTCGCCATCGGGTCGAGCGTGCCAGCGTGTCCCACTCGTCGGGTACCAGCCAGCTTGCGCATCCGAGCGACGACATCATGCGAAGTCATGCCAGCCGGCTTGGCGACGATCACCAGTCCGGAGTCGCTCACTAAGCCGCGATTTCTCGCTCGCTCTGGCTCAATAGTCCTAGTCACGAGTCCTCACCTTCATCCGGCGCTTCCGCCGTCCGATATGGATTGCTATCCCCGGCATGGCTGGCTCCCGCTCTCGCGGCCGCCAGCTCAGCGTCGGCCTGCATGGCCTTGGCCACCAGATCCTCGATGGACTTGGCGCCCTCCGGCAACGTGTCCCGCTGGAACGTGATCGACGGAGTGTGCTTGAGACCGGTCTGCCGGCCAACCTCAGAGCGAATCACACCCGTCGCACTGGCCAGCGCCGCCGCAGAGGCCGCAACGTCCTCGTCTGAGCCGTATACCGTATAGAAGATGGTGGCGTCGCGCAGGTCACCCGTTACACGAGTGTCGGTGATTGTCACAAAGCCGAGACGTGGATCCTTGATCCGCCGCTCCAGCATCTCGGCAACGATCTGCGCGATCCGCTCGCTTAGGCGTCGAGCTCTTGCCGGATCCATCGCAGTCACTCCCCCTCGTCGTTAAACAGCCGCTGCCGCGCCGACAGCAATTCGATCTCAGGACGCGCGGCGACGAAGCGCTCGCACGCGTCAAGGACCTCGACCGCGTGCGATGCAGTGGAGGTCACTACAGCAACTCCGATCTCGGCTCGGCGATGCAGATCCTGATACCCGGTCTCAGCAACGGCGAGACCCGGAAACTTCCTGTTCACCTCGGCGATCAGCGGCCGGACCGCCGATCGCTTCTGCTTCAGCGAGCTGACGTCACCGAGCAGGACGTCAAGGGTCAGCGCACCCACGTACACGATTGACCCCTTCGGTTGACTCTGGGTTGGCAAAACACCGGCGGCTCGGCCTGCGGACGGACGTCCGCAGGCCAAACCGCCAGATGACGGCGCACCCCGACACGGCGCCAGCCAGACCGTGCCTGACAGATCCGTGCCTGACAGATCCGTGCCTGACAGATCCGTGCAGGCCGGATCTAAGTGAGCCCTCATCGTCAGGCGCGTGGCTTCTCCCGCATCTCAAAGGTCTCGATCACATCGCCGACCTTGACGTCGCCGTAACCGATTCCGATACCGCACTCGAAGCCCTCACGGACCTCGGTGGCGTCATCCTTGAACCGGCGCAGCGACTCGATGGTGGCGTGATCGGAGACCACGACGCCATCCCTGACCAGGCGAGCCTTCGAGTTCCTGGTGATCGTGCCAGACCGCACGATGCAACCGGCGACGTTGCCGATCTTCGGAACCCTGAAGACCTCCCGGATCTCGGCCGTGCCGAGCTGGACCTCCTCGAACTCCGGCTTGAGCATGCCCTTGAGCGCGGCCTCGATCTCCTCGATCGCCTGGTAGATGATCGAGTAGTACCTGATGTCCACGCCCTCACGCTGGGCCAGCTCGCCGGCCCGGCCCGCTGGCCTGACGTTGAAGCCGATGATCACCGCTTCGGAAGCGATTGCCAGGTTCACGTCGTCCTGGGTAATCGCGCCGACGCCGCGGCCGATGACCCTGAGCACGACGTCCTCGCCGACATCGATCTTGAGCAGTGCGTCCTCAAGTGCCTCGACCGATCCGGACACGTCGCCCTTGATGATCAGCAGCAGTTCCTCGCGAGCACCGGACTTGAGCGCGGACTCCAGGTCCTCCAGCGTGACCCGCGGCCTGCGCTGGGCGAACTGCGCCGTGCGCTCCCTGGCCTCGCGACGCTCGGCGATCTGACGCGCGATCCGGTCGTCGTCGACGACCAGGAAGCTGTCACCAGCGTCAGGCACGGCCGTCAGGCCCAGCACGAGCACCGGCCGCGACGGCGGCGCATCGGCGACCTGATCACCGTTCTCGTCGAGCATGGCCCTGACTCGGCCGTAGGCCTCGCCGGTGACGATGGAGTCCCCGACCTTGAGCGTGCCCCGCTGGACCAGCACGGTCGCGACCGGTCCGCGGCCCTTATCCAGGTGCGCTTCGATCGCCACGCCCTGAGCCGACTGATGCGGATTGGCCCGCAGGTCGAGCTCGGCGTCGGCGGTGAGCACGACCGCTTCCAGCAGCTCGGCGATGCCGGTGCCGTTGCGGGCCGACACGTCGACGAACAGTGACTGGCCGCCGAACTCCTCGGCCACCAGGCCGTACTCGGTCAGCTGAGCCCGAACCCGCGCCGGGTCGGCCCCTTCCTTGTCGACCTTGTTGACCGCGACCACGATCGGCACGCCAGCGGCCTGGGCGTGGTTCAGCGCCTCCGTAGTCTGCGGCTTCACGCCATCATCGGCGGCGACAACGAGGATCACCAGGTCGGTGGTCTCGGCACCGCGGGCTCGCATGGCGGTGAACGCCTCGTGACCAGGAGTGTCGATGAACGTGATCGTCCGCTCGTTGCCATCGACCTTCGTCGTCACCTGATACGCACCGATGTGCTGGGTGATGCCTCCGGCCTCCTGCGCGACCATGTTGGTGTTCCTGATCGCGTCGAGCAGCTTGGTCTTGCCGTGGTCGACGTGACCCATGACGGTCACCACCGGCGGCCTGGCCTCCAGGGCCTCCTCGCCGCCCTCGTCCTCACCGAACTCGATGTCGAACGTCTCGAGCAGCTCGCGGTCCTCTTCCTCGGGCGAGACGACCTGAACGTTGAAGTTCAGCTCGGCGCCGAGCAACTGCAGGGTCTCGTCGTTGACCGACTGAGTCGCCGTGACCATCTCGCCAAGCACAAACAGCACCTGCACGAGCGAAGCCGGGTTGACGCCGATCTTGTCCGCGAAGTCGCTCAGCGAGGCACCGCGGGAAAGCCGGATGGTCTCGCCCTTACCGCGCGGTACGGACACGCCGCCGATCGACGGCGCCTGCATGTTGTCGAACTCTTGACGACGCTGCTTCTTCGACTTCCGGCCGCGGGACGGACGGCCGCCTGGCCGCCCGAACGCTCCCTGGGTGCCACTGCGACCACGACCGCCGGCGCCTGGACGAGCGGGACCCGTACCGCCGGGACGGGGCGCACCGGCGCCACCGCCGCCGCCCGGACCGCCACGACCACCCGGACCGCCGGGACGGCCACCGCCGCCACCTGGCCGAGTACCAGCCCCCTGACCGGGACCGCCGCCGCCGCCGGGACCGCCGCGGCCGGCAAAGGGCCGGGGCGGCATGCTGCTCGGGCTAGGACGCGGACCGCCGGGACGCGGGCCGCCAGGGCGACCGCCGTCGCCGGGACCGCCAGGCCCTGGCCGGGAACCCATCGGGCGCGGCGCCTGCGGCCGCGGACCGCCACCGGACGAACCCGGTCCGCCGCCCGGACGCGGTGATCCTGGGCCAGCGGCTCCGGCACTGGGCGGACCGCTGGGTGCGCTACCTGCGCCAGCCTGACCTGGCCTCGGCCCGCGGGTAGAACCCATGCCGGTCGAGGTCGAGCTGAATGGGTTATTGCCGGGACGGGGCCCTGGCCTCGGTGCACCTGGCCTCGGCCCTGGCGTGGGACCGCCGGGCTGGCTTGGCCTTGCCGATCCAGGCGCAGGCCCTGGCCGGGCGGCCTGGCCGCCTCCTGGGTGCCCGCCGGGACCAGGAACCGCGCGCGATCCCGGTGCCTGACCGCCGCCCGGTGCCGGTGCCTGACTGCCGCCCGGTGCCGGTGCCTGACCGCCGCCGGGTCCAGGTACCGGGCCGCGCTCGCGCTGGTCGCCCGGCTGGTTAGGCGCCGGCTCAGGCTGGCTGAACTGCACCCGCGGGACGCCGGAAGTCACAGCGCGACCGCCATCGTCATCAGCAGCTGGCGCGGAAGGCCCAGCTGGCGCCGATGGCGCGGCCGGCTCGGCCGGGCTCACGGGGGCCTGAGCGGCCGCAGCCGACTCAGCCACTGACCGCGCCTGCTCGGCAGCCGTCGGGGCCGAGGCCACCGTCCCGGTGCCGGTCGTCCCGGTGCTAGCCGTTTCGGTGCTGGTCGTTTCGGTGCTAGCCGCCGGAGCGGTGTGCGCGGCACGGCCGTTGGAGGCCTGCCGGTCGCCTGACCGACCAGCTGATGTCTTCGCGCTCGCGGCTTGGCCTGCGAACGCCTCTTTGAGCCTGCGGACGACCGGCGCCTCAATCGTTGATGATGCCGACCGAACGAACTCGCCCATTTCACCGAGCTTGGCCATAACGGCCTTGCTCTCTACGCCGAACTCCTTAGCGAGCTCGTATACCCGGACCTTCGCCACTACGCTCCCTGCCTCGGCCCGGTCCATCCGGGCCAGTCAGCCGGACCGGAGCGGCTTGCTCCGTCCGGCGTCAATACCTGCTGTTCATCGCCGCATGCTCATCAAGCGCTCATTACAATCTCAGCCTGTCTCTCCGGCAGTACTTCGCCGATTTGTTTCCATCCCGCCTTGCCCGCGCCAGTCCGCATTACCTGCGGACACGTCGCTTGGCTCAGCGACCGTCCTGCCCCGCTACCGCCCAGCCACCCGACCTCGCGGTCGAACGGCCAAGGCGCGCGAACGCCTCAGGCCTCGGTGAGGTACCTGACGAGTCCGTCGTCGGCGAGCGGCCCGGTTACGCGTAGCGCTCTCGGAAACGCCCGGCGGCGCCTGGCTTGTTCCAAGCAGTCCTGGCTGGGATGCAAGTATGCTCCCCTGCCCGGGCTGCGCGCTGCGGGGTCAGCGACGATCTCGCCGTTAACCGCCACGACGCGGAGCAAGTCTGACTTGACGGCGCGGATCCTGCACCCAACGCACGTTCGGATCACCGATCCGGACATGACGAGAGACGAAGACCGCATTGCCACCCGGCTAACAGCTTACAGGGCCGGCGCGTCGGCGGCACCAGCCACCTTGCCAGCTACCTTGCGACCGCTTTGCTGCTGACCGCCTGACTGGCTGGCCTGCGAATCCGCGCCCACCTGATTGTCCGGCTGGATGTCGATCCGCCATCCGGTCAGCCGGGCGGCCAGCCGGACGTTCTGCCCTTCCTTGCCGATGGCCAGCGACAGCTGGTAGTCGGGCACGATCACCTGGGCGACCCGGTTGGCCTCGTCTAGCACCCGGACCTGCGACACCCGCGCAGGCGACAGCGCGTGCCCGACGAAGTCGGCCGGATTCTCGGAGTAGTCGACGATGTCGATCTTCTCGCCGTGCAGTTCGGCCATGACATTACGCACGCGGCTGCCCATCGGGCCGATGCACGATCCCTTGGCGTTGACCCCGGCCTCCCGCGCGATCACGGCGATCTTGGTCCGGTGACCGGCCTCGCGCGCGATTGCCGCTATCTCGACTGCCCCGGAGGCGATCTCGGGCACCTCGAGCGCGAACAGCTTGCGCACGAGGTTGGGGTGCGTCCTTGACAGGGTCACCGACGGCCCCCTGAAACCCTTCCTGACGTGCAGCACGTAGCACTTAATCCGTTCGCCGTGCACGTACCGCTCGCCTGGCACCTGCTCGGTCGGCGGCAGGATCGCCTCGATCCGGCCGAGGTCCACGAGCACGGCCTTGGGATCCTTGCCCTGCTGGATCACCCCGGCGACGACATTGCCCTCCTGGCCGGCGAACTCACCGAACGTCAGCTCATCCTCGGCATCGCGCAGGCGCTGGAGGATGACCTGGCCCGCCGTCGTCGCCGCGATCCGGCCAAAACCGGCGGGCGTGTCGTCGTACTCGGTCAGCACCGTCCCGTTTTCATCGGTTTCCGCTGCCCACACGGTGACGTGCCCCGTGCGCCGGTCCACCTCGACCCTGGCCGAGGGTGCCGCACCCTCGGACTTGTGGTAGGCGACCAGCAACGCATCCTCGATCGCCTTGATGACGAGGTCCATCGAGATGTCTTTCTCGGCCTCAAGGCTCTTAAGCGCAGACACATCAATGTCCATCGAGTTCCTCCTCGCCGTCGACGTCGTCGATCTCGTCAAGGCGTCCGAACTCCACCTGTACCCGGCCTGGGCCGAGTTCGCCGAAGCCGAACGAGTGCCGGGCACCGTCGACGTCCAGCGTGACGCGGTCTTGGTCTGCGTGGATGATCCGACCCTTAATTTCAGCAGGATCAGCGGGCGCGTCCCGTTTCTTATCCTGATCTTTACCACTGACCGGCACGATCACGAGCCGGCCGGCCGCGCGCCGCCAGTGCCTGGGCTGGGTCAGCGGACGGTCTACTCCCGGCGAGGTTACCTCCAGGGTGTAGGGGTCCTCGCCCATTACGTTCTTCGCGTCGAGCTTCGCCGACACCTCACGGCTGACTTCGGCGATGTCGTCAAGGCTGAGCCCACCATCCGTGTCGACCACGATCCGCAGCACAATCCGCCGGCCCGCCGAGCTGAGCTTGACCGCCTCAAGGTCGATCTCCATGGCGGCCAGCACCGGCTGGATCACGTTCGTCAACCTGGCGGCCTCTGCCGCCCGCTGGCTGGCCCCCGGCCGCGGACTTGGCCGGGACGGCCGCGCATCGCGTCCCTGGCTGGTCTTACCCGGTGCCCGCGACGGGCGCGGCGCACCATGACGGGACTCTTCGCGCATCACGCCTCCTCGCCAGCAACTAGGCAGTGTTGTCCTGACCCCGGCCACTAGCCTATCCGGCACCGCCGCTCAACGTTCTGACCTGTTGCTCTTCGAGGCCACCTGATGCGAACTCGTGTCATGTGCGGCACCGCACGTGGCATGCTTGTTCCGCAGCGGAAGCGGCAAGAAAAGGAGATGGCGAGGCAGAGGTGGCGGCCGAACCAACACGCCGGACGATGATCGCGGCCGCAGCCGCCGGTTCGCTCGGGCTGGCCGGATTCCTGACCGGCTGCAAGGGCATTGCCGCGCTCGGCCCTGTCCCCCCTGTCGGCGCCGATGTCGTGACCCTCGAGCATGCCATCTCGGCCGAGGAAACCATGGTCGCGATCTACCAGGCCGCGGTGAGCCAGCTCGGCAATACCTCCATAACCTCGGGAAACGGGAGCGACGCCCAGATCGTGGCGGCGATCCGCACCGAGCATGTCGAGCACCTGCGCGAGCTACGCGCGCGCCTGATCCTGCCGCCCAGGTACGCCAAGACCAAGCCAGGCGCGAACAAGCATCCGGCGCCACCGCAGCTGCCGGCCGACGCCAAGGCCGTGATCGCCGCGCTGGCCGGCTACGAGCGGTCGGCCGCCGCGCGCCTGGTCGGCGAGCTGGTCACCGCGCCGGCGGCGCTCGCCCAGCTGATGGCCAGCATCGCCGCGTCCGAGTCGGGGCACCTGGTGTACCTGCACCAGGCGGGAGTGGCGTAATGACCGGCAAGAGCGCCAAGGTCGCGGCACTGCAGACGGCGCTAGCCGCCGAGCAGGCAGCGAGCTACGGCTACGGCGTCGCGGGGTCGCATCTGACCGGATCGTCGTTCAAGGTGGCCTCGACCGATTGCGTGCTGCACGAGCGGGCCAGGGACAATCTGGTCAAGATGATCACCGCGCTCGGCGCAACCCCGCAGCCGGCCGCCGTCGCCTACCGGCTCCCGGTCAGCGTCCGCGCCGCTGACGACGCCGCCAAGCTCGCCGTCGACCTGGAACTCAGCGTGGTCAGCGGCTACCTGAGCCTGGTCGCCGTCACCGATCCCGCCCTGCGCCGGCTGGCCGCGAGGGCGATGCAGTCCGCCACCGTCCGAGCAGCCCGCTGGGGCGCCCCGTCGCAGGCCTTCCCCGGCCTGGCGACCCCGCACTGAAGATCGGCCAGCACCGAGGTCAGGCCGGATCGGCTGCCGGCGACAGCACCCTGACGATGATCGCGGCGGCCTCGCCGATCTCATTGCCATGTGCTATCCGTTCCGCCCACGGCCACCAGAACCACCAGAGGCCGTCCTGGCTCCGGCCGACATACACGTCTTCGGCCAGCCTCGGCGTCACCGGGTTGACCACATGCAGGCTCGGAACGCGGCCGTTCGGAGTCACGAGCCTGGCCTGCAACCCGCGCTGACCCAACTCGACCGCCAGACCCTCGAGCCGGTCGACGAACTCTTGCGCTTGCTGCGAGGCCGTACCGGACTCGCTGCCGACCTGGCCAGCTACCAAAGTCACCGTGTCACCTTTGTCACTTCATGGATCTCGAACTGGCGCGGATACAGCGAGTCACCCAGCCGATCACGTCAATTACTCTGCGTATTGGAACAAGCGCGCAGAGTATGCGCGCTCACCAAGAGAATGCTCCTGCAAGAGCAGCGCCGCAAGTAAGGTTTACCAACTCATTACTAATGCCGGTCCCGCTGCCCTATCTCGCTCCCTTAATACGGATTTCACTCCGACCGCAACCACCGGCAAAACAAAAGATCTTTCAGGTAGAAAGCATGGCGCAGGTTCGCTCCCAACCACCCAGAGGCCAGTCAAGCTCGGGCTAGCCCGAAGTCACCGGCAGCACCAGCGCCGACGGATGCTCCGCATCGTGGAAGACCTCCTGCTGGGCCGAGACCAACGTAGTAGCAGAAAGCAACGGCTCCCCCGACCCGGGATTCCGCGCGTACCGAGGATGCGCGCCGCTAGAGACCTGCAGCCTCACTCGATGCCCAGCCTTGAACGCATACGCCGTCGGCCACAGCTCAATCCGAACCCGAGTCGTCCCGTCAGCCTCAGGCGCCGACTCCCCCGGACCCGGACTCAGCCGGACGATCCCATCGCACACCCCAGTGGACCGCCCATCAGGATCCACATCACACATCCGCGCGAAGAAGTCGGTGTACTCCAGGCTGGACTGCACGATCAGCTCAGCGCAAACCTGTCCCATGACCTCCAAGGGAGCCGTCAGAGCCGGACTGGTAAACGTCAGCACATCCGCCCGAGCCTCAAGCTCTCGGTTGTCAGGCGGCACCGATCCCCGCGGCACCGAAGCCGACAACACCGGCCCGCCCACGCTGGGCGTCGGGTCAGCGGGGTCATAGACATACCGAGACGGCGCCCCAGCCTCAGGCAGCGAAGGCGACAGCCCACCGTCAGCCTGCAAGTGCCACCGCCGCTCGGTCGATGGCGGCGGCCAGTCCGGCAGATCCCGCCACTGGCCAGCACCCCCGACGTAAACCCGCACCCGCGAGGCCCGAAGAGCACCTGCGCCAGCCCCGGAACTGTCATCGGAACCGTCATCGGACAAGACAGCACGAAGAAACTCCACCGACTCCCGCACCGAAGCCGCCATGCCGTCCTGATCGGTATGCTGCCACGGCCCGATCAGCAGGTAAGGCTCCTGCCCCGCCGCCCGCAATGCCGCGTAATCCCGCAGCTGCCCAGGCAAGAAAATGTCGTGCCAGCCGCCCACGAAACTAACCGGCACCGACAGCGAAGAACACGCGGACGACCACCGTCGAGAACTCCAGAACGGGTCCTCGGCGGCAGTGTGCGTCAGCCAGTTCTGCCACATCGAGGATTTACGCCCGATCGCGGCCACATCCAGATCACCCAGCGGCAACTGGCCGAACAGCGGCGCCAGCCGCCGGCCGTCCCGAGCCTGCCTGAGTATCGCGAATCGACGCTCCTGGTGCGCCACCAGGTTGAGCCAGACCAGGCTGGTCTCCAGCGTGTAAGACCCGCCGTCATAGAACGTCGCCTGCGGGTCGGACGTGGTCACCAGCAGCGCCATGGCCTTCAGGTCCGGCCCGGCCTGCGCGGCGATCGCCCACTGGACCATGCCCAGATAGCTAGGCCCGCACGTGGCGAACGACCCCGGGTACCACTCCTGCTTCCGCAGCCAGGCCACGGTCGCCAGCCCGTCCTGCGTCTCCTCGAACGGGTCGAACTCCCCGCCCGAGCCGAACGTGCCCCGGCAACTCTGCACGAGCACCTGCAGGCCGCGCTCGGCGAACATGGTCCCGAACAGCGTGCCGAACATGTTCTTGCGCCCGTACGGCGACCGCACCAGCACCAGCGGAGCATTGGCGCCGCCCGCCGGAATGAACCGGTCGGCGAGCAGCACGACCCCATCTGGCATCGGAATCGCCAGGTTTCGCTCGACCTTGACGGCGTGCGACTGCGCTGGCGGCAGCTTCATCGCATTCCCTAAAAACCGGCTC
The DNA here is from genome assembly GCA_036501205.1 of Streptosporangiaceae bacterium. Lineage (GTDB taxonomy): Bacteria > Actinomycetota > Actinomycetes > Streptosporangiales > Streptosporangiaceae > Chersky-822. Next base: position 9,035 of record DASYAT010000070.1, on the reverse strand, counting down.
AAGACCGTCATCGGCCCGCTCCCCTCCCCAGGTAGCAAACACCGGCAGCGCTGGGCTGCGTTATGCCGGTTATACAGCAGAAGGCGACCAGGCGAACAGGCTCAGAGGAGCGCTTCAGGCAGCGGCTGCGAATGCAGCACGGTCAGCTTCGACACCGCGCGCGTCAGCGCGACATACAGCCGCTGCAGCCCGCGCGCCTCGGCGGCGGCGATCGCGGCCGGCTCAACGACGATCACATGGTCGAACTCAAGGCCCTTGACCAGGCCGACCGGCACCACGGTCAGCTGACTGGCCTCGGCCTCGCCGTCCAGCACGGCGTGCGGCAGCCCGGCCGCCTCCAGCGCACCGGACGCGAAAGCAACGCCTTGATCGGTGGTGATCACGGCGATCGACCCTGGCGCGGAAAGCCCCTCGCGGCAGACGTCCGTCAGCGCTCCGGCCAGCCGGTCGGCCGTGACCTCAGTGATCGCGAGCGCACCCGGATCCTGCCGCACCGACTTGGCTGGCTCGAGGTCAGGCGCGATCTCGCCGAGCAGCCTGCTCGCGAAGTCGAGGATCTGGCGCGGCACCCGGTAGCCGGTGACCAACTCCTCAAGCTCGGCCTCTGGCTTGCCGAGATCACTCAGCATCTGACCCCAGCTGCGCGCCGCCCACGCCGTCGTGCCCTGCGCGATGTCGCCCAGCACGGTGACCGATCCGGTCGTGCACCGGCGGCCGATCGCCCGGCAGGCCATCGCGGACAGGTCCTGCGCCTCGTCGACCACGATGTGCGCCAGGCTGGCGGTCCGCTCGCTCAGGTCGGCGAGCTCATCGAGCAGCACCGCGTCGGCGGCCGACCAGAGCGCCGACCCGGCACTGCGCGGCGGCTTGGTCCAGGCAATGGCGTCCTGTTCCGCCTCGCTCAGCACGCCTTCCGCGCAACGGGCTAGGGTCTGGCGATCAGACAACAGGGAGAAAGCCACCTTGACGGGCTCGGCCTTCGGCCAGATTGCGCTGACCGCATTCTTGACCACGCTGGTCCGCCTGACCGCCTCGTGGGTGCGGTCATCGCAAGGCTCGCCACCAGCCTCCATCAGGGACAAGATCACGTGGGCGATCCGGTGCGACAGCATCTCCCGCCCGGTGCCGTACCTGACCCCCCGATCACGCAGTTCGAGCACGAGGTCGGTGAGCCGGTCAGCCGAGACCCGCCACCGCCGGGACCCGCGCGACAGCATGATCGACTCGGCCGGCAAGCTGATCCGCTCCCACAACGCGCGCCGCAGGACAGTCGCCATCCGGGCGTCGCCCTTGACGATCGCGGCCTGCTCGGAGTCGATGCCGCGGATCGGCACGGTAGCGAGCAACTCGGTTACCGACGTCTGAGTGGCGTCGAACTCGCCGAGCGCGGGCAGCACGTTGCGGATGTAGGTGAGAAATGCTCGGTTAGGTCCGAGCACCAGCACGCCGCCCCGGATCATCCGCTCCCGGTAGGCGTACATCAAGAACGCGATCCGGTGCAGCCCGACCGCTGTCTTGCCGGTCCCTGGCGCACCCTGGACGCACACCGACAGCGTCGCGTCGGCCCGCACGATGTCGTCCTGCTCAGGCTGGATCGTGGCGACGATGTCGCGCATGGCACCCGACCGCGGCCGCTCGATCTCCTCGATCATGATCCGGCTCAGGATCGGCTGTGCCTCCGTCTGGTTCGTCCCCAGGCCAGAGGCCGGTCCAGCCGTCCCCGCGGAAAAGATCTCGTCCTCGAACGCGGTCAGCTCACCGCCGTTGAACCCGAACCGCCGCCGCCGGGCCAGCGACATCGGATCAGACTGACTGGCCCGGTAAAACGGCCGCGACACCGGCGCCCGCCAGTCAATAACCACCGGTCGTCCGTCAGGATCGTGGACGTGCCTGCGGCCGATGTGGAAGTCTTCGTCCCCGGAGGGTTCCGGGGGGTCGTCCCCCCGGGCAGATACCGCGGCGTAGTCGAGCCGACCGAAGAACAGCGGCGTATCGGGCAGATCGCGCAGCGACTCGGCCCGCTTGTACAGGTCGGCTTTGAGGTACTGCTCGGAAACTCGGTCGCCAGCCAGTGCGGGCAGCGACAGCACGTCCGCCCGCATGAGCCGCAGGTACTCGCGCGATTCACTCAGGTGCTCGCGCTCGGCGGTTAGTACGTGATCGGTGTCGGTATCGTCCTCCGTGGCAGGAACCATGACTGAACTCCTCGATAGCGGGTTCCGGTTGGCCGAAGGCGCGGGGGGTGCGGGGGGTCGTCCCCCTGCGGCACAAGGGCACAGGAGCCTAGCAACGCTCGCCAACTTGTGTCATCTGGATTTTCACGCATACCCCGCTGACCAGCGGTAATGAATCCTGGCGGGGGCGATAGCCATGCAGCAGTCTTTTCCTGACTACTGGCTCGGCGTCATGGCGGCGGCGTTCGTCATCGCGCTGGCGATCTGGATTGGCCTGGTCTTCAACGCGGACCGGCACCCGCACGGGTACTCCAAGCTGCCGCAACGCCGGGGGGACGTCATGGGCGGCTCGTTCACGGCCAGTCAGGGCGGCCGCCAGGTGACGCCGCATCCAGGCGAGACTCCCGAGCCGATGCCGGGCGATGCCCAGGAGCCGCTGGTACCGCCAGCTCCGCGCCAGTCACCGGAGCGGGCTGAGGAGCCGCGGGTTAAAACAAGATCGAAGTGAATGTGTTGACCTGCCGGAACCCGACCCGCTGGTAGGCGGCCCGAGCGGGGGCATTGAAGTCGTTCACGTACAAGCTCACCAGCGGCGCGAGCGAGCGCAACGCGAATTCCACGACGGCGGCCATGCCGTGGGCCGCGTGTCCGCGGTTGCGCCGGCCCGGCGGCACCCAGACGCCCTGAACCTGGCAGGCCGCCTTGGACACGGCACCGACTTCGGCCTTGAAGACGACCTCGCCGTCCTCGATCCGGGCGAACGACCGGCCGCCAGACACCAGCTCCATCACCCGGGCCCGGTACGCCGCTCCCCCGTCGGCTCCGATCGGCGAGACACCGACCTCCTCGGTGAACATCGCGATACTGGCCGGCAGCAGCACGCTGAGCTGGTCCATCCGCACCTGCCTGACCAGCGGATCGGGGCTGACCAGCGGCGGGCCGGAGATCGCCAGCAGCGGCTGGTTGCTCCTGACCTCGCGTGGCCGGTCCCAGTACGGCGCGAGCTGGCGCCACAACTCGCTGACCGCGGCGGCAGGCCCGGCGATCGACGAACAGCGCCGGCCCTGCAGCCTGGCCCGGTCGGCGAAGGCGGCGACCGCGGCCGGCCCAGCTTGCACTGGCACCATATTGGCCCCGACGTAGCACGCTGAGACCAGTCGGCCAGCCTCGTAATAACCCCAGACCTGGGCGCCGAGACTGACCGGGTCGAGGCCGCCCGCCATCACCCGGGCGGCGACGAAAACGTTCGTTACCGCGTCCTGATCGCACAGTGAAAGCACGGCATCGCGATCGCGGTCGACGAGCAGGCGCAGCGATCCGGACGAGCGCCCAGCCTTGGTGCGCAACACGTATTAAGCGTAGCGGCACTCAGCCGCTTGGCGTTGGGTCGGGAAGCGTCGCGCAGATGGCGTCGACCGGTCCCGAGCCCGACGGCAGCGAGCCGGTGTCCAGGTACCGGTTCAGGTACCCGTTGACGCAGGTGTTGGCCGGGAAGGCCAGCGACTGGCCGTGATTGCCGCCGCCCTGCACGACGACCATCTTCGCGGTCGGGAACTGCGCGTGCGCGATCTGCGCTCCGGCGTAGGGGGTTGCCCCGTCCCCGGTGCCCTGCAGCATCAAGATCCCAGGCAGCCCAGGCGCGCCGACCTTCATCGGCGTGGCCGGGCCGTGCACCGGCCAGAATGCGCAGGCGGCGTTGAACCAGACGTTGTCCCAGGTCTCGACCGGAGCCTTGGAGTAGACCCGCTTGGCGTCGGCGTCCCACTTGGCCCAGGTACGCGGCCAGGCCACATCGGCGCACTCGACCGCGCTGTAGACCGCGAACTCGTTCTCGCTCTGCTTGCCGACCTGCTCGTAGACGTTCGTGAGCTGGGTGGTGCCGCCGGTGTGCAGGTAAGTCGCCAGCGCGGCCGCCATCTGCGGCCAGTAGCCGTTGTCATAGCCGCCGACCAGCATGGTGTCGTCGAACTCGTCGCCCCCGATGACCGGGACGCCGCCGACCTTGACCGGATGCGCCAGCAGCCGGTTCCTGGCCGCGTACCAGGACTGGCGGACCGCCGCCTCGGTGGCGCCGAGGTGGTAGAGCTGGTTGTACTTGGCCATCCACTGCCAGAAGGCAACCGCCCGGCCCTGGAACGCGTAGTCCTGGCCGATGTTGTCCGCGTACCAGATGCCCTTCGGGTTGACCGTGCTGTCGAGCACCATCCGGTGAACCCGCTGCGGGAACAGGGTCGCGTAGACCTGGCCGATGTAAGTGCCGTAGGAGTAGCCGAGGTAGCTGAGCTTCGACTGGCCCATCGCGGCCCTGATCTGGTCCATGTCCCTGGCGATGTTCTGAGTGGTCATGAACGGCAGCAGCCAGCCGAACCGCTTCTCACAACCCGCCGCGTAGACCTTGGCCCGGTTGATCAGCACCTGCTCGGCGGCCTTGCTGGCCGGGATGTAGTTCGGCCTGGCCTTGGCGAAGAACGAGGGATCGCAATGCAGCGCTGGCACCGAGGCGCCGACACCCCTGGTGTCGAACCCGATGATGTCGTACTCGGCGGCGACCGAGGGGGCCATGCCCGAGGCGACGAAGCTGGCCATGCTGGTCCCGCTGCCACCCGGTCCACCCGGGTTGACGAGCAAGATGCCCTGCCGCTTGCTGGCCGGAGCGGTCGCCGGGACCTCGGTGAGCGCCAGCGTGATCTTCCGGCCGGTCGGGTGGCTGTAGTCCAGCGGAACCTGAATGGTCCCGCACCGGGTCGCTCCGCCGCTGGCGCAGGAATGCCAGCTCACCGGCCCGGCCGTAGCCGGCGAGGTTCCGGGCGGACTCGACTTTCCGCCCGTGGGGGTCGAGCCGAAGGTGTGCGTGCAGCCGGTCACGATGACCAGCGCGGCCGCCGCTGCTGCGGCGGTCACCTGACGCCGGTTAGGCTGCGCTGCTCGCGGGCGGAGGGTGGGGGGTGTAGCGGGTGAAACCCCCCTCGACCCCCGCATTTCAGGCATCAGATTCCGTCATGTTCTCGGCCAGCTTCATCGCTTCCTCGATCAGCCGTTCCACGATCTGGGACTCGGGCACGGTGGCTATCACCTCGCCGCGCACGAAAATCTGACCCTTGCCGTTACCAGAGGCGACGCCCAGGTCGGCTTCCCTGGCCTCGCCAGGACCGTTGACGACGCACCCCATGACCGCGACCCGGAGCGGGATGTCCATCCCGTCGAGCGCGGCGGTGACCTCGTCGGCCAGCTTGTAGACATCGACCTGAGCCCGGCCGCAGGACGGGCAGGAGACGATCTCGAGCCCGCGCTCGCGCAGGCCGAGCGATTCGAGAATCGCGTTGCCGACCTTGACCTCTTCGACCGGCGGCGCGGACAGCGACACCCGGATCGTGTCGCCGATGCCCTCGGCGAGCAGCGCGCCGAACGCGACGGAGGACTTGATCGTGCCCTGGAAGGTCGGGCCGGCCTCGGTCACGCCCAGGTGCAGCGGGTAGTCGCAGCGCTCGGCGAGCATCCGGTAGGCCTGGATCATCACCACCGGGTCGTGGTGCTTAACCGAAATCTTGATGTCACGGAAGCCGTGCTCCTCGAACAGCGAGCACTCCCACAGCGCCGACTCGGTCAGCGCCTCCGGAGTCGCCTTCCCGTACTTGGCCAGCAGGCGCTTGTCCAGGGAGCCGGCGTTGACGCCGATCCTTATAGGAACTTGGGCGTCAGCAGCCGCGCGAGCTATTTCTCCTACTTTGTCGTCAAAAGCTTTTATGTTTCCGGGATTGACGCGGACGGCAGCACATCCGGCGTCTATGGCCGCGAAAACGTACTTTGGTTGGAAGTGAATGTCCGCGATGACCGGGATCTGGGACTTACGAGCGATGTCGGGAAGGGCGTCGGCGTCGTCCTGTGAGGGGACGGCGACCCTGACGATCTGGCAGCCAGCAGCCGTGAGCTCGGCGATCTGCTGGAGCGTGGCGTTCACGTCGGCAGTCAGGGTCGTCGTCATCGACTGCACCGACACCGGCGCACCGCCGCCGACCGGTACCGCGTGCGCGCCCTTGCCCACCATGATCTGGCGAGACTGACGACGCGGCGCGAGCGGGGCCGGAGCAACCGCGGGCATGCCGAGATTGACGGTCATAAATATCGCCTTACCTGGTCAGTTGAGTTGAATTGGGTTGAAAATGTCCGCCGCGATCAGCAGCACGCCGAGGCAGACGAACACGAACAGGAAACCAACGCTAAGCGGAATCAGGCGCTGCATGTCGACCGGACCCGGATCTGGCCGGCGGAACAGCCGCGCGAACGCCGACCTGATCCACTCGAAGATCACGACCGCGAGCTTCCCGCCGTCGAGCGGCAAAAACGGCAGCAAGTTGAACAGGCCGACGAAGATGTTGACCGAGGCGACCACGAGCAGCACGAACGCGACCTTGGCCTGCCAGCTCACCCCGCTGGCGCTGACCACCTGACCGGTGGCCTCACTGACGCCGACCACGCTCGACACGCCGCCGCCGTTCTTAGCCCGGTTCGCGGAGAACAGCTTGGGGATCTCGCTCGGCAGCTTGCCCAGGCCCTGCACCGAGCTGACCACGACCGAGCCGAACTGCTGGGCGGTCGAGTTCAGCGCCGTCACCGGGCTGACGGCGACGAACGGCACCTCTTCGATGCCGAGGAATCCGCCCTTGCGCCAGTTCAGCTTGGCCAGCGTGATCGTCTTGGTGAGCTGCTTGCCGCCGCGCTGCAGCGTGAAGGTGACTGGGGTGCCGCCCTTGTGGGCCGTGATCTGGCTGGTGAGCTGAGTCCAGTTGGACACCTGGTGACCATCGACCGCGGTGATCTGGTCCCCGTTCCGCAGGCCATCAAGGGCCGCCGGGGACTTGATCGCCGTTTTCGGGCAGTCGATCTGGGTCTTCTTGACCGGCACGCACCGGTCCAGGGTGATCGTGGTGGTGTTCTGATCGCCGATCGCCGCCGTGACCGCGAAAATCAGACCGAACCCGATCAGGAAGTGCATGAATGAGCCCGCCAGCAGTACCACGCAGCGCTGCCACGGCGGCTTGGCGCGGAACGTGCGCGGCTCGTCTTCCGGGCTGACCTGGTCGAGATTGCTCATCCCGGTGATGTCAACGAAGCCGCCGAGCGGCAGCGCCTTGATGCCGTATTCGGTCTCGCCGCGCTTGCGTGACCAGACCGTGTTGCCGAACCCGATGAAGAACTTGGTGGCCTTCATGCCGAAGGCCTTGGCCGTGACCAGGTGCCCGGCCTCGTGGAACATGATCGAAACAAGTAGCGCGACAACGAAGATCAGCACGCCAAGCAGATAGGTCATCTAGCCGTCCCAGTCTCAGCCGTGCCGGTCCGCACCGCGGGTGTCTTCGTCAGCTCGCGGGCTCTGACCCGCGCCCAAGCATCGGCGGCCAGGATCTCGTCGACCCCGGTTGCCCCTCCGGTACCGGCCGAGCCGCCATGTTCCGAGATTACCTGCGCTACCGTCTGCACGATCCCAGTGAACGCAATGGCGCCGGCCAGGAAAGCGTCGACGCACTCCTCATTCGCCGCGTTGTAGGCGGCCGGTACGGTGCCTCCGGCCATTCCGGCTTCCCTGGCCAGCGACACGGCCGGGAACGCCTCGTTATCGAGCGGCTCGAACGTCCAGGTCTGGGCCGTCGTCCAGTCGACCGGTGCGGCCGCGTCCGGCACCCGGTCCGGCCAGGCCAGGGACAGGGCGATCGGGATGCGCATGTCCGGCGGGCTGGCCTGGGCGATCGTGGATCCGTCGGTGAACTCGACCATCGAGTGGATCACCGACTGCCGGTGCACCACGACGTCTAGCGAGTCGAACCCGATGCCGAACAGCAGGTGAGCTTCGATCAGTTCGAGACCCTTGTTGATCAGGGTCGCGCAGTTGATTGTGATCACCGGGCCCATGTTCCAGGTCGGGTGTGACAATGCCTGTGCTGGTGTGACCCCGACTAGCTGATCCGGCTTCCAGTGCAGGAACGGCCCGCCGCTGGCAGTCAGCACCAGCTTGCGTACCTCAGCTGAAGACCCGCTGCGCAGGCACTGCGCGATCGCTGAATGCTCAGAGTCCACCGGGACGATCTGGCCGGGGGCGGCCCGGCTGGTAACCAGTTCGCCGCCCATGATCAGCGACTCCTTGTTGGCCAGCGCGAGCACCCGGCCCGCGTCGAGCGCCGACAGCGTCGCGGCCAGCCCGACCGCGCCGGTCACCGCGTTCAGCACCACGTCGCACGGCCACGCGGCCAGTTCGGCCACGGCGTCGGGCCCGGCCAGCACCTTAGGCAGTTCCCGCTTGCCCTCGCCTGACTCCGTGGCGGCCGCTGCGGCGGCATGCTGGACGGCTGCCGTCACCTGCGGCACCGCCGCCTGGTTGGCCACCGCGACCACCTCGACGCCGAACTCGATCGCTTGCGTCGCGATCAGCTCAGGATTGCCGCCACCAGCGGCCAGCGCGACCAGCCGGAATCTGTCCGGGTTGCGCCGTACGATGTCGGCCGCCTGAGTCCCAATCGATCCGGTCGATCCGAGCAGCACTACCTCACGATGCATGCAGCCATTCTCCCCGCCGCCCCCGACTGCCGCGACAACGCCCCGCCGCCTTCCTTCAGCCCGCCGAGTCACGCCGCCCGGCCAGCCATCCCGACCATCGCCCCCCGCTCAGCCACCCCAACCACCAAGCCCCCAGCCCAGCCACCCCGACCACCAAGCCCCCTCCCAGCCGGCCCGACCACCAAGCCCCCAGCCCAGCCACCCCGACCACCAAGCCCCCAGCCCAGCCACCCCGACCACCAAGCCCCCTCCCAGCCGGCCCGACCACCAAGCCCCCTCCCAGCCGGCCCGACCACCAAGCCCCCAGCCCAG
>DASYAT010000069.1:0-23442 GCA_036501205.1 Streptosporangiaceae bacterium | reverse complement strand
GCACCACAGGGTGCCGGCGCCGATCGCCACCGCGTCCCTGGCGATCCCGGGGAGCGCGTCCGGCGCCCGGAAGACGTTCACGATGTCCACGTGAACGCCGATGTCCAGCAGGCTCGGGTAGGACTTCTCCCCCAGGATCTGGCTCTCGCGCGGGTTGACGGGGATCACGTCGTAGCCGTGCCGCTTGAGGTAGTAGCCGACGAAGTTGCTGGCCCGCAACTCGTTGCTGGACAGGCCGACGATCGCGATCGTCCTGGCCGTGTGGAGCACGCGCTGGATCGCCGCCGGGTCCTGGTACCTGGCCAGGTCAACCAACGTGCCCTCCTTGGTCGGCAGAGCCATGTTCGGTGGAGCCTCCTTCGATCAAGGCGGCGACCTGCCGGAAACCCTGCTCCAGGTCCCAGATCAGATCATCGACGGACTCGGTGCCGACCGACAGCCTGATAGTCCCAGGCCCGACCCCGGCGGCCGACAGCTCGGCGTCGCTGAGCTGACGGTGAGTGGTGCTGGCGGGGTGGATGATCAGGCTCTTCGCGTCGCCGACATTCGCCAGGTGCGACCAGAGCGACACGGCACCGATAAGGCCCTGCCCGCCGGCCCGGCCACCGGCGCAGTCGAATGAGAACACCGCGCCGGCGCCGAGCGGCAGGTACTTCTCCACGAGGGGCTTGTACTTGCTGGCCGGCAGTCCGGGGTAGGTGACCTTCGATGCCAGCTCGTGGGATTCGAGGAACTCCCCGATCTCCAGCGCGTTCTCGACGTGGCGCTGCATCCGCAGCGACAGTGTCTCGAGCCCTTGCAGGAACAGGAAGGCGTTGAATGGCGACATGGCGCCGCCGAGATCGCGCAAGGTCTCGGCCCTGAGTTTCATCAGGTAGCCGTAGGTACCGAAGGTCTCGTGGAACTGCAAGCCGTGATAGGCCGGCGAGGGGTCGGCGACCACGGGAAAGCGGCCGTTGGACCAGTTGAACGTGCCTGCCTCGGTGACGATCCCGCCGATGCTGGTGCCGTGGCCGCCGATGAACTTGGTCGCCGAGTGGATCACGATGTCGGCGCCCCATTCGATCGGGCGGCACAGGTAAGGACTCGCGAACGTGTTGTCCACGATCAGCGGCACGTCGTGGTCGTGCGCGATCGATGACACCGCTTCGATGTCCAGCACGTTCCCGGCCGGGTTGCCGATCGTCTCGCCGAAGAAGGCTTTTGTATTCGGCTTGACGGCCTGACGCCAGGAGTCGAGGTCGTCGGGGTCGACCCAGGTCAGCTCGACGTTCATCTTGCGCAGCAGGTGCTTGAACTGGTTAATGGACCCGCCGTAGAGCGCTTGGGAGGAGACCACGTGATCGCCGGGCTGCAGCAGCGTGAACAGGGCCGCGGCCTGAGCGGCGATGCCGCTGGCGAACGCTACCCCGCCCGCCGCGCCTTCGAGGTTCGCCACCCGCTCCTCGAACACGGCGACAGTCGGGTTCATGATCCGCGAGTACGTGTTCCCGTACTCCTGCAGGTTGAAGTACGCCGCCGCGGACTCGGCGTCCTCGAACACGTAGCTGGTCGTCTGGAAGATCGGCACGGCCCGCGCACCCGTGTTCGGGTCGGGCCGCTGGCCGGCGTGCAGTTGCCGGGTCTCGAATCCGAACTCGCGAGCTTCCTCGGTCCTGGATTGCCTGTCGGTCACCGAACGCCCCTTCCCCTGCTCCCCCGCTGTCGCCGCCTAGCCGCCTTCGGTTTGGCGGTGCCCGCTCAGGAACTGGCGGATCATGGGCGTCTGCCGCGCCTCCTCAAGCAGGAAGCAGTCATGGCCGTAAGGCGCCTCGATCACCTGGAACTCTACCGGTTTGCCGAGTGTACGCAGCGCCTCGTCGATCTCGGCCGACGCGGACGGCGGGTACAGCCAGTCGGAGCTGAACGCGATCAGCAGCGTCCGCGCCGAGACGTTCTCCAGTGCCCGTTCGAGCGAACCCTGGCCGTGCTGCCTGGCGAGATCGAAGTAGGTCAGCGCGCGCGAGGTGTACAGGTAAGTGTTGGCGTCGAATCGCTTGACGAAGGAATCGGCCTGGTGGCGCAGGTAGTTCTCAACTTGGAACTCAGGCTCGGTGATCGTGTAGCGGAGGTCATCGGCGAACTGCAGCCGCCGGCCGAATTTCTCCTCCAGCGCCTGAGCCGACAGGTAGGTGATATGGCCGACCATCCGCCCGATGCCCATCCCTGCCTCAGGGCTGCGTCCCGTGCCGTAGTAGCGGCCATCCTGCCAGGCCGGGTCGCGCATGATCGAGTCGCGTGCGATCGAGTTCCAGGCCACGCCCTGCGGATGGAGAGCGTGGGTGCTGGCGATCGCCACCACGGCATCAACCTGATCGGGATAAAGGATCGCCCACTCGAAGGCTTGCATTCCGCCCAGTGAGCCCCCGGCGACGGCCGCGAGGCGCTCGATCCCGAGTTCGTCAAGGAAGGCGCGCTCGGTCCGCACCATGTCCGCGACCGTGATGACGGGGAAGTCAGGCCCGTACGGCTCGCCGGTCGCCGGATTGACCGACGACGGGCCGGTCGTACCGCGGCAACCGCCGAGCAAGTTCGTGCTGATCACGAAGTACCGGTCGGTGTCGAAGGCCTTGCCAGGGCCGATCATCCCGTCCCACCAGCCGAGCGCCTTGCCAGTGGTGCCGTCGCGATCCTCGGCGGCGAACCCGTCGCGGGTGCTGGACTCAGACGGCAGCTTGGAGAAACCCGCCGCGTGGGCGTCGCCGCTGAGCGCATGGCACACCAGGATGACGTTGTCCCGCTGCGGTGACGCAGTGCCGTACGTCTCGTAAGCTACGCGAATCGGGTACAACTCACGCCCGCAGTCGAGCGGTACTGGCCTGGGCAGGTCAAGGTACTGCGTTTCGACGGTGCCGACGGAGCCGACCGTGACGCCAGGGCCGGTCGCGAGCGTCGGTGCTGGCTGCGACATGGGGGTCATGCTAGCTGGTCGCCTGTATTGTAATGTCAAGCATCTTCATAGGGAATTTCGGAAGTCGGACGAACGGGGAGACAAAAGTGACGACAGTCGCAAACGGAGTCAACGTACAGGCACTGCTCGACGCACGCGAAGTGCTGAAGGGCGCGCCCGAGGCCGCTCAGTTCACCTGGCGGGCCTCCTCCACCTGGGACAACGGCGTCCACAGCACAACCAAGATCCAGCCTTACTTCGGCCTCGGCGCGGAGCAGAACCACAAGACCGAGTTTGTCTTCGAGGCCGACCACCCTGAGACGTTCGCGGCCGAGGACAACGGCATCACGCCGATCGAGTACCTGCTGGTCGGCCTGGCCAGTTGCCTGACGGCGGGCGTGATCTCGGTCGCGCAGAACCGCGAGATCCAGCTGCGCTCGGTCACCTCGACAGTCGAAGGTCATCACGACATCCGCGGGATCCTCGGCGTCGACAACGATGTCCGCAACGGCTTCAACGACATCAAGGTGACGTTCAAGATCGACGCGGACGCCTCGAAGGAGGACATCGATGCGCTGGTGGCTCAGTCCCAGAAGCGCTCGGCCGTGTTCGACGCCATCACGAACCCGACGGATGTCACCGTCGAGGTCGCGTGAGGGGTCAGCGCGTGAGGGGTCAGCGGTAGCGTGAGGGGCTTGCGATAGAGAGTGTCACCGCGGTCGTCATTGGCGCCGGCCACGCGGGTCTAGCAGCGAGTCACTTCCTGAGCAGCCGGTCGATCGACCACGTCGTGCTCGAGCGCGGCCAGGTAGCGAACTCCTGGCGGCGCGAACGCTGGGACTCCCTCCGCCTGCTCACTCCCAACTGGCAGAGCCGGCTGCCCGGTCACAGCTACCACGGCCCGGATCCAGACGGCTATATGACCATGGGGGAAGTGGCAGAGTTCATCGGGCGCTTCGCCGAGGTCACCCGGGCGCCCGTCCGTGCGGAGACGAATGTCACGTCGGTCCGGCGCACGGACGACGACGGATACCTGGTGACGACGAGCAGCGGGGAGATCGCCTGCCGGGCCGTCGTCATCGCCAGTGGCGCCTGCAATCAGCCGTCGGTACCGCCCATTGCCGCGGCGGTACCGGAGTCGATTGAGCAGCTGACGCCGTTCGATTACCGGGACCCGCACAAGCTCCGCGAAGGCGGCGTCCTGGTCGTCGGGGCATCGGCGACCGGGGTCCAGCTCGCAGCAGAGGTGCGGCGATCGGGCCGTCCGGTCACCCTCTCGGTCGGAGAGCACGTGCGGCTGCCGCGAACCTACCGCGGCCGCGATGTGCTCTGGTGGATGGAAGCCTCAGGCGTCTGGGACCAGCGGTACGACGAGCTCGACGATCTGGTCCGGGCCCGGCGGCTGCCGTCGCCCCAGCTCGTCGGGACCCCGGAGCGGTCAACGCTCGACCTCAACGCGCTCACCGCGACGGGGGTCGAGCTAGTGGGCCGCTGGGCGATGACCCGTGACGGGTCCGCGTTGTTCTCCGGTGGCATGCGCAACGTATTCTCGCTCGCCGACCTCAAGATGACCCGGCTGCTCGACACGTTCGACGAGTGGGCTAAAGCGGATGGGCGTGAATCCGAAGTCAGCTTGCCTGAACGATTCGAGCCGACCCGGGTTCCCTCGTCCACGCGGCTGAGGCTTGACCTGCGGAGTGGTGAAATCGAGACGATCGTGTGGGCGACCGGATTCCGCCCCGACTACAGCTGGCTCGAAGTGCCGGTGACTGATGGCAAAGGCCGCCTGCGCCACGACGGCGGAGTGGTCGAGAGCCCGGGGCTGTACGCGCTCGGACTGCCCGTCCTGCGGCGCCGCATGTCCTCATTCATCTGCGGAATAGAGGAAGACGCGGACTACGTGATCAACCACCTCGCGCGGTACCTCGGCAGCGGCGGCAGCGGCAGCGGGGTTCTGCTGTAGCTGGCCGGCGCCGCGCCGGTGAGCGCCGCGCCCGTTTCGGGTGGTTTGTCATGGCGGACAGTTGAGCCTGCCGCAGGCGGACGGGGTATTCGCCCGCCAGGCCGGGTCAACGCGGGTCAGCGGCCGGTGGTGCCGTCGATTTGCTCTCTGAGGATGTCGGCGTGCCCGGCGTGGCGGGCCGTCTCGCTCGTCATGTGGGCCAGGACAAACCGGAGCGTGTGACGATTGCCATCGACCGGGATGGTGACGGGCTGCTCAGGACCGTCGGCAGCGCGGATCGCCCGGTCGCTCTCCTCGATCGCGGCCCGGTAGTCAGCGATCACGTCCGATGCGGCCAGGTCTTCAGGGACGGCCATGCCAAGATCGAAGTCGAAGTCATAGTGCAGGCCGGTCAGGTGATAGCCGAACCAGTACCGCTCCGCCTCGGCGAGGTGCTGGACCAGGCCGAGGATTGACGTGCCGCTGGCCACGAGGACGCGGCGCAACTGCTCGTCCGATAGCCCGTCGGTCTTCTTCAGCACGCAGTGCCGGGCGAACGACAAGAAGGCCAGGGCCGTGTCGAGCTCGCCCGTGTCGATCCGGGGCACCGGCTCCCGCTGGGTCTCGGCCATGGCGCCTACCGTAGCGCCGAGCCTCTTCCCTCAGCCCCCGGCCACCTTGATAGTGGCCGGGGTACTGGCACACTGATCCGATGGCGCAGTGGCGAGTGCGTGACTTTCATGCCGATGACCTCGACGCCGCCGTCCGACTGTGGGATACGCCCGCGGACAGCAGCCAGGCGCCGGCTTTCGGCTTGTCTGACCTGATAGCGGCTGTCCGGTCGCATGAGCCGGCGGTCGTGGCCGCTGTTGGCGACGAGCTGGTCGGGGTCACGGTCGCGACCGTGAACGGTGACCACGCCTGGGTGATGCGGATCAGCCTGGCGGCGGCGTGGCGTCATCGCGGGATCGGCAGCGCGATGCTCCGCGAGCTGGAGCGACGGCTGGTGGCTGCCGGGGTGCACAGGATCCAGTGCCTGCTCTCAGAGGACAGCGAGATCGGCGCCCTGGCGCTTGAGCACGCCGGTTATGCCGCCCGCCGGGGGCTGGTCCTTTACGAGCGGGTCGAGCCGGTCGGCCCGGCTAGTGCCGGGGTGCTCGGGCAGCTTGGCGGCGGGATGGTGCGGGCCGGCGCCTGGGATCAGCTCGGCGGCATGGCCAGGGAGAAGGAGCTGATCGAGCGGAGGGTCATCCTGCCGCTGGCCGAACCGCAGCTAGCCGAGCGGCTGGGCCTAGTGCCGCCCCGGGCGATCGTGCTGTTCGGCCCGCCGGGAACCGGCAAGACGACCTTCGCGAAGGGGGTGGCGTCGCGGCTCAGCTGGCCGTTCGTGGAATTGTTTCCCTCACGGCTGGCGGCGGAGTCCGCGGCCGGGCTGGCGTCGGCTCTGCGAGAGGCGTTCTCGCTGGTCGGCGAGCTTGACAAGGTAGTGCTGTTCATCGATGAGGTCGAGGAAATCGCAGGAATGCGCCAGTCCCGCGCTGTCTCGGCGGCGCAAGGGGTCACCAATGAGATGCTCAAGCTGATCCCGCCATTCCGCGAGCAGGGCGAACGGCTGCTGATCTGCGCCACGAACTCGGTCCGGGCGCTGGATAGCGCGTTCCTGCGCCACGGCCGGTTCGACTACGTGATTCCGATCGGGCCGCCCGACCTGCCCGCGCGGGAGGCGGTCTGGGACCGGTATCTCGCCGCGATGCCGCATGGCGGGCTGAACATGACGGCGATCGCGGAGGAGTCCCGGCTGTTCACCCCGGCCGATATCGAGTTCGCTGCGCGCAGGACCTCGCAGCTAGCGTTCGAGCGCGTCCTCTTCGAGCACGGCGACGAGGCGGTCAGCACGAACGACATCCTGCACGCCATCGGCCAGACCAGGCGCACCCTGACCCCGGAGATGGTGGCCGAGTTCGAGCAGGACATCAAGGACTACGCCCGGTTGTGATGCCCTAGCAGGATCCGGCTCAGGAAAAAATGGACTGGCGCCGCAAAATTTCCCCTAATTATTTTGAAAGATTTTTATTTAGAAAGATTTGCGCGGGCCGCGTCAAGCCTCCTGAGCTGAGTCATCCCGCCAGGCCGGTGCGGGCTTAGTCTTGGCCCGCCCGGCCTGCGACACTAAACCGCCAATTCCGGTATTCGTCAGGGCAGGTAGTACATCGGGTTGGGGATCTTGACCTGGTGACCGGCGTCTCCGCCGAGCAGGTCGCTGTACTGGTCGCCGAAGTCGGCCATGATCTTGTACCCCTCGCTGGTGATGAACGCGCGGGTGCCTGACTTGTACTCGATCGTGGTGCAGGCCGGCGCGTTGGCGCAGTGCAGGTAGGGCGGCGGGGTGGGCGGCTTGAGGAACAGGTGCCCATCCTCCGGTGCCGCGTATCCAGCGGTGGTCAGATCCGTAATGGTGGCCGCGGTCTGCGACTGCGGCCTGCCGGTGATGAAGAACTCGGAGTAGCCGTGGTCCGCCGCGAAGGTGACCAGTTGCGGCATGAAGAACACCGCTGGGAACGCGGCATTGTCGATAAAAACCAGGTTCGAGGCCGAGGTGAAGCCGAATTGCTGAGACAGCGTGTAGTCGTAGGTGTTCAGCAGCGTGTCGTCGATGTCGAACACGACCGCCGGCTTGCTCGTGCCGTGATAGTGACGGATCGCGGCAGCGAGATACCGCTCCGCCTGGCCGACGATCCGCTTCATCTGCTTCGCGTAGTTGCTGTCGGGAGCCGGAATGGTGACGGTACCGACGACCGGGTAGGTGGCGCTGGCCGAGCCGTAGTAGTGCTCGATCTGGTCCTCGAGCACGTTGACGTTCATCTCGGCGTTGCCGTTTCTCGGCGTGAAGGCGTCTTCCGCCCGCACCCGGGCCGCCTGCTGCTCGATCGATAGCTGGCCGTGGTGATGATGCCCGCCGTGATCGGATGTCGCGTTCGCTGCCGCGTAGGAGCCGAAGGCCAGGCCGGCCGACCCGAGCGCCGCCCCCACCATGATCGGAAGCCAGCGTCCGAGCAGCCTCCGCCCCGGTGGCCGTACTCTCGCGTTGTTTGTCGGTGATGAGGTCATGACATGTCCTCCACGTACGCATCAAGGCCGCTTACTGACGTGTCGGACTCTGCCATGCCCGTTTGGTCACTCGCAAGACATGTTTCATACATCTACCGTTCATCGGTCGGTTGCGCCGGTTTGCGGCATTCCTGCAACACCCGCTCGCGATGATGCCGTCCGAGGCCGATCTGGGTCGGCGGAGCGACCATTGCCCACGGGGGAACGGAGCTGTGCCAGGACCACCAGCTGACCGCAACTGACCGAGGGGCGCGCACCACCACCGCAGCAGCGGACCGACCGCCATCGCGTGATCGACCTCAGGTCCATAGGCTTGACGCTCTGGCGGGCACGCTCAGGCGAGCAACTCCCGCGGGCTGGCCGCGTCTGCCGTCCCGGCGAAACCGGATGGAGTCGGATACTCGCCGATCAGGAACCGCAGGCTGGCGGTGTGCATGGCTTCGACGGGCGCGATGCTCGCGGCCGCGGCCAGGCCAGCCTGGCTGTCCAGTTGGCCGGCGGCGACGACGCAGGTCTGCTCGGCCCGGCTCTCCAGGCCGATGGCCAGTGCGACAGCCTGGCCGACCGTGGCGGCCGAGCCGATGGCCCGCAGGACCGACGCGTGGCCGGATAGCGGCACGCCCGAGATCGCCGGCCGATGGCCGGAGCGCAGGATCGCGTTCCACGTCCTGGCGTGCTCGGTGTGCTGACTCAGGCACGTCTCCGCAAGGCTGACCAGCGCCGGCTCCTGGCCGCCGAGCCGCCCGGCGCGCAGGGCGGCGATCAGCGCCCGGTAGCCGCCGATGGCCTCGTTCTCCAGGGCGGCGGCGAGTGCGATCGTACGGAAATCTCCCGTGTAGGCCGACGCCGCCAAGCCAGCCGGCCCGCTGCACGCGCCGAGTGCGAGCCCTGCGCCAGCGACGCCGAGTCCAGCCACGAACGTCCGCCGCCGCACTGCCCCGCTCACCGCACCACTCCCTCGTCGACGGCCGAGGATTCGGCCGTCGGGTAGAACGCGTGCGGGCAGCAACTGCCGCCGACTACTCCCGGCAGTTCCGCGAGCCGGTCAGGCCCGCCGCTCAGCCCGCCCGGGCCGACGCTGAGCAGCTTCAAGGTGGCCAGCAGGTAGGCCCGGTGCCCGGCCTCGACCGAAGCCACGCTGACGAACATCGAGCGCAGGCCCTGGCCGGCCAGGCTGGCGTACCTGGTGTAGGTCTGAGCCTTTGCATCCTCAAGCGCCTCGAGCAGGCTCACGACCGAGGCCACCCCGGTCAGGCTCGCCAGCGCCTGCCGGACCGGGGCCGCGTATCTCGGGTCCGGCGCGTGCTGCGGCTTGCCCCCGGCCCGCGTGACGGCGCTGTTGAAGGCGTCGGCGTGCGCCGCGTGCTGCGCCCTGGTCCGCGCCAGGAAACCGGCCAGCAGCCGATCGCCCGTCCTGACCGCGGTCAGCCGCGCAGTCGCCCTGTAGCACGAGACGGCCAGGTTCTCCAGCGACGCCGCGGTCTGCAGCACCTGCACGTCCAGGCTGGCCGGCATGACGCAGCCCCCTAGTCCGCTTGGATGGACAGCTGGAACGAGACAAAGATCGTGTTGTTCGGGTTGAGCGGGTCGACGTCGGTGATGTTGACGTTGAACGTCCACTTCTGATTGACGATGAGGTCGCCGAGCGTGCCGGTGATCTCGCCGGTCGATGAGCTGATCGACAGCTGAGCCCGGCCCAACAGGCCAGAGCAGCCGACCTGGTTGCACGGCAGGCCGTTATGGTCCGGGTGCGGGCTGGCGCCGGAGACGCTGACCGAGTTGGTCGAGAACGAGTATCCGCCGACGTTGCCGATAGCCGGGCCGTAACCGCCGGTCGGCTGGTCGCCGTTCATCAGCGTCTGCTGGTCGTACCCGTTGCCGTCGGACACGTCAGGCAACGACCCCACCGGATCGATCACAAGCGGCGTGATCGAGACGTTCACCGTGTATTCCGCGGTGACGGTGGTGCCGTCAGCGTCGGTCACGGTGACCGCCAATTCGACCGGCGTGACCGGGCACGTCACCTTCAGCGCCGTAGTGCCTGGGATGGTGGACACCGACCCGTTGCCGCCGCACGCCGCGTCCGGAGTACCTGAGAGCACGCCGGTGACCGGATCAACCGACAGGCCGTCCGTCGATTCCGCGCCAAAGGTGTACGGCGCCACGCCACCGCTGACGAAGGAACCGAGGTCCTGGCTGAATGAGCTGAGCGCGGTCGCGCTCAACGGCGGCACCGCCGCCGTCAGCTGACCGACCACGTTGATGGTGACCGGCTCGCTCGCGATGATGGTCGGGGCGTTCGCGTCGGCGACGGTAATCGTGAAGTTGTCCGGCCCCAGCTCAGCCGACAAGTTGATCGTGCCCGAGATCGTTCCTGTGCCGGCGTCGAAACTGAGGCCAGCCGGCAACTTCCCGCTCGTGATCGACCAGGTGTAGGACCCCGAGCCGCCGGTCACGTGCGTCGGAGTGGTCGTCGGGTACGGCAGCCCGACCACCCCGTCGGGCGTCGTCGGCACAACGAACGTCAGCGGCTCCACCACGGAGATCGACGTGCTCAGGCTGGCCGTATGCGCGGTCGGCGTGTCAGAGTCGGTGACCGAGATCGTGAAGGTCGACGTGCCGGTGGTCACGGCCGTGCCGCTGATCGTCCCGGTGTCCTGGGACAAGGTGAGTCCGGCGGGCAGGCTGCCCGAGGTGATCGACCACTGATAGGGCTCGGTGCCGCCGACGGCCTGGACCGTCTGGCTGAAGCGGACGCCAGTGACGGCTTCATTGAGCGACGTCGTAGTGATCTTCAGCGGGCTGACCACGGCGATCGACAAGTCCGCGGTCACCGAGAGCGGCGGGGAACTGGAGTCCACGATCTGCACCGTGAACGAGAAGATGCCGGTCGAGGTTGGCGTACCGGAGATCGCGCCCGACGGCGAGAGCGTCAGGCCCGGCGGCAAGGTTCCCGTCAGCGACCACACGTAAGGCGTGACGCCGCCGGCCGCGGTCAGCTGAGCCGAGTACTGCTGGCCAACCTTGCCGTCGGCCAGCGACGATGTCGTGGAACCGAACCCGTTGACCACGTTGACGACGAAAGACCGGGAAACGGCCTGACTCGGTTTCTTAGAGTCGGTGACCTCGATCGTGAACGTCGACTGACCGGTGGCCGTCGGGGTGCCGCTGATGACGCCTGCTCCCGGACTGAGCGTCAGGCCAGCCGGCAGCGAGCCGGCCGAGACCGACCAGGTATAGGGCTGGGCTCCGCCGAAGGCGGCCAGCGTCATCGAGTACTGGGCGTCGAGCACGGCGGTCGGCAGCGTCAGCGTAGTCAGCGTCAGCGGGTTGACGACGTTGATCGACAGCGCCTCGGTGGACGACTGGCCGGGCGAGGCCGCGTCGGTCACCTCGACGATGAAGTTCGAGGTGCCAGCCGACGTGGGCGTCCCGGTGATCTCGCCGGTCTTGCGGTTCAACCGGAGGCCGGACGGCAGCGAACCGGTGCCGGGGCCAACCGACCACGTGTAAGGCGGCGTGCCGCCGAAGGCCGCCAGGGACTGGGAGTACTTGACGCCGACGGTCCCGCCGGGCAGCGATGAGGTGTCGATCGCCAGCGGCTTGACGACCTTCACCGTCAGCTTCGCCGTGGCGAACTGAGTGGGCGGGCCAGCATCGGCCAGGTGCACAGTGAACGAGAAGGTGCCCCGGGTTGTCGGCGTCCCGCTGATCATCCCAGAAGCGGGATCGAGCGACAGCCCAGGCGGAAGTGAGCCTCCGCTGACCGACCAGGTGAACGCGCCGGTACCGCCGCTCGCTTCCAGCGAGCCGGAATAGGGCTTGCCGAGCGCGGCCTCGGTCAGCCCCTTGGTCGAGATCCTGACCGTGCTCACCACGTTGACCGTGACCGAACCGGACACGATCGGCGAGGTCGCGGCCAGCACGGTCGGCGGCGCACCACCGGCTTTAGCCGAGGACGTCGGCTGAGCCGCGGTCGGCGGCTGAGCCGCGGTCGGCGGCGTCGTGGCCCGAGTCGTGGTCGCCGTGATCGTCACCGAGCCTGAGCGGTGCGCGGTCACCACGCCAGCCTGCGACACCTTGCCGATCTTCGGGTCGGATGAGGTCCACACCAGCTTGGGCAGGGCGCCAGCACCGTTCCCGAAGCTCCCGGTCGCGGTCGCCAGTTCGGTGGTGCGGGTCAGGATCGTCGGCACCGGAACCGTGACCCTGAGCGCCGAGGGCGGCGCGGACGGCGGCGCGTTGTTCTTCTGCGCCGCTTTGGCGGCCGACTTGGCCGCATTCGCCGCCTTGCCCGCGTTCGCGGCCGAGGTCGCGGCCGAGTGCACGATCGGCCGCAGGACGGCGAGCCAGAGTGCCAGGATCAGGCCGGCCGCGAGTAGCGCGATGCCGAGCGCCGGCAGCAGCCAGCCGGGAAGAGTCTGCCGCTCAAGCAGCACCCCGTCGGCGGTCACCGGATCGCCGTCTTCTGGCTGTGCGACCACGCCGAACGGCAGCGTTCGGTTCGGCCCCCTGAAGAATGTCTTACGCGGCCGGGCGGACAGCCGCACGTACGTCGCGACTCCTGGCTCCGCGCTGAACATCTCTGGCCGCGCACGGAACGAGAGCTTGACGTCGGGATCTGAGGCCTCGACGGTCAGGTGTTCTGGCCGGTTGCCGCGGTTCTCTATGACCAGCCGGTACCGGGCCGAACGGCGTCCGGTCGCGCTCTTCGGGACCAGGCTGGCGTCCAGTTCGCTGAACTCGCCGACCTCGACGACGCTCTCTTCGATCCGTGAGCCGTTCGGGTCTTCCTGTGACATGGCCCGCAGCGCGAACGGCACTTCGCCTGGGGCGAGCGCGGACGTGCGCGGCGGGCGGAACATGACGCTGACCGACTCGCTCGCTCCGGGAAGCAAGTTGACCTGGGCCGGCTCGACGCTGGCCCATTCCGCCGCGTCACCTACGACATCGAGCAGGATGCCGTCCACCACGGCCCCGGTGTTCTCAATCCGGACGGCATACGCGGCCACGCGGCCCGGCGTTACCTCAACCGTCGCGTTGTCATCCAGGAACGTGACAGCGACGCCCATCGGAACCGGCTCCTTCCCCCTGAAGTACCCGGTCAAGCCTGGCATAGCGATATCGACTCGCCTTGCGCTAAAAGGCAGAACAAAATGCAAACAATTACTTGGGAGAAAGCATGGCCGGGGTCTTTAGCATTGCGCGCTATCAGGCAACTTGATTGGCGCGATGTAACGCCACTGCGGGCAGGCCAGGAAGCGGGCAAGCGGTACACGATGGTCAGGTGCTGCGCGATGCCGACAGGTCCCTGGCGAGCTGGCTGGGCAAGCTGCTGCCGCCAGGCGTCGGACTGCGTTTCGACGCCCCTGACCCGCGGTGGCTCAGTCAGCCGCCCGAGCCGCTCTTCCTCAGCGCGTTCCTGCACAGCGTCAGGCAGGACAGCAGGGGCCGTCAGTCCGGCTGGTCCGATCTGCGCGAGCCCGACGGCCGAGTCGTCGGACGGCAGGCGGCGCCACCCCACTACCGGCTCGGCTACCTGATTACGGCCTGGGCGGCGGACCAGGTCGCCGACAGTTCTTCTGACCGGGTCATGGCCGAGCACGAAGTGCTCGGGCTCGTAATCGACGGGTGCGCCAGCCACGCCATCCTTCCCGAGGACAGCCTGGCCGGAATGCTGGCCGAAGGTGCCGCCAAGATCCTGATCGAGTGCGGGGCCGCCGAGTCGCCGGCCATCGCCACCGCGACCTGGGCCGGGCTCGGCATCGGACCGCGCGCACACCTGGAACTGGCTCTCGTGGCGCCGGCCAGGGCCGTCATACTGACCGACATCGCGCCGCCGGCCAGGGAGATCATTCTCAACGCGGGACAGCGGCCGGCGACCTCGCCGACCCCCGCATCCACGCACAACCGCCAGGCAGCCGCCACCCACCCCTTCGGCACCCTCCGTCGCTGGGAGAAGCGGACGATCAGCGAGCCCCCCTCGCCACCGAACGCCGTCTGAGATCGGGTCAGTCCCTAAGAACCTCGGCGTTACCGATGGCCTCCGAATGCCCGTTTAGCTGTATCGATCTCGTTAGCTTGCGTATCGATCTCGCCGGGTGCTGGTCCGGGCGCGCCACCTAGCACCCGCGGACCTGGCACGCAGGCGCAACTGGCACGCACGGACCTGCCGCACCCGCGCACCTGGCACACAACGGACCTGCCGCACCCGCGCACCTGGCACGCAACGGACCTGGCGCACCCCCGACCCTGGCACACACGCGGACCTGCACCCCCGGACCTGGCCACCTGCGGACCTGCACCCCCGGACCTGGCCACCTGCGGACCTGGCACCCCCGGACCTGGCACACACGCATGCGGTGTCCCAGGCGGGCCGTCTGGCCGGGAGTAGGTGCGGGGTCGGCGCCCGCTCAGGGGTTGTGGTTTCTGGGACTGGTGGTGTGATTGTGGCCGGAGGTAGGGGCTGCGGCGGCGCGATCGGCCGTGCCGCCCGGATGAATGCGCGTATTCATCCCCCGGTTTCCAGATGAATACGCATATTCATCCGGATTGTCCAGATGATCATGACGGCGGGCCGGTGACTGATGGTGCTGGCGGGGACTGCGTGGTTGAAGTGATGCACCCGGGGTCAGAGACCGGCGGCCCCATTGGAGAGCGAAATCAGAAATCGGCGGCGTAGGTTCGGGCGAGTCCTAGCTTGCGCGCACGGTCTCGTTGGTCGTGATGAACTCGGCCGTGCCCGGCTTTTCCACCACCGGATCTGGTACGGGACCTACGGCGGTGGGCTGCTGGGCAGGATCGGTAACGCTGAACATGGCGATGAACGGGCTGCCCTTGATCAGCAGCGCCTGCCCGCTGCGGGTCTGCTCGGTCAGGTTGGACGGGTTCAGCGTCAGCATCAGTGTGCCCAGGCCGGGAATCGTAAACGGCGGAGCGGTGTAGGCGAGCGGCTCGCGCAGGCTGGGCGGCAGTTCGTCGCCGAGCAGGCACGCGGTGAGGCCGCACACGGTCAGCGTCTCCGCCGACCCCTCCAGCGGCACTGGAGCCTCCAAAGCCGGGATCATCGCGGGCGGCGGAATCGTGATCTTGATGGTGTCACTGGTTCGCAGCACGAAGTCGCCCACGGGCACCTCTCCTTACTTATCCGGGTAGCTGGATACCGAACAACTCGATCTGGCTGATCGCGACGTTGGTGCCGACGGTGCCTTGGTAGACCGCGGTGACCTGGAACACGATGCTCTTGATCAGGACCGCGTGCTTGATCGTGAAGGTCTGCGACTGCGGGGTGTCCTGCGGCGTGATCGTGAAGGACTCCTCATTAGAGAACACCAGGTGCAGGGAACTTGGCCGGCCGTCCTGCACGTATCGTCCGAACGCCCCGTTGTGCAAGATCAGCCTGGTGATCGTCACCGGATGGGCGAAGATCACGGTCAGCGTCGGCTCGGGCGACGGGGTCCAGCGCGCGAGCCAGTAGTTGTTGAAGAAGCCGTCGCAGGCAAGCGCGGCCGGGTGTCCCTTGAGCTGCGCGTTCGCCGTGCATTTGATGGCATGAACCGGCGCGAACTTCTGGTCGACGGCACCGACGAGCTTGTCCTTCCCCGAGGTGAAGATGGAGTTGACCTCGGTGCGGAACGGCGGATAGATGCCATAAACGGCACCGACCGCCACGATCGCGATCGCTACCACGACCCGCGCCTTGCGGTAGACCTGGCTGGCCGCGTGCTTGAAGTCGAAGCCGGGACCGTGCAGGTTGCCGCCCTTGGCGTTCTTGCCCGGTGTGGTGCCGAGCTTGACGGTCTTCGGACCGCCCTTGACCCTGAACCTGCGCCACCACGGCGCCTTGACGTGCTCGGCCTCGACGAGCGATTCACCGCAGCGACTGCAGAACTTCCTAGTCGGCGGATTGCCTTCGCCACAGTAGCCGCAGATCGAATCGCCCGGGCGCAGCCGCCGGGTGGAGGTGGTCTTGGTCACGGCGACCGCGCGGGCCCTGGCGATCTGCGGTGCCTGCTCCTTGACCTCCGGGGTCGGCGCCACGGCCGCCACTGCCGGGGCATCTCGCTTCGCGGCCGGCTCGGCCTTGGCCTTTGCTGATCCCGGCACCACCGGAGCAACCAGTGCGGCCGCGGCCGGGGATCGTGCGGCGACGGAATTCGTGGCGGCCGCCGCAGTAACCGGCTTCGATGACGGGGGCGGGGGCAGGGCGCCCGTTCGCGGCGCAGGCGGAGGCGGAGGCGCGCCAGCACCCGGCGGAAGCGGAGGCGGAGGCGGAGGCGCGCCAGCACCCGGCGCAGGCGGAAGCGGAAGCGCAGGCGGAAGCGCAGGCGCGCCAGCACCCGGCGCAGGCGGAAGCGGAAGCGCAGGCGGAAGCGCACTAGCACCCGGCGGAGGCGGAGGCGGAGGCGCAGGCGGAAGCGCACCAGCACCCGGCGCAGGCGGAGGCGGAGGCCGAAGCGCGCCAGCACCCGGCGGAAGCGGACGTGCCGCCTTTCGCGGCGGGGGCGGGGGCGGGGCGGCCTTTCGCGGCGGCGGGGGCGGCTTGCCTGGTGCTGCCTTGCCTGGTGCTGCCTTGCCGCCAGGCGGCGGCGCCGCATGGCCTGGCTTGGCCGAGGGGGCGGCGGCTGCCGCTTCCTCCTCGGGGGTGCGGGGGCCTGCGATGAACGCGTTGGCACCCCCTATCACGCGCTGGAAGAA
Organism: Streptosporangiaceae bacterium; assembly: GCA_036501205.1. Lineage (GTDB taxonomy): Bacteria > Actinomycetota > Actinomycetes > Streptosporangiales > Streptosporangiaceae > Chersky-822. The sequence continues at coordinate 6,766 of DASYAT010000069.1, read as the reverse complement.
GCTCGTCTTCGGCGGCGCCGCTTCGGCTACTAGTGCCTCCTCTTCGGCTGGCTCGGCCGGCCGCACGGTCTGCTGCTTTTCGCCGGTCCATTCAAGGAAGCTTCCGCAGGTTCCGCAGAACGCGTCAGCGTCCGTGTTGTGGTAGCCGCATTTACGGCAGACGATCATGTTCATACACCTCCACCCGGTGGGCGACATGGGCCGGCTTTGCCGCCGCGATCAGGTCGTCGAGAGCTTTCAGGTCAAGCGAATGGCCGGCCGGGACGGTCACCTTGACGGTCACCGATGCGGTGCTAGCCGAGGGGGACGCGAAGCTGGCCGAGAGCGACGACCCTCTGTCAACCGCTGCGGTGTCTTGCCCTGGCGGCGGCGTGTTCGGCGCCTGGGACCAGGCGACGCCGCCGCTATCGGACACCTCGACCGCAGCGCCGGTGACCAGTTCGACCAGCGCGCGCAGGCCCGCAGCGGTGCCGGCCTGGCGATACAGCACGACCGATCTGGCTACCGCCGCGCGCTGCCGGTGCAGCGGCCAGTTCTCGTCTAACGTTGTCCCGAACCAGCCCGCCAGCCACAGCACGAAGTCGTCGGGCGCCAGCATCGGGTCGATGTACGCCCGCAGGCAGTCGAGCGTGGAGATCACCGGCGCGAGCACGTCATCGAAGCCCGCCGTCCAGCGCATCGCGGCCGGGTCAGACTGATAGATCGCGGGCAGCAACGTGCCGAGCGGGTACGGCGAGTCCAGTCCCTGGATCGCGGCCCGCATCAGGATGCCTCCACCCTGATCTGGTGCTCGTAGGAGAACACCAGGCTGTTCGGCTCCAGCTCGATCCTGGCGGTCTCGGCACCGCGCACGCCGGTCACCGGATCGGCGCTGAACAATCGGACGTCCTCGACGAGCTCGACCCCGCGCACCTGCTGCAGGTGACCGAAGATCTCGCCGGCCTGAACCGGCCGGCCGAATGGCCAGCCCTGCCCGTCCGGCCCGCCTCCGGCTAGCGGGCTGATGAATTTGTACAGCTCGCGCAGCGCGTCCTCGCGCACCCGTTCGGCGTTGACCCGCGGTTTCGTGATCATGCGCGCGACGACGGTAACACCGCGATACAACGGCGGTTCGACCATGACCCTGGCGCCCACCACGCGGACCGCGTCGAGGCGTTCGGCAATCCGGCGCAGCGTGTCGCGCGGCGGCACCAGGTTCTCGAACAAGATCCGGTCTTCTTGAGTCGCAGCCGCAGGGACCAATAGCACCCGGACCGCCCCGTTGCCCTGGGCGTTATCCGGCACAGGCACGCAGCGCACCCTGGCGATGTCAGGAGCGGCCTCGCGGGCGATGATCTCGTAGTCTTCGGCCGTCACTGCCCGGCTGCGGGTCCGCACCAGCAACGGGCCGCGGCGCTTGGCCTCATCCAGGGTCTCGCCGTCGACGCCGCCCTGGGCCGGGTGCCGGTTCTCCACCCGGCCGACGAAGGGCACGGAGGACTTCAGCGTCGAGATAGCACCGGCCGCGACGTTGCCGCGCGCGCCTCCCCCGGTCGCGTACCGCCGGATCCGCACCACGGCGCCCTTGACTGGCACCCGCCCGTACTGGCGCAGGCTGCCGTCGCTCTCCCGTACGGCGGGTCCGAACAAGGCGAGCCCGGACACCGCGTCGAGCACGAAGTGCCGGTCGTCAGGGCCGCTCTCGGCGAAGTGCTCGACCTCGGTCCAGCCTTGCCAGCCCGCGTCCGAAGAGGTCTCCACGATGGGTGAGTCGTAGCCGGCGAGCACCGGCCTGCGCCTGACGCTGAACTCCTGGCCGGGTACTCCCTCGGCCTCGCCAAGTTGCTCGGCCTGCACCACCTCGGCATTGATCGCCTCCGCGGTGCCGCCGACCGTACAGGCGACCAGGCTCTCGACGACCGGTGAGTCGGTGTACGGCGGCTGGCCCTCGGCGGGCTCGACCACCTTCGCGCGGATCCAGCCGGCCCGGTCGCCGCCGATCACGCTGGCTTCGTGCCCGGGCGGCACGTGCACGACGATCTGACCGGCTGTGTTCAGTCCGCCGGTTCCGTCGAGATCGACCTCGCAGTCGGTCCAGTCCTCGCCGGTCCAGGCCTGCCAGGCCAGCGGCGGGTGCTTGGGGTTGACGCCGACGCCGTGGACGCTGCCGCGGAAGTCGACTCGCACCACGCAGCCAGGCACCGGGTTGGTGAGCCCGAGCAGCAGCGCGTCGCCGAGCCCCGGGTTTGGTGCAAACGCCGGGAACGCCTTGCCGATGCCCAGGTCGGCGGTCCGGTCGACCGTGCTGTCCGGATGACCGGCCGCCGGCTCGGCGTCGGCGGTTCCTGAGCCGGTCGCCGGCGTCCTGACGTGGGCCAGCGAGCAGGGCACGATCGCCAGCGCGTCGACCGTGGCGAAGATGACCGGCTCGGCGGCGGGGGTGTGCAATGTGGCGACCTGGGTGCCGGCGTTGACCGTCAGCGTCGTCCGGCCCGGGCTGGACAGCCAGAACGTCACCCCGGTCCTGGCCGGGGTCGGCGGCAGCATGCGCAGGCCGACTAGGTCCAGGAAGGCGAGGTGCAGCCGGTCGGGGACCCGGTTAAGCCGGTAAAGCAGCTGGTCGGTCATGTAGGCGAAGGTCTCGATCAACGTCACGCCAGGGTCGGACACGTTGTGGTCGGTCCATTCCGGGCACCGCCGCATCACCAGCCGCTTGGCTTCATCCACCAAGTCCTGGAACCGGCGGTCGTCGAGATCGGGGGCGGGCAGCGCCATTCAGAGCTCGTCCTCTCCGTTCTCAGGGATCGTGTAGAAGGGGAAGACCAGGTTGCGCGGGCTGTTCGTACTCCGAACGGTGTAGCCGATGTCGATGTACAGCAGCCCGTCGCTTCCGTTGTCCGGGTAAACGATCACCTCGTTGACGACGGCACGCGGCTCCCAGTACTCCAGCGCCCGCTGCACCTCGTTAGCGATCGCGGCTGTGTTCTCCTGGCCGGTGCCACCGAACACGTTGTCGCGCAGGGTGCTACCCCACTGCGGCCGCATTGGCCGCTCACCTGGGTAGGTGGACAGAATCAGCCGCATGGCCTGCTCAATCTTCTCCTCGCCCCTCGCGGTCGTGATCGATCCCGACGGCTCGAATCCGAGCGGGAACGCCCAGCCAGTCCCGATGAAGTCGGTCACGGTCACTCCTTCCTCCGGCTAAGCCCCGGTAGCTTTATTCGCCCAATGAGATCGAGTCGCCGGAGATGGTCAGGTCGCCCGAGCACTGGATGGTCATTGACGATGCGGCCTTGACGGTGAGGTTGTCGCCGCCATCGACGGTCATCGTCCCGCCCTGGCCGGCCTGGATGTTGACGGTGCCGCCGTCGCCGCACTTGATGGTGAGCTGGCCGGGCGGGCTCTCCGGCGCACAGGTGAGCACGAGCGTGCCTGCGACGATGTCGGCGAGCAGTCCCACGGTGCCGTCCTTGGTCGCCAGCGTGAGCTGGGACGCGGTCGGCTTCTCATCATCGCCGGGCGGCATCTGGTCGTAGAAGCTCAGCAGGTTCCCTGACGCCGAGACGAAGCCGCGGCGAACGACGGTGCCGTCCGGCGCGACCGCCGGCCCGCCCAGGCTGTAATTGCTGGCCTGGCTGACCAGGCCGCCGAGCACGTAGGCGCGGCGCGGGTCACCGAACTCGAATCCGACCAGCACCTGGTCACCGACCTCGGGCAGGAACATCGCGCCGCTGCGAGCACCCGCGCCGAATTGCACCACCGGCGCCCAGTCCGACACGTAGTCGGGTGACAGCCAGGGCAAGGTCACCTTGACCCGGCCGCTCGGGTCGTTGACATCGGTCACGACCGCGCAGACGACGCCGGGAATCCGGGTCAGCGGTGCCTGAGTGCCGCCCAGCGAGGCCAGCCCGAGCAAGGACCGGTCATGCCTGCCGTTGGCCGCGAATTCGGTGTGGTACCCGCCTTCGGCCAGGTCGAAGATGTGCCGGGCCCTGGTCACTACCCAGGTCGCCGGGAACTGGCCGCCGATGCCTTCGATGTGCACGACTGCTCCGGCCTGGACTTGCGGGTTACCGGCCGCGTCCCCGTCCGCTTCGGCGAAACTGCTGGCCAGTTGCTCGGCTAGGCCCTTGGCCACCAGCTCGGCCGCGCTCGCGGTGGCGGCTCCGCCGCCGACCGGCCGGTCGTACAGCACGAACGCGGTATTACTCGGCGGCGGCCCGAGGTCTTCGACGGCCGGGCTCGGCGGGGGGCCAGGGTCGGCGCCGTCGGCCGGATCGCTGAAAAGGCCGGCGATCTCCTCGGCGCTCTGCTCGCCCGCGGCCGACGCGGCGCCGGTCGTCGCGCCCGCCTGGGCCGAGATGATCCTGGCTTGCAACGGGTCCCATACCCGCACCTCGACGTTCGGGGTGAGGTTTCCCGCCGTCACTCTGGCCGCAAACGCGCGCAGGTTCTGGTGCAGCGTCAGGGTCAGCGGCTCCCGCGCACCCGCTGACTCGACCGAGGAGGCCCTGCGGAAGCAGAACAACCCGTCTGCCATCGCGAACTCGTAGCCGATCTCACCGGCGCGCTGCTTGAGGAATTCCCAGTCGGTCTGGTCGTACTGCGGCAGGTGATCGTGGATCACGTCGGACGGCGTGATCTCGCCGATCTCCAGGCCGGCGGCGCTCGCGATCTTCTGAGCCGCCTCGGCGTCGGAGGTGTTGAGCAACGCCCTCGTGCGCCTGACCCGCTGCAACCGGTGGCTCAGGTCGTAGCCGCGGGCCGTGACGACCCCGGTGAAGTCATCGAAGCTGCCTTCCATCGCGGTCACCTCGCCGCGGATCAGCGAGACCTCCGCAGCGGGATCGGTGGCCGATGAGGCGATATTCATCCGCGCTCCCAGCACGATCCCGGCCTGCTGCAGGTCCTCGTCGGAGACGCCGACGAAGCTGAGCTCGAACATGCCCGGCAGGTGCAGATGGGTCTCCACGAGGGCGCGGCTGAGCCGTTCGCAGAGCGCGTCGGACAGCGGGCTGCCAAGGCCAGGTCCAATCGATACCTGGGGCTGCAGGACCAGCAGCGGGGAGTTTACCGAGCCCATTGCCGGCCGCCGGGTATGAAGCCAGGCTCGCCTGGTTCTGGCAGGTACACAGCAGTGCCAGGGCGTACTCGCAGCGGATCATCGATCGAGTTGGCCTGGGCGATCCGGCGCCAGGCGCCGGGCCGGCCGTAGGTCGCCTCCGCGAGCGAGGCGAGGCATTCGCTGCTGTCCATGACATGGGCGCTTCGCCCGGGCGGGCCGCCGGACGTCGGATTCGGCGGGGGCAGCGTGCTGGTCAGGTTCCGGTACAGGTTCAGGCGCACCTCCGCCCGGATCGGCGTTGCGGTACCCGTCTCGAAGCGGAGGTAGCTGATCGTCACCTGCCGCAGGAATAGCTCCCAGTACAGGCCGGTCCCCCACGTGAACCGCAGCAAGATCGGCTGGGCGTATTTCTGCTTCTTGCCTACGCCGATCGGGATCGGAGCGGCGCAACTCCAGCTGATCAGGGTCTCGCACGCTGACTTGGTACCGGCACCGAACAGCAGTACCTTGTCGATGGAGATCTCGATGTGTCCGAGATTCTTGACCTGATCTTCGAGGTTATTGCCGTTAGCGCCCTCGGTCTTGAAGGTGTGGCTGACGGTGATCCGCTCCGGATTGACCGAGAACTTAACCTCGGCGCTCTCGCTCGGCGTTGGTCTCGGGCTCAGCTTCCGCAGGCTCGCACCCTGACCGACCTGCCCGGTGGCGGGCGTGGCCTTGACCCATTTGGCCGGCGCGCCGCCGGCAGCACTGAGATCGGCGGTCATTTCGGCCCGCTCAGGAAACCGTCGTGCTCGAGAACCAGGGTTTCCATCGCAACGTCACCGCTCTTGGCGCTCAGCGAGGGGCCGCTCCAGGACGAAGGAAAAGCGCTCTGCAGCTGCCAGGTCGCGGCCGGCATGGCCACGTCCTGGTACACGTCGAGCAGGCTGATCGTCACGGACGTGCCGACGTTGATTTCGCCTTCGGCGTTCTGCCATTGGGTGGCGATCGATTTCAGCCAGGTCTGAAGCGAGTCCGAGTACGGCTTGCGTACCGCGCGTTTCAGCACGACCGGGCTATAGGAAACCGTCAGCGGCAGCACGTGGGTTGAGGTGTATTCGCCGCCGGAGCGCACCGCATCGAACTTGAAATCGACCCTCAGCCCATCGCACGAACTCCAGTCGCCCAGGTCGAGACCAAGCTCGGTAACCTTGGCCCGAAATCGCATCGCCAGGCCGACCCGGGAGAAGCCCGACACACCGGACATCAGGGTCCGGCCGGCCGACGCCGCGGTCGAGACGGCCGATCCGGCCACGGCGGGCGTGGCCAACTGCGGCATTGCTATCTGGGCCGCCGAGGCGATATCCGGAAAGCTCACTGTGCTTCTCCTAGCTGGCTGTGACGGGATTCAGAACAGGGACAGTGACAAGTCGTCGTCCAGGAAGCCGGTATGGGCGAGTTTCAGCGTCTCAATCGCCGGCCTGCCACCCGAAGCGTCGAAAGATTCGATCGACCAGGCGATCGGGAAGAACTCGGCCAGCCGCCATTCCACGATCGGCATGCCGACGAAATTGACCAGCTGAATCGTGCCGCTCTGCGGTTTCGGTTTCTTCGAAGTCTGCGACAGCCAGTGCTGCACGACCCTGGAGTAGGGTCCGGCGGCCCGGCTCAGCGTGATTGGCTCATACTTCGTCAGCCCGGGCAGGAACTCGGCGTAGTTTCCCTGTTCGCCGTTCCGGT
>DASYAT010000068.1:0-2691 GCA_036501205.1 Streptosporangiaceae bacterium | reverse complement strand
GCATAACGGTCATTCCGGGCAGAATTACGAGGGTAATGCAGGGTAAGTGGTCGCAACGGATGGTAAGTCGCCGGCAACGGATGGTAAGTGCACCGCATCCTGGAGCGGACTGCACGGCAATGGCTGGGCTTAGCGCCCAGATTCGGTGCCCTGGGCGGCGTTATCGCAGGTCAGGGTGTTGCAGGATCCTCTTTCGCCAGTCTGTGGCCTAAGCCAGGTCTGATGACGCACATGGAATCGGCCGGGATGATCGCGCCTGCCTCGGTAAAGGCCGGCTAGTAGCCGGCTAGGACCCGGCTAGGACTGGACGGCGGCGGGTGTCGCGCCGACGGCATCGAGGTGGCGGAGCACCAGCCCGTAGGAGGCCACGAGACCGGTCTGGCTGTAGGAGATGCCGTGCGCCTCGCAGAACGCCCGGATCGGCGCCTGTGCGTGCCGCAGGTTGGGCCGCGGCATGGACGGAAACAGATGATGCTCGATCTGGTAGTTGAGCCCGCCGAGGGCGAAGTCGGTGAACCATCCGCCGCGGATGTTACGTGAGGTGATGACCTGACGACGGAGGAAGTCGATCTTCTCGTTTTCCCCGAATACCGGCATGCCCTTATGGTTCGGCGCGAAAGCACAGCCTAGGTACAGCCCGAACACGCTCTGCTGGATAACGATGAAGATCACGGCCTGCAGTACGGGAAGCACCAGGAACACGGCGGCCAGGTAACCCGCGATATGCGCGATGAGCAGCGTCCCCTCAAGCCACTTCGCGGCACCGCCGCGACGGCTCAGGAGCGCCCGTACCCCGGCGACATGCAGATGCAGGCCCTCCAGGAGCAGCATCGGGAAGAACAGCCAGGCCTGGTGCCTGGCTAGCCAAGCCCCCATCCCGCGCCGGGCCAGCGCCTGGTCCGGGGTGAAGGCGATGGCCGCGCCAGCGATGTCTGGGTCGTGGCCGACCTGGTTGGGGTGAGCGTGGTGGCGGTTGTGCTTGGAGATCCACCAGCCGTAACTGAGGCCGATCAGCAAGTTGCCATGGATGCGGCCGATCAGGTCGTCGTTGCGCTTGGACCCGGAAATCTGGCGGTGACCGGCGTCATGCCCGATGAACCCGCACTGGCCGAACATGACTCCCAGGAAGACCGCCACCAGCAGTTGCCACCAGGACCGGCCGAGCAGGAAGAACGCGGCCCACCCGCCGAGCAGCAACAGCAGGTTGACGGTGATCTTGGCCATGTAATAGCCGGGGCGCCGGCGCAGCAGCCCCGCTTCGCGGATCACTCGCGATAGGCGTGCGTAGTCGCTGCCACGGGCAGTGCGGCTCTCGTCGGCTGGGTAACCGTCAGCTGGGTAACCGGCATCAACGACCAACGTCATCCTCCTACGCGAGCCATGCGCGGGCGTCGCGCAGCCGCGGGCCTAGTTGCTTGCTTTAATATGCCGCAGACGTGCCCTGGAAAACACGGTGCCGTACAGATGCCGCTAGTGTGCGGAAATAGCTCACATCGTGTTCATCGCCAGTTCGACCTGCGGCTACTTGCCAGGGAGAGAGGCAACCTGATCATGCTGTCCGCGCATGATACCCGGCAGTCGTGGTCGGAAGCTGAACCGGTACCGTTCTGGCTCGACAGCGCGGACCGCCCAGCCGCCCGTCCGGCGCTGGAAGCGTCCACGAGCGCCGATCTAGCGATAGTCGGCGGCGGCTTCTCCGGCCTGTGGACCGCGCTGCTGGCCAAGGAACGAGATCCCGGCCGCGACGTAGTGCTGATCGAGGCAGACCGCCTGGCCACCGCGGCGACCGGCCGGAACGGCGGATTCTGCGCGGCCAGCCTCACGCACGGCGACGCCAACGGACAGGCGCGCTTCCCCCGCGAACTCGGCACGCTCAACCGCCTCGGCACGCAGAACCTCGCCGAGATCGAAGCCGCGATCAGCCGCTACCGCATCGCCTGCGGCTTCGAACGCAGCGGCAGCCTGACCGTAGCCACCCAGCCCTACCAGCTCAGCTACCTGGCCTCCGCCGGCGGCGAACGCCTAGACCAAGAGCAACTGCGCGCCCAGGTCAACTCGCCGACCTACCTCGGCGGCGTCTGGCACCGCGAGGACATTGCCCTGCTCGACCCCGCCAGGCTGGCCTGGGGCCTGGCCAGCGCGGCCGAGTCACTGGGCGTCAGGATCGCCGAGAACACCGGCGTGACCCGGATCGACCGATCCGGGCAGCGCCTGCGGCTGAGGATCCGCACCGGCGCGACGGTGACCGCCTCGAACGTGGCGCTCGGCACCAACGCGTTCGCCCCTCTGGTCAGGCGAATGCGGTGGCACACCGTCCCGGTCTACGACTACGTACTGGTGACAGAGCCGCTGACCCCGGAGCAGCTGGAGTCGGTCGGCTGGAGCAACCGGCAAGGGATCGATGATCTCGGCAATCAGTTCCACTACTACCGGCTGACCGCCGACAACCGGATCTTGTGGGGCGGCTACGACGCCATCTACTACTTCGGCCGCAAGATCAGGCCGTCCTACGATCAGCGCCCGGACACCTTCCAGCGGCTGGCCGAGCATTTCTTCGCGACCTTCCCGCAACTCGAAGGCATCCGCTTCAGCCACCGCTGGGGCGGGGCGATCGACACCTGCACGCGGTTCTGCGCCTTCTTCGGCACCGCCTATGCGGGCCGGGCCGCCTACGCGGCCGGCTACACCGGA
>DASYAT010000067.1:0-20546 GCA_036501205.1 Streptosporangiaceae bacterium | reverse complement strand
GCTCGGGTGGGCACTGGCCTCAGGCGCGGCGTTCGGCTCGGCGATCACCCTGGTGACCTGGCGGCAGAACAAGCTGCTGCGCCGCCTGCGGCTCGCCCCGGTCACCACCGCCGAGGTGGTGTCGGCCAGGATCGGGATCAGCGTGGTGATCGGCCTGATCCAGATGGCGATCTTCCTGCTGATCGCGATCACTCCGTACTTCGGCCTGAAGCTGACCGCGTCCTGGTGGATGGCATTCCCGCTGGTCGTCTGCGGCATCCTCGCGTTCATGTCGATCGGCTTGTTCGTCGGCGCGATCTCCAAGACCCAGCAGGCCGCGTCGTCGATCGTGAACCTGATCATCTTGCCGATGGCGTTCCTCGGCGGCGCGTTCCTGCCGCTGGACTTCGCGCCGAACTGGGTCAGGGACGCGTCCTACGCGATGCCGCTTCGCTACCTGGTCGACGGCATGCAGGACGTGATGGCCCGAGGCGAGGGGCCGTCGGCCGCGCTGCCCGCGATCGGCATCCTGCTCGGGTTCACCGCGATCGTCACAGCGATCTCCGTGCGGGTTTTCCGCTGGGACGACGTCTAGGTAGTAATCTCTAACTAGCTAGTGACACCGTCCGGGAGAGTCCGCCCGCAGCCAGCGCGCGGCGCCGAAGGGGCAACCTCCCCGGAACCTCTCAGGCACCAAGGACCGGACGGGACAAGCAGCTCTGGAGTCGTGTCCGTTTGAGACACCGGGACGACAGAGGGGGAGCGGCATAGCAGCGACCCCGGACTCCAGGAGCTAGGCGTGAACTTCACCGATCGGCACATCGGTCCAGACCAGTCCGACCAGCAGCGAATGCTGGACGCGATCGGCTACGCCAATCTGGACGAGCTGACCTCAGCGGCCCTTCCCGCTGGCCTCGGCGGCGGTGACCTGAGCCTGCCACCCGCCTTGAATGAGGATCAGGCACTGGCCGAGCTGCGTCGGCTCGCGGCCAAAAACCAGGTCCTGACCTCGATGATCGGCCTCGGTTACTACGACACGATCACTCCGCCGGTGATCCGCAGGAACGTGCTGGAGAGCCCGGCCTGGTACACCGCCTATACGCCGTACCAGCCGGAGATCAGCCAGGGCCGGCTGGAGGCGCTGCTGAACTTCCAGACCATGGTCGAGGACTTGACCGGGCTGCCGGTGGCCGGGGCTTCCATGCTCGACGAGGCCTGCGCGGCCGCCGAGGCGATGACGCTGGCGCACCGGGTTACCAAGCGCGGCTCGAGGTTCCTCGCCGACACCGATTGCCTGCCGCAGACGCTGGCCGTGCTCGCGACCCGGGCTGAGCCGCTCGGCTTGGCGCTCGTGACCGGCGAGGTCACGGCCGAATTGATCGCCGCGCAGCCGGACGGTGAGCTGTTCGGCGTGCTGCTGCAGTACCCAGGTGCCAGCGGTCAGATCCGGGACCTGCGGCCGGTGATCGCGGCGGCGCACGAGCGCGGCGCGCTGGTCGCGGTCGCCGCTGACCCGCTCGCGCTGACCCTGCTGACTCCGCCGGGAGAGCTAGGCGCCGACATCGCGATCGGCAGCACCCAGCGATTCGGCGTTCCGATGGGCTACGGCGGACCGCAGGCGGGCTACATCTGCGTGCGGGATGAGTTCAAGCGGCAACTGCCCGGCCGGCTGGTCGGGGTGTCGGTGGACGCCGACGGGCATCCGGCCTACCGGCTGGCGCTGCAGGCGCGCGAGCAGCATATCCGGCGGGAGAAGGCGACTAGCAACATCTGCACAGCTCAGGTGCTGCTCGCGGTGATCGCCGCGATGTACGCCGCCTATCACGGGCCGGACGGGCTGACCGCTATCGCCCGGCGAGTCGCGGGCAAGGCAGCCAGCCTGGCCGCGACGCTGCAAGCTGGCGCAAATCTTTCTCCCAAAAATAAGGAATTCTTCGACACGGTGGCCGTCTCCATACCCGGCGGAGCGGCGGCGGCGGTGGAGCGGGCCCGCGCAGCCGGATACAACCTGCATCTGGCCAGCGCCGACGTGGTTCAGGTGGCCTGCGATGAGACCACGACGGATCAGCAACTGGCCGAGGTGGCGGCCGCGATCGCGGGGTATCCGGTTGAGCTGGTGGCAAAGGAACCGAAGATTCAGAGCGGGCGCGAGAGAACGAGCGCGTTCCTCACCCATCCGGTGTTCTCCGCGCATCGCAGCGAGACCGCGATGCTGCGGTACCTGCGCAAGCTGTCCGACTTCGACATCGCCCTTGACCGGTCGATGATCCCGCTCGGCTCGTGCACGATGAAGCTGAACGCAACCGCGGAGATGGAGCCGATCAGCTGGCCGGAGTTCGCCGGCCTGCATCCGTTCGCGCCCGCCGAGCAAGCGGCCGGATACGCCGAGCTGATCAAGGGCCTGCAGGACGCGCTGACCGAGATCACCGGCTACGACGCGGTCAGCCTGCAGCCGAACGCGGGATCGGTGGGCGAGCTGGCCGGGCTGCTGGCGATCAGGCGGTACCAGCAGTCGCGCGGTGAACCCGACCGGGTCGTGTGCCTGATTCCTGAGTCCGCGCACGGCACCAACGCCGCCTCGGCGGTGCTGGCGGGCCTGCGGGTGGTGGTGGTCAAGTGCGGCTCGGACGGCGCCATTGACCTAGGCGACCTGAAGGCCAAGCTGGATACCCACGCTCATACGGTGGCCGGGATCATGCTGACCTACCCGTCGACCAACGGGGTGTTCGAGTCGACGATCGAGACCGTTTGCGACTTGGTGCACGGCGCGGGCGGCCAGGTGTACGTCGACGGAGCGAACCTGAACGCGCTGGTCGGGCTGGCCAAGCCGGGGCGGTTCGGCGCGGACGTGTCGCATCTGAACCTGCACAAGACGTTCTGCATCCCGCACGGCGGCGGCGGTCCCGGCGTGGGCCCGGTGGCGGTCAGGGCGCACCTGACGCCTTTCCTGCCCCGGCATCCGATGCTGTCCGACGTGGCGGTTGTAGGGGTTTCGACCGGTGAGGTGGTGCTGCCGAAGGCGGGCAAGGGCAGCACGGCGTCGTTGCAGACCGGGCCGGTGGCGGCGGCGCCGTTCGGGTCAGCCGGGATCTTGCCGATCTCATGGGCGTACGTGCTGATGATGGGCTCAGACGGGCTGCGGCGGGCGACCCAGGTCGCGATCCTGAACGCCAACTACGTCGCGCGGCGGCTGAATCCGCATTTCCCGGTGCTGTACACCGGCCAGGCCGGGCTGGTCGCCCACGAATGCATCCTCGACCTGCGGCAGATCACCGCGCAGACCGACGTGACCGCCGAGGACGTGGCCAAGCGGCTGATCGACTACGGCTTCCACGCGCCGACGATGTCGTTCCCGGTGGCCGGGACGCTGATGGTCGAGCCGACCGAGAGCGAGAACCTGGCCGAGCTTGACCGGTTCTGCGACGCGATGATCGCGATCGCGGGTGAGATCGCGAGGGTTTCGGCCGGCGAGTTCGATGCCAAGGACAATCCGCTGAAGAACGCGCCGCATACGGCGTCGATGCTGCTCGTCGAGGACTGGAAGCACGGGTACTCGCGGGAGGACGCCGCGTATCCCGGCGGCGGTGATCGGCGGTCGAAGTACTGGGCGCCGGTGCGGCGGATCGAGGCGGCCTACGGAGACCGTAATCTCGTCTGCGCCTGCCCCCCGCCGGAGGCGTTCGAATGAGCAGAGCCGGAGGCGTTTGAGTAGCGGCCCTTCCATTCGCCGCCCCGGCCGTGGCGGTGGCGCAGGGCGGAGTTGATCGTCATCCCGGCGTAGAGGGTGGCGATCAGCGGGAGGGTCGGCGCCCGCAGCGGGCTCAGGCGGTAGAGGCGCAGCATAGGCAGGTAGCTGACCGACATCAGCAGCCACGCGGTGGCGCCGGCCGCAGCGACGGGTATGGCTTGCGCGGACGGGAGCAGGCTCAGGCCGATGACCGTGGCGGCGGGAGGGAGCAGGTAGAGCCATGCGAGGCCGACGACAGTTCCGGCTAGCAGCGCCGGGGAATACCTGAGCTGGGTGTAGGCGCTCCTGGCCACCATGTTCCAGATCTGGGTGAAGTCGTAGGGGCGTCGGCTGGTGACCTCGGTGGTGAAGCCGAGCCAGCACTCGTGACCGGCTCGCTTGAGCATGGTGCCGAGCGCTACGTCGTCGATCCTGGCGCCGCTGATGCCCTTGAGGCCGTCGGCGGGCAGCGTCTCGCGCCGGATCAGCATGCAGCCGCCGGCTGCGGCCGCGGTCTTGCTCCGCCGGCTGCTGACCTGGCGGAACGGGTAGAGCTGGGCGAAGAAGTAGACGAAAGCGGGGATCAGCAGTCGCTCGGCGGCGTCGTCGCAGCGCAGCAGCGCCATCTGGGAGACCAGCGCGTACTGGTCGCCGGCGGCTTCGACCAGCCGGGTGAGGGTGCCGGGCGCGTAGCCGATGTCGGCGTCGGTGAACAGCATGTAGTCGGCATCGGCGGCCGCGTCCAGGCCCTGTTGCATGGCCCAGACCTTTCCCGCCCAGCCCGGCGGCGTGGGCGTACCGCTGATGACCTTAAGGCGGCCGCCACGCGGGGATCCGGGGGGTCGTCTCCCCGCGCTCGCACCGCGGTCGAGTCCGGCAGCTATTTCCGCCGTGCCGTCGGTACTCTCGTCGTCGACCAGGATCACGGTGAGGCGGCCCGGGTAATCCTGGGCTAGCAGAGACGGCAACGTCTGAGGGAGAATTTCGGCCTCGTCCCGGGCGGGAATAACGGCGGTGACGCTAGGCCAGGGGTCTGGCAGCGGGCCTGACGGTGGCAGTCGATGGCTGGTACGCCAGAAACCGCCGCGCCCGGCGAGCAGGTAGAGCCACGCGAGCACGTTGAGGGCCGTTATTAGGGGAGCGGTGATCGCGAGCGGCAGCACCCAGACAGCGTGGCACATCGCTGCCTTGAGCTGGGGCTGGTGTGACGGTGGGAGCGAAAGGCGAGTTTGTGGCGACGCATCCGCGTGGCCGGCCGGATGAATATGCGCATTCACACCTCGGATTCCGGATGAATATGCGCATTCATCCGGGATATCGTGATGATCATGACGTTGGCCTGGTGACTGGTGGGGCTGCCGGGGACTGTGTGACATCGGGGGAGCCTGCTATCTGGCTTCGAGCGCTCGGTGTGTCAAGATAGCCGCCTGGCTGAGCCCAGACCCTTGGTTGGAGGTAGCGGGCATGCAGGTAATTGGTGGGGCGGGGAAGTTCGCAAGTCCGGTTACTCCGTTTGACACCCATTGGGCCGAGCAGTTCCGGGTGCCTGACCTTTCGGTCGGGACGTACTCGATTCCGGTGGGCGGAACCGATGACCAGGTACCGCATACCGAGGCTGAGATCTACGTCGTTACCGCTGGCCGCGCGATGTTCGAGGCCGAGGGCAGGCGGGTCGCGGTGGAGCCTGGGATGGTGATCTTCGTGCCTGCCGCAGAAGAACACCGGTTCGCCGATGTCACGCAGGACCTGGCTCTTCTCGTGGTGTTCGGCCCGGCCGAGGGATCCAGGGCTGCCATCGAGTGACTTCCCGTCGGCTGGCTAGTCCTGACCGTCGGCAGGACTGAATAGAGTTGCTGGCGTGGCAGATCCGGCAACTTACCGCCCGGCGCCCGGCTCCATTCCCGAATCGCCCGGTGTCTACCGATTTCGCGATTCCCGCGGCCGGGTCGTCTACGTTGGCAAGGCCAAAAGCCTGCGGTCCCGGCTGAACTCTTACTTCGCCGATTTCGCCAGCCTGCATCCGCGGACCCAGATGATGCTGACCGACGCGGCCAGCGTGGACTGGACGGTCGTCGGCACCGAGGTCGAGGCGCTGCAGCTGGAGTACTCGTGGATCAAGGAGTTCGATCCGCGGTGGAACATCAGGTACCGCGACGACAAGAGCTACCCGTACCTCGCGGTCACGCTGAACGAGGAGTATCCGCGAGTCACCGTGATGCGCGGCGCCCGCAGGCGCGGGGTGCGGTACTTCGGTCCTTACTCGCACGCCTGGGCGATCAGGGACACGGTCGATACCTTGCTGCGGGTCTTCCCTGTGCGCACCTGCTCGGCGGGGGTGTTCAAGCGAGCCGGGCAGATCGGGCGGCCCTGCCTGCTCGGGTACATCGGCAAGTGCTCGGCCCCGTGCGTCGGCCGGATCAGCGCCGACGAGCACCTGGAGCTGGCTGAGGAGTTCTGCGACTTCATGGCCGGCCAGACCGGCAAGTTCACCAAGCGGCTCGAGGCGCAGATGCGCGAGGCCGCCGCGGCCGAGGAGTTCGAACTGGCCGCCCGGCTGCGCGATGACCTGCAGGCGCTGCAGCGAGCGCTGGAGAAGCAGGCGGTGGTGCTGCCGGACGGTACTGACTGCGACGTCATCGGCCTGGTCGAGGATCAGCTCGAGGCGGCGGTCCAGGTGTTCTATGTGCGCGGCGGCCGGGTCCGCGGGCAGCGCGGCTGGGTCGTCGACAAGGTCGAGGACGTGAGCACCAGCGAGCTGGTCGAGCACTTCCTGGGCCAGGTATATCGAGACGACCCCGTATCGCAACAGCGGGCACTGGGTTCGGAAGGCGCAGGTTCGGAAGGCGCGGGTTCGGAAGGCGCGGGTTCGGAAAGCGCGGGTTCGGAAGGCGCGGGCCAGGACGCTTCGGTCGAGCCCGACCGGTCGGCCGTGCCCCGTGAGGTGCTGGTACCGGAACTGCCGCCGGACACCGAGTCCGTGCAAGAGTGGCTGACCGCCCGGCGGGGCGGACGGGTGACGCTCAGGGTGCCGCAGCGCGGTGACAAGCGGGCGCTGCTCGACACCGTTACCCGGAACGCGACCGAGTCGCTGGCGCTGCACAAGACCAGGCGGGCCAGCGACCTGACCACCCGCAGCCAGGCGCTGGCTGAGATCCAGGAGGCGCTCGGGCTGGACGCGGCGCCGCTGCGGATCGAGTGCATCGACGTGTCCAACCTGATGGGCACGAACGTGGTGGCGTCGATGGTGGTGTTCGAGGACGGGCTGGCGCGCAAGTCGGAGTACCGCAAGTTCTCCATCAAGGGGGCCGCGACCGACGACCTTGCCGCGATTTACGAGGTCGTGACCCGGCGGTTCCGGCGGTACCTGGCCGAGCGGGACAAGGCGGCACAGGTCGAGGCAGGGGCCGATCTTGAGGATGAGCTGATCGACGGCGCCAAGCGCAAGTTCGCCTATCCGCCCGGGCTGCTAGTGATCGACGGTGGTGCGGGCCAGGTCGAGGCGGCGGTGCGCGCGCTGAGCGAGCTTGGCATCACCGACGTCGCCGTGTGCGGCCTGGCCAAGCGGCTCGAAGAGGTCTGGCTGCCCGGCGAGGACAGCCCGGTGATCTTGCCGCGCACGAGCGAGGGCCTGTACCTGCTGCAGCGGGTACGCGACGAGGCGCACCGGTTCGCGATCACCTACCACCGGGCCAAGCGCGGCGCGGCCCAGACGGTGAGCGAGCTAGACAACCTGCCTGGACTCGGCCCGGCCAGGCGGACCGCGCTGCTCAAGCACTTCGGGTCGGTACGCAAACTGCGAGCCGCCTCGGCCGAGCAGATCGCCGAGGTCGACGGGTTCGGCCCGCGACTGGCTCAGATAGTCGCGGCGGCATTGCAACAATCGAGCGATTCACCGCAGCAGAAAGCACCAAGACAACCATCGGCACTGCAACAGCGGCAGGATGGGGCCTGACGCAGATCGGGGGCAGTGAGAAATGGATCATTACGGCGGCGCGCCGGAGATCGTGATCATTACCGGCATGTCCGGGGCCGGGCGATCGACGGCGGCCAAGTCACTTGAAGACCTCGACTGGTTCGTGGCTGACAATCTGCCGCCCGCGATGCTGGTCACCATGCTCGACCTGGCCCGCCGGGCGCGGGCGGCGGTACCGCGGGTAGCGGCCGTGGTCGACGTGCGCAGCCGGGCGTTCTCCACGGACCTGAAGTCCGCGCTCGCGGAGCTTGACTCGATCGGGGCACATCCGTACGTCGTGTTCCTCGAGGCGAGCGACGAGACGCTGGTGCGCCGGTTCGACAACGTCAGGCGACCCCACCCGCTGCAGGAGAACGGCCGGGTGGTCGATGGCATCACGGCCGAACGAGAGCAACTGCACGGCATCCGCGCCGAAGCCGACCTGGTGATTGATACCTCGACGCTGAACATCCACGAACTGCGCGCCCGGATGCGGGACATGTTCGGCGACGAGCGGGCGGCCGCGATCAGGGTCACCGTGGTCTCGTTCGGCTTCAAGTACGGCCTGCCGGTCGACGCTGACCTGGTGGTGGACTGCCGGTTCCTGCCGAATCCGCACTGGGTTCCTGAACTGGCTCCGCTGACCGGGCAGGACCCGTCCGTGCGCGACTACGTACTCGGCCAGCCGGGAGCGACCGACTTCCTGCGCGCTTACGTCGAGGCATTGGAGATCACGCTGTCCGGCTACGAACGCAGCGGCAAGCACTTCATCACGGTCGCCGTCGGCTGTACCGGCGGAAAGCATCGCAGCGTCGCGATCTCGGAGGAGATCGGAGCCAGGCTGGCGGCCAACTGGCCGGAAATTCAGGTCAGCCATCGCGATCTCGGACGTGAGTAACCAGCCGAGCGGACCTGCTGGACGGGGTCGGCCAGCCAGGCGCCGGGTGGTGGCCCTAGGCGGCGGTCACGGCCTGTTCGCCTCGCTGTCCGCGCTGCGCCGGGTAACCCGCGACCTGACCGCCATAGTGACCGTAGCCGACGACGGCGGCTCAAGCGGCCGGCTCCGGCGCGAGTACGGCGTGCTGCCACCTGGTGACCTGCGGATGGCGCTGGCCGCCCTGTGCGGCGACGACTCCTGGGGAACCACCTGGAGCCGGGTGGTGCAGCACCGGTTCACCGGGAGCGGCGAACTCGGCGGTCACGCCGTCGGCAACCTGCTGATCATCGCGCTGTGGGAACTGCTCGGCGACACCGTGCAGGGCCTCGACTGGGTCGGTCGGCTGCTCGGCGCGCACGGCCGGGTGCTGCCGATGTCGTCGGTCCCGCTGGAACTTGAGGCCGTGGTTGAGGGGGTTGACCCGAAGTTTCCCCACCAGATCAGCACCGTTCGAGGCCAGGTAGCCTGCGCGAAGACCACCGGGCGGGTACGGTCGATGTCGTTGGTCCCCGCCGACCCGCCGGCGTGTGCGGAGGCAGTGCAGGCGGTCGCGGAGGCGGACTGGGTGATTCTCGGGCCAGGTTCGTGGTTCACCAGCGTGCTGCCGCACCTGCTGGTACCCGAACTGGCCAGTGCCCTGGTCGCCACCCCGGCGGGGAGGCTGGTCACGCTGAACCTGGCGGCCCAGCCAGGGGAGACCGAGGGGTTCTCCCCGCACGCGCATCTGGAGGTGCTCGCCAGTCATGCCCCGGATCTCGCATTTGATGTCGTGCTAGCCGACCGCACAGCGGCGAGGGACACGACACGCGAGCTTCAGGAGGCGGCCGAGAAGCTCGGCGGCCGGCTGGTGCTCGCCGACCTCGCGATGGCCGACCGGCCAGACCGTCATGATCCAAGACGGCTGGCTGGCGCTTTCGCGCGGATTTTCGAGGGGGAGTGAGATTGGTGGCCCTGACCAGCCTGGTTAAGGATGAGCTCAGCCGGGTCAGCGTGCTCAAGCCGTGCTGCCGCAAGGCAGAGGTCTCGACACTGCTGCGATTCGCTGGCGGATTGCACCTCAACAACGGCCACATCATGGTGGAGGCCGAGCTCGACACCGGCGCGGCCGCGCGCCGGGTGCGCAAGGACATCAGCGAGATCTTCGGACATACCTCCGAGCTCATCGTCCTGGCCCCGAGCGGGCTGCGTAAAGGCAACCGCTACGTGGTGCGAGTGGTCAAGGACGGGGACAGCCTGGCCAGGCAGACGGGACTGGTGGACGCCAGGGGGCGACCGGTGCGCGGGCTGCCCAGGCAAGTGGTGGCCGGCAGCACATGCGACTGCGAGGCGGCCTGGCGCGGGGCTTTCCTGGCGCACGGCTCGCTGACCGAGCCCGGCCGGTCTATGTCGCTCGAGCTGACCTGCCCAGGACCGGAGGCGGCGCTGGCCATGGTCGGCGCGGCCAGGCGGCTGAAGATCGGATCCAAGGCCAGGGACGTGCGCGGCGTCGATCGGGTGGTGATCAGGGACGGCGACGCGATCAGTGCGATGCTGACCAGGCTCGGCGCCCACGACAGCGTGCTGGTCTGGGAAGAGCGCCGGATCCGCCGCGCCGTGCGCGGTACCGCCAACCGGCTGGCCAACTTTGACGACGCGAACCTGCGCCGCAGCGCCCGGGCCGCAGTGGCCGCGGGTGCGCGAGTAGAGCGCGCACTTGAGATACTGGGCGATGAAGCGCCAGAGCACCTCATCGTGGCCGGCCAGCTCCGCATCAAGCACCGGCAGGCCAGCCTCGAAGAACTCGGGCAGCTAGCCGAGCCGCCGCTGACCAAAGACGCGATCGCGGGCCGGATCAGGCGGCTGCTGGCGCTCGCCGATAAGCGGGCAATGGAGCTCGGCATCCCGGCCACCGAGGCGCACCTGACTGCTGACATGCTGGTGCCCTGAAAATGGCCGTGGGCCTATACCTACGTGCTATACATATATGTTAGGTAATGACGAACTGAAAGTGAGCGTCGCGTGACTGTCCGAGTAGGAATTAATGGGTTTGGCCGGATTGGCAGGAACTTCTGGCGCGCCGTGCACGCCATGCCTGGTGCGGGGATCGAGATCGTCGCCGCCAACGACCTGGGCGATATCGACACCTTCGCCCACCTGCTCAAGTTCGACACCCTGCTCGGCACGCTCGACGTCGACGTGAAGGTGGCCGACGGCAGCATCACGGCTGGTGACTCCAAGATCAAATGGCTGGCCGAGCGCGACCCGGCCGATCTTCCGTGGGGCGAGCTTGGCGTGGATATCGTCATCGAGTCCACTGGCCACTTCACCGACGCCGCCGGAGCCGGAAAGCACCTGACCGCGGGCGCGAAGAAGGTCATCATCTCGGCCCCGGCCAAGGGCGAGGACATCACGATCGTGATGGGCGTCAACGACGACAAATATGAGCCGGCGACCCACAACATCATCTCGAACGCGTCCTGCACGACGAACTGCGTCGCGCCGATGGCCAAGGTGCTGCTCGACAACTTCGGCATTGTCCGCGGCCTGATGACGACCATCCACGCGTACACCAACGACCAGGTGATCCTGGACTTCGCGCACAAGGACCTGCGCCGGGCTCGCGCGGCCGCGCAGAACATCATCCCCACCACCACCGGAGCCGCCAAGGCGACCGCGCTGGTGCTGCCCGAACTCAAGGGCAAGATGGACGGCACCTCGATGCGGGTGCCGGTCATGGACGGCTCGGTCACCGACCTGGTAGTCCAGCTTGAGCGCGATGTCACCATCGAAGAGGTCAACGCCGCGTTCCTCGGCGCCGCGATCGACGGCTCGCTGAAGCCCTACCTGCACTACACCACCGATCAGATCGTGTCCTCCGACATCGTCGGCACGCCCTGGTCATGCACGTTCGACTCGCTGCTCACGATGGCCCAGGGCGACCAGGTCAAGGTCATCGGCTGGTACGACAACGAGTGGGGCTACTCCAACCGGCTGGTCGACCTGACTGAGATGGTGGCCGCGCGCCTGCCAGGCGAGGGCTGATGCGGACGATCGCCGACCTGGACGTCAGCGGGAAGACCGTCCTGCTGCGCGCCGACCTGAACGTCCCGCTCGACAGGGACAGTGCCGCAAATACCAGAATCACCGACGACGGCCGGATCAGAGCCAGCCTGCCGACGATCAACGAGCTGACCGGACGCGGCGCGCGGGTGCTGATCTGCGCGCACCTCGGCCGTCCCAAGGGCGAGGACTTCGCGGAGCGAGCGGCCGCCGGGCCCTCGCTGCGCCCGGTTGCCGACCGGCTGGCAGAGTTGCTTGGCCAGCCGGTGGCCCTCGCCTCCGATGTGGCCGGACCTTCGGCCCGTCAGGTCGCGGCGGACCTAGGCGACGGCGACGTCGCCTTGCTCGAGAACGTCAGGTTCTGCCCGGCCGAGACGGCCAAGGACGACGCTCAGCGAGCCGAGTTCGCCACCGAGCTCGCCGCACTGGCCGCCTGCTACGTGGGAGACGGGTTCGGTGCGCTGCACCGCAAGCATGCCAGCGTCTACGACGTGCCCGCCCTGCTGCCGCACGCGGCGGGCGAGCTGGTGCTCAGGGAAATCGAGACCCTGCGCAGCCTCACCGAGAACCCGGAGCGCCCGTACGTGGTCGTGCTCGGCGGCGCCAAGCCGTCGGACAAGCTCGCAGTGATCGCGAACCTGCTCGACAAGATCGACCGTCTGATCATCGTCGGCGGGATGTCCTATACGTTCCTGGCCGCCAAGGGCTACGAGGTCGGCCAGTCACTGCTCGAGCGCGACCAGATCGACAAGGTCAGTCAGATCATGACCGACGCGCAGGAACGAGGGCTGGAGATCGTGCTGCCGGTCGACCTGGTCGGCGCGACCGGATTCGCCCCCGACGCCGAGCACGAGGTGTACCCGGCCGACAATTTCCCGGCCGACCGGGAGAGCCTGGACATGGGTCCGCGCACCAGGGAGCTGTTCACGGCCAAGCTGGCCGACGCCAAGACGGTGTTCTGGAACGGTCCGGCCGGGGTGTTTGAGTTCCCGGCCTTCGCGGCGGGCACCCGGGCGCTGGCCGAGGCGATCAGCCAGGTGCATGGGCTGACCGTGGTAGGGGGCGGAGACTCGGCCGCAAGCGTTCGGCTAATGGACTTTCCTGAGACTGCGTTCAGTCACATTTCCACTGGCGGCGGGGCCAGCCTCGAATACCTCGAAGGCAAGACCCTCCCCGGGGTGGCCGCGCTTGAGGCCGGCGCTGACGCGCCCGTGGCTAGCGAATGAGCAAGGATGCGCGCAAGCCGCTGGTAGCTGGCAACTGGAAGATGCACAACAACCACCTTGAGGGACTGGCGCTGACCCAGCAGCTGGCGTTCCGGCTGCAGGGCAAGGACTTTGACGCGGCGGACATCGCGGTGCTGCCGCCGTTCACCGCGCTGCGCAGCGTGCAGACCCTCGTGCAGGGCGACAAGCTGCGGCTGCAGTACGGCGCGCAGGACATCTCACCGCATCCTGATGGTGCCTATACGGGTGATGTGAGCGGCCGTATGCTCGCCAAGCTCGGCTGCAGCTACGTGCTGGCCGGTCACTCCGAGCGGCGGCAGTACCACCACGAGGACGACGCCCTGGTGAATGCCAAGGTCAAGGCGATCCTGACGTATGAGATGACCCCGGTGCTGTGCCTGGGCGAATCGCTCGCGATCCGGACCGACGGCGACCATATCGGGCACTGCACCAGTCAGCTCGACGCCGGGCTGGCCGGGCTGAGTTCTGAGCAGGTTTCAGGCATGGTGGTGGCCTATGAGCCAATCTGGGCGATCGGCACCGGCGAAGTGGCTAGCCCCGACGACGCGCAAGAAGTCTGTTCGGCACTGCGGAGCCAGGTTTCCGAGCTTCATGGGACCGAAGTTGGCGCAAGCTTGCGTATCCTGTACGGGGGATCAGTGAAACCCGACAACATGCCTGCCATCATGGCGCAGTCAGATATCGACGGCGCGCTGGTCGGTGGCGCCAGTCTCGATTATGAAGGATTCGTAAGGATCTGCCGGTATCGTGAGGCGTATACCTGAGCGGTGCGACCCGGAGGGACGACGACAGCATTGGATATCGCATTCTCGATCGTGCTGATCATCACGAGCTTGCTCATGGTGGTCCTCGTGCTGCTGCACAAGGGCAAGGGTGGCGGTCTGTCTGACCTGTTCGGCGGCGGCGTGTCCTCGTCGTTGGGCTCGTCGTCCGTTGTCGAGCGAAACCTCGACCGGATCACGATTTTCACTGGTATTTTGTGGTTCGTCTGTATTGTCGTGCTCGGGCTACTGCTCAAGTAGCTGAGCTAGGGGGAGATGGCGGCCGGGCAGGACGGTCGCCGGGTAAGCGGATAACAAGCGCAATTCGAACAGCAGCGGTCGGCAGGCAAGCAGGCAGCGGAGCCAGCGGCCAGCGCGGGAGGGGCGCTAGGGGGCGGCAGCGGGAGGCGGCAGCCTTGGCGCGAACATTGATTTCGGAAAGAGGCCTGTAGTGAGTAGTGGTAACGCCATTCGCGGGAGCCGGGTCGGCGCCGGCCCGATGGGCGAAGCAGAGCGAGGCGAGGCGGCACCAAGGATTCGGGTGTCGTTTTACTGCTGCAACGGTCACGAAACGGTACCGAGCTTTGCCAACGACGCCCCGGTCCCTGACACCTGGGATTGCCCGCGCTGCGGCGTTCCGGCCGGACGTGACTCGACCAGTCCACCGTCGCCGCCACAGACCGAGCCGTACAAGACGCACCTGGCGTACGTGAAGGAGCGCCGGTCGGCGGGCGACGGCGCGGCGATCCTGGCCGAGGCCCTGGAGCGACTGCGGCAGGGCGCAGGAAGCCGGGCTTTCTAGCCCGGCCTCTTAGCCGCCTTGGCGGACGTAGCGGGCGAGCAGGAAGCCGTCGTCTTCCAGGAGGACCCGGAGCGCGAAATCGCGAGGTACCGGCTGCTCCGACGACTTCGACACCGTCATCCTGGCCGCACCACCGCCTTCGATCAGCGGGCTTATCGTCCAGCAGAGTTCGTCGAGCAAGTCGGCCGCCGACAGCTGAGCTAGGAGGGTCGGTCCGCCTTCGACGAGGATCTTGCGGTGGCCGAGTTCGGCCAGCTTGCCGACGATCGCAGTTGCCGGTACCTCGTCCTCGCCTGCGATGATCACTTCGGCGGTGACGCGGGCCTGCTCGACCCGGTCGGCGGGTGCTTGGCTGGTAGTCAGCAGGATCGGCCTCGGGCCGCCGTTGCCTTTGATCAGCGGACTGTCCAGGTCCAGGGTGAGTCGCTTGGTGACGATCGCGATGGGAGGGGTCGGCGGGCGGCCCTTCCTGAGCTGCGGCCAGATAGCCGTCGGCTTGGCCGGGCCGTAGCGTTCGGCCCTGGCTGTCTGCGCTCCGGCGACGACCACATCGGCCAGGCTCCGCAGCAGGCCGAAGATGAGCTTGTCGGCCAGTCCGGCCAGCCCGCCGGACCGGCCTTGCACCGAACTCGCCCCGTCAACGCTCGTGATCATGTTCGCCTTGAGCCAGGGCTCAGCTTGATCCGGGTAGGCATAGATCTCCGCCAGCCTGGCGATCAGCCCGGTCACGCCCGGATCGACGGAATCGGCGGCTGGCGGTGCGTTCCACGCCAGCCGCAACGGCTCGGCCGGACCCAGGATCTCGCCAGCCCCCGGATCCGCGGGAAAGATCTGCCGCACGGTTCTCCTCACTCTCCCTGACAAGCCGACCGGCCTCTGGCCTGGCGGGACAAACCCCGAGCGATGCGTTAATCCTGATCGAAGTTAAGAACAGGACTACGGATTCATTGAGCACAGCACCATGATGGCGCGCGACGCGACCTCCACCGAGTACCCGCTAGCCGAGTTGCCTGCCACTACGCTGCCCGCCGCTGCGCTCCCCACCACCAGGCCACCGCCGCTGGCCCCGGCCGCCGACACCACTCCGCTGCCGCCGCCGTTCCCGGTGACCGCTAGCGCCATCGGCGAGCCGGTATTGACCACGATCTGCCAGGACACCCCGGTCGCACCCACCTCAGGGGGAATCTGGAACGTCACCGGATCGGAATGCGCGTTCAGCAGCAGGATGAAGTCCGCGTCGGTGATCCGTTCGCCGCGCGGGCCTGGCTCGGTAATCGCATCGCCATTCACGCAGACGGCCAGCGACCGGGCGGAGTTCTCGTTCCAGTCCGAACCGGTCATCTCCTGCCCGGCCGGAGTCAGCCACAGAATGTCCCGCTGCCCGTCGGACGACCCGCCGGCCAGGCCGCTGAAGAACTTCCGCCGCCGGAATACCGGATGGGCCTTACGCAAGGCGGACAATGCCGCGACGAACTCGATCAGGTCGGTGTGCTTAGCGGCCGCGTCCCAGTCGACCCAGGAGATCTCGTTGTCCTGGCAGTAGCTGTTGTTGTTGCCGCCTTGGGTCCGGCCCAGCTCATCGCCGGCCAGCAGCATCGGAATGCCCTGGCTGAAGAACAGCGTGACCAGGAAGTTCCTTACCTGCCGGTCGCGCAGCGTCAGGACCTGCCGATCATCGGACGGGCCTTCAGTCCCGCAGTTCCACGACCGGTTGTCATCAGAACCGTCCCGGTTCTGCTCGCCGTTGGCCTCGTTGTGCTTGTGGTCATAGCTGACCAGGTCGGCCAAGGTGAATCCGTCGTGGCAGGTCACGAAGTTCACCGACGCCACGGGCCGCCGTGCGCTGGTCTCATAGAGATCACTGGACCCGGTCAGCCTGGACGCCAGCTCAGGCAGCCGCCCTGGCTCTCCTCGCCAGTAGTCGCGCACGGCGTCACGGTACTTGCCGTTCCACTCGGTCCACAGCGGCGGGAACTTGCCGACCTGGTACCCGCCTTCGCCGACATCCCACGGCTCGGCGATCAGCTTGACCTGAGAGACCAGCGGATCCTGCTGCACGAGGTCAAAGAAGGCCGACAGCCGGTCGACGTCGTGCAGTTCCCGCGCCAGCGCGGAGGCCAGGTCGAACCTGAATCCGTCGACGTGCATCTCGTCGATCCAGTACCGCAGCGAGTCCATGATCAGCTGCAGCGCGTGCGGGTGCCGCACGTTCAGGCTGTTGCCGCAGCCCGTGTAGTCCAGGTAGACCGACGGGTCGTCGTCGGCGAGCCGGTAGTAGGCCGCGTTGTCGATGCCTCGGAACGACAGCGTCGGGCCGAGGGCACCTGACTCGGCGGTGTGGTTGTAGACGACGTCGAGTATCACCTCGATGCCGGCCTGATGCAGCGTCTTGACCATGGACTTGAACTCCGCCACTTGCCCGTGCGGTGTCCCGGCGGATCCATAGCCATTGTGCGGCGCGAAAAAGCCGATCGTGTTGTAGCCCCAGTAGTTCGTCAGCCCGCGTTCGGTCAGGAACGGCTCAGGCACCGACTGATGCACTGGCATCAGCTCGATCGCGGTCACGCCGAGCCGCTGCAGGTGCTCGATCACGGCGGGAGAGGCCAGCCCGGCGTAACTTCCCCGCAGTTCTTCTGGCACGCCCGGGTGTCGCAGCGTGAGGCCGCGCACATGCGCCTCGTAGATCAGGGTTTCCTGGATGGGCGTCCTGAGCTGCTGATCTCCGCCCCAGTCAAAGTAAGGATTAATAACGACATTTCTTGGCATGAAAGCTTTGCTGTCGTCGGTGTTGGCTGAGTCCGCATCATTGCCCCAGAGCATGTAGGAGTACAGCGCCGGGCTCCAGGTGACCTCGCCGTCGACCGCCTTGCCGTACGGGTCAAGGAGCAGCTTGGCGGGGTTGCACCGGTGCCCCCGGCGCGGCTCGTACGGGCCGTGGACCCGGAAGCCGTACCGCTGTCCTGGCCCTACGTCCGGCAGGTAGCAGTGCCAGACGAAGCCGTCGACCTCGCTGAGCGGAATCTTGGTTTCGGCACCCTCATCGTCGAACAGGCACAGCTCGACGAGCTCGGCGATCTCGGAGAAGATCGCGAAGTTCGTGCCCGAACCATCCCAGATCGCTCCAAGTGGGTAGGCATTGCCAGGCCACACGCGCATCAGGCGACCCTACTACGGCCTGGCTCGCTCCAAGATGGGCAGGAGTTTGAGTCCGCGCGGCAGCATGCCGAAGGAGACACCAGGGCCACCGAAACCACCAGCTGAGTCCAATCTCGAAGCACAGAACGCGTCGCTTACTGCCGCGGGCGCAGATCTGGCCAGCAGCGCGGCCTGGGTCACCACGGTCACCAGGCCCGCCAGCCTGCGCGCCTGGGACTGGGCCGCGGCCGGCTCGGCGGTCGCGACTTCGGCCAGTTCGACGGTGAGCGTCCCGATGGCCCGATCTAGTCTCGCGTCACCGCCTTCTGCCTGAGCCAATTCGGCTCGCAGGACCTCAAGGCTTTCCGGCGTCCGGCTCAGCGCCCTGAGCAGGTCCAGCGCGGTCACATTGCCTGAGCCTTCCCAGATGGAGTTCAGCGGCGCGTCCCGGTACAGGCGGGGCAGCACTGATTCCTCGACGAACCCGTTGCCGCCCAGGCATTCAAGCGCCTCGCCGATGACGGCCGGGGTGCGCTTGCAGATCCAGTGCTTGGCGGCGGGCAGCAGGAGGCGCAGCAGCAGCGATTCCGCCCGGTCACCGCCGGCGGCCCGGTCGGCCGCGCCGGCCAGCCTGATCGCCAGCGTGGTCGCGGCTTCTGACTCAAGCGCGAGGTCGGCCAGGACCGCGGTCATGGCGGGCTGGCCGGCCAGCGTGGCACCGAACACCTGCCGGTAACTGGCGTGGTGGATAGCTTCCCTGCAGGCCTGCCTGATGGTGGCGGCGCTGCCCAGAATGCAGTCGAGCCTGGTCGAGCTGACCATCTCGATGATCGTTCGCACGCCCGCTCCGATGTCGCCGACCGGCCAGGCCATCGCTTCGTCGTATTCGACTTCGGCGGAGGCGTTCGAGCGGTTCCCCAGCTTGTCCTTGAGCCGCTGCAGCCGCATCGAGTTCCGGTCGCCGCCAGGAAGCACGCGGGGGAGCAGGAAGCAGGTGAGGCCACCAGGAGCCTGCGCCAGGACCAGGAAAAGGTCGCACATCGGCGCCGAGCAGAACCACTTGTGGCCGGTGAGCAGGTAGCTGCCGTCGCCGGCGGGCACCGCGCGCGTGGTGTTGGCCCGCACGTCGGAACCGCCCAGTTTCTCGGTCATCGCCATGCCCGCGAGCAGGCCGGTCTTGGCGTCAGGAACGGTCAGCCCGGGATCATAGGCGCTGCTCGCCAGCAGGGGCTCGAACCTGGCCGCCAGCTCAGGTGCGTGCCGCAGGGCCGGCACGATCGAGTACGTCATCGAGATCGGGCAGCCGTGGCCTGCCTCGGCCTGGGTCCACACGTAGAACTTGGCCGCCCTGGCCACGTGGGCGCCCGGCGCGTCGCTTGCCCAGGGCGTCGCGTGCAGGCCGTGGCCGACCGCCGTCGTCATGAGCTGATGCCAGGCCGGGTGGAACTCGACCTCGTCGACCCGGTGCCCGTACCGGTCGTGAGTGCGGAGCACGGGGGAGTACACGTTAGCTTGCCTGGCCAGCTCGGCCGTCTCTGCCGAGCCGGCCAGGCAACCAAGTTCATGCAGCTCAGGCAGTACCGACTTGCCGTCCTCGGCCTCGACGGCAGCCAGCAAAGCCTGATCGGCCGCTACGTCGTGCCCGGTAAGCGGTGGTACCTGATTGCGGACTTCGTGGGTCTGCCCGATCAGGTGTGAATCCCGCACTCGGTCTTGACCGTGCCGACCCAGCGTCCGCTGCGCGGGTCCGCTCCTGCCTCCACGCGAGCGGTGCAGGTATGGCAGCCGATCGACGGGTAGCCGTCATAGACCAGCGGGTTCACCAGCACGCCGTTGGTGGCGATGTAGTCGTCGACTTCCTGCTGCGTCCACTCGATGATCGGGTTGACCTTGACCATCTGGCGCCTGGCATCCCACTGGACGACCTTGGTGCTGGTGCGCGCGTCGGTCTCTTCGCGGCGCACGCCGGTGATCCAGGCGTCGTAGGGCTCGAGCGACTGCTCGAGCGGGATCACCTTGCGCAGATAGCAGCACAGGTCTGGGTTGCGGGAGTAGAGCTTGGGACCCAGCTCGGAGTCCTGCTCCCGCACGGTGGTCGACGGTGTGATGTTCAGCACATTGACCGGGTACACCACCGAGACCGCGTCCCTGGTGCCGATCGTCTCGGCGAAGTGATAGCCGGTGTCCAGGAAGAGCACGTCGATTCCTGGCACCTCGCGGGACACGAGGTCGATGATCACAGCGTCAGTCATCGAGGAGGTGATGCAGAGCTTTGCCCCGAAGGTCTCCGCCGCCCACCTGATGACCTCGCTAGCTGGAGCTCCGTTGAGTTTCTCGGCGGCCTGCTCAGCCAGCTGCTCCATAGTGCGCGCCTCCTTGTCGGGGGTCATGCAGTACCCCAAACCACGGGAACCCTATGTACAGCGACTCTTACTTCACAGTAGGCCAAAAAGACACAGTGCGCACGCCTACCTCGCTGGTCCACGGCTATCTCCTCCCGGCAGTGCGAACCGCGATGGAAGCCATGGTATTCCGAAGTGCCCGCTGCGTCTTGGACCAAACCACTGGCTGCTTAGCCTTGGCGAGGCCAGGTCAGCCTGGGCTCTGCACGCAGGTCGGCGAGCGCTTTGTGCTGGCAATCACACCAAGTGCCGCCCGGACAGTCCTGATGGTCCTGACGGCGGCAGCAAGGGCAGATCATGGAACTATTGTCACTTGACGGGTGGACGGCAAACGGGCCGGGCCGGCCCTGCCACGGTGGCTGGTCCGGGAGGACGATCCCCCGGATCCGCCCGCAGGCAGGGCCGCTTGTGGCTAGATCAGGCCGCGTTCGCATTCGCGCGGCGCATCCGGCGACGGCGCTCCGCTGAGCGCTCGTCCTCATTCAGGCCACCCCACGTGCCGTACTTCTCCGGGCGGCTGACGGCATAACCAAGACAGTCTCCCCGAACAGGACAAGACCCGCAC
>DASYAT010000066.1:0-133512 GCA_036501205.1 Streptosporangiaceae bacterium | reverse complement strand
GGTTGCCTCGCCGTTTTGGGTCGGCCTGCGCTTCGGATGGCCCCCACGTCTGTTGTCGCCTCGCCGTTTGCGGTCGGCTCCACGTTTGCGGGTCGGCTCCACGTTTGCGGGTCGGCTCCACGTTTGCGGGTCGGCTCACCTTGGTTCAAGGTCAGGTTCGTCCCTCCCGCCAGCGCCGCTCGGCGTCGTGGCCAACCCCAGGCATCCCGAAGGCCTCTGTGGCCGCATCAGTCACTCGCCGACGAGCGATTCCCTGAGCTGATCTGATGAATGCGCGCAGTCATCGACGCGGCCTGAAGATGAATATGCGGATTCATCATGTTTTCGGGGGATGAATATGCGTATTCACGCCCAAGGAGGTTGCAAATCGGGTTGCGTGCATCAGGTTTCCGGATCCGGGACCATATTTGCGGGCTGGCCGCTGGCCAGGTGCACCGGAGCCTCTCTGGTGCAGTTCCGTCCCGGGAAGCTGCTGCACCGCTGCCTCCCTGGTGCAGCCCTGGCTGCACCGTTGCTCATCTGGTGTAGTTGCTTCCCGGGAAGCAACTACA
Source organism: Streptosporangiaceae bacterium (assembly GCA_036501205.1). Lineage (GTDB taxonomy): Bacteria > Actinomycetota > Actinomycetes > Streptosporangiales > Streptosporangiaceae > Chersky-822. Next base: position 132,961 of record DASYAT010000066.1, on the reverse strand, counting down.
CCACGGAGGCTCCGGTGCAGTTCCCCCGCAGGGGTCACCGGGGCGGCGGCGGCCGGCTTCGGCAAAGCCCGCAGTGCTACTCCCGTTCAGGTGCCGGCCTTACACGTGCACACAACCCGATGACCTAAAGACACAGTATGAGTGAATGCGCACATTCATCGCGGATTGAGTGGGCCCGCGGGAGCCGGCCTGCGGGAGCCGGCCTGCGGGAGCCGGCCTGCGGGCTGAGGACCGGCGGTGGAACTCGGCGGACCGGGTTGAGCAGTGGCCGGATACCGGATCGTCGGCGGATCTGAATGGGCGGCACGGTCCAGTCCCTGGCGGGCAGGGTCATCGTCGCGGCGTCGACGGCCTTCTTGCGGGGCGGCTTGACCGGGACGGCCGGCGGTCTCGGCAGAGCGGAGTCAGGAGGTCTCTGGGTAGCCGATTGAGAAGGCGGCGTCCAGGTCGTGCCTTGAGTAGGCGCGGAAGGCGATGTGGGTCTCAGTGTGGGTGACGCCGGGGATGCGGTTGATCCGGCCGGGGATGACGTCGCCTAGTTCATCGTGGTGGCGCACTCGGACCATCGCCACCAGGTCGAATTCTCCCGTCACCGAGTAGACCTCGCTGACTTCCCTGATCTGGGCGATGGCCTCTGCCGTCTCCGGGATGCGCGCGACATCGGACTTGATAAGAACGATCGCGGTGACCATGGCCGCCTCCTGGGTTCCGGGAGCCGAATTCCGGGAGCGGTACCCCGGCTGCGGCGCAATCGTAGCGGCTTAGTGCGGCCGAGCCGACGCCGCACTCGCCGTCTCGACTCGGGTGAGCAGGCCGGCCAGGACGCCGGCGGTGGCTTTCGCGTCGGCCAGCGCCCGATGGCAAGGCCAGGTGCGGGTGCCGAAATGCGCGGCCAGCGTGGTCAGCTTGTGGTCAGTGACCTCGCCGGGCGGCAGAACGAGCCTGGCCAGCACGGCGGTGTCGATCACCGCGCAAGGTGGCCAGGTCAGGTCGTTGGCGGCGCAGGCAGCGGTCAGGAAACCAAGATCGAACGGCGCGTTGTGCGCGACGATCATGCTGCCCTTCGCGAACTCGAGGAAGCGGGGGAGTATCTGGCCAATCGCCGGCTGATCGCGGACCATGTCGTCGGTAATGCCGGTCAGCGTCGTGATCTCGGCCGGGATCGGCGTCTGGGGGTTGACTAGCGCCGAGAACTCGACCGCCGGGAGGCCGGCGGCCAGCCTGACCGCGCCGATCTCGGTGATGCTGGCGGACTCGGCGAGCCAGCCGGTTGTCTCTACATCGACGACCACGACGTCGGCGGCGGCGAGAAGGCCGGCCGGCAGCAGGCTGGGCACGAACCCGGCCGGGAGCATGCGATCGGTGGCGGTGCCTTCAACGAAGGGGCGCTCGCAGACCGAGCGCCGGAAGGGAAGGTGCTGAATCTGCCTGGCCGGATTCTGGCTGGCCCGACGGCGTGGCCACAGCCTTGTGGCGGACCGGCGCAACCGCAGTTGAATGCTCACGGGTCAACGCTACGGCGAGGTACTGACATCGCACGGCAGGCTGATCCGGCTGTGATATGGGCATGGTGGCGGCCCCCAGCGCGACACAAGGATGATGCGAGAGTTCGCGAAGTGGTTGAATGTGCAGCCAGAGCTTTACTAAGGTCTGGGATCGAGCCGATAACCTGGCAACCGCATCGAAGCGGAAGGCGATTGGCGACTGCCGAGTTCGTGGCCCGGTCCGCGGGCTATCAGGTGAATAGGAGCCCCAGAGGGGTCGCGACCACCTATGCGTTTTCGGTGATATCGGATCCCGTTAGGTGCATCCGGCTGACGTGAGTCAGTCCGGACGGGTGTTTGCCGCATCCGGTCCCGTGAACCTTGCTCGGCAGGCACCTGGGAGAAGGAGCTGTCTGGCGCGTGCGAAGGCCGCAGTCAGTTCGCAGAGTCATCACCCGCGGCGGGATCATTGCCGCCAGTCTGGCTACCACCGGAGCCATTTTCAGCATGGGCGGCAGTGCGGCTGCCTTCCCGCAGCCGACGATCTCCGAGGTTCAGCACGAGGTCACGGTGCTGAACAACAAGGTGAACGTGCTTGGTCAGCAGTACGACCAGGTGCTGCAGAATCTGAGTCTCGCCAACGCGCGGCTTAAGCTGCTCAACCGCGAGACCAAGCGGTACCGCGCGAACTTCGAGGCGATGCGCGCCGAGGTTGACCGGATCGCCACCGTCGCCTATGAGCAGGGCGGCGTGGACTCGCCGATCGGGCTGCTGACCTCCAGCACGCCGCAGGAAGTGCTCAACCAGTCTTCGGTCCTCAGCGAGCTGTCCACTGTCGACAGCTCGCAGATCGCCAGATACCTCGCCGCCAGCCACCAGTTGCTGAACGCGCAGCAGCAGGCTAGCCGGACCAGGCTCGGCATCCTCGCGATCAAGAATTCGATCGGCAAGCGGCTGCACAAGCTGAAGACGCTGCAGGGTCAGGAAGAGACGCTGCTCGCCCAGTTGACCCCAGTTCAGCGCCGAGTCGTCACCCAGGGTGGCGGCGGCAACGGAGGCACTGGCGGTGGCGGGGGCAACGGCGGTGGCAATCCCAAACCGCCGCCAGTCAGCGGCGCGGCCGGGAAGGCCGTGGACTACGCATACGAGATGATCGGCTGCACCTACTTCTACGGCGGCACCGGCCCGTGTAACGCACCTGGCTACGACTGCTCCGGCCTGATGATGGAGGCGTGGGCGAGCGCCGGGGTCTCGATCCCGCGGGTGAGCTACGACCAGATGGGTAGCCTGCCTCCGGTCTCGCTGCACACCGCTTCCGGCGCGTTCACCACCGCCAACCTTGAGCCGGGTGACATCCTCGGCTTCGCCGGCAACTCGCACGTCGGAATGTATGTCGGCGGCGGGGAACTGATCGACGCGCCCTCGGCTGGCCACCCCGTCGAGAAGGTCGCGCTATCCGGCTGGTACCTGCAGGAGCTAGACGGCGCGGTCAGGCCATAGCCGGAAACACTTAATCGAGTAAGGGCCAGGTCACTGACCTGGCCCTTACTCATGCGGCGAGATAATTGCTGACCTGACCGAGCCAGCGGGTGTACTGGCGGCTGGCCACCGGACCCGGGATCAGTCTCATGAGCAACGCCAGTTGGCCGCTGAGATTGTTGTAGTCCTCGCTGCCGGCCCGTCTGGCGACCAGGGCGGCTCTGGGGGAACGGGCCCGCTCGAAGGCGCGGAGCGCGACCGGTACGTCGCTTGTCTCACGCAGTGCGGCAGCCATCGCCCAGGCGTCTTCCAGCGCCTGATTGGCACCCTGAGCGCGGGTCGGCGGCATGGAGTGGGCGGCGTCGCCGATCACGGTAATCCGGCCGGTGCCCCACGCGGCGGGGACTTTATGCCGGAAGTGCGGGAAGAATCCGAGGTCGTCGTCGGTGACGGCGGCTAGGACATCGGTGACTGGTGCGGCCCAGTCGCCGAAGCTTTCGCGCAGCACGGCGAGCGGCGAGGCGGGTGGCGGCGAGCCCGGTAGCCACCTCTGGTCGAACCACCACTGCAGCAGGCCCTCGCCCGCCGGCATCAGCCCGCAGGTACCGGCGCGGCCCGCGAAGATGACGCTGCGGTGCTCGGTGGTCAGGTCGATCGGCACTGAAGTAAGCCCCTGCCAGGTAGCCCAGCCGGTGAACTCGGCCGGGTCACCGCCCCATAGCTGGTCCCGAACCGCTGATCCCCGCCCGTCCGCGCTGACCAGCAGTTCGCCGTCGGCCGTGCCGCCATCGGCGAAGGTGGCGCGGGTGACCGCGTCAGCCTGGCCGGCGCCGGTGCACGTGCGTCCGAACGAGACCAGTCCGGCGGGCAGGCCGTCGGCCAGCCGCTCAAGCAGCCCGGCTCGAGGCAGGCAGATATGCGGGTGGCCGAAGTGGGCGGCGGCCCTGGCGACGTCGACGCTGGCCAGCAGCCGGCCGCGCGCGTCGCGGATCTCCAGCACGTCGATCCTGGCGCCGACACCATCGAGCCGCACACCCAGCGAGTCGAGGATTCCGGTGCCGTTGCTCCACAACGTCACCGCCGCGCCGCTTCGGCGCAGGCCTGGGGCCTGCTCGAAGACATTGATCGCGTGACCGTCGGCACTCAGCGCCCGCGCCGCGGCCAGTCCGCCGATGCCGGCGCCGATGATCAGTACTTTCATGGGGTCCTCCTGTCGTTTCGATACAGGTCTTCTTTGATATCACTACGATGATACTACTATCGCCGATGTGGTATCGTAGGTGCTGTCATGGCCCCACCGCGAAACCTGCGCCGACGGAACGCGCTCGCCGACGCCGCGATCGAGATCCTCGGCACCGCCGGCATCCACAAGCTGAGCCACCGCGCGGTCGACGAGCAGGCCGGCCTGCCAGTCGGGACGGCGTCCAACTACTTCGCGTGCCGCGACGACCTGCTGAAGGCCGCCGTCAGCCGGGTGGCTGAGTTGCAGCTCGCGCGGATGACCAGTGCGGACAGCCAGGTGACCGGCCCGGTCGGCGCAGACCAGTTGGCCGAGCTGATCGGCTCTAACCTGTACCGGAGCGCGACTGAAGACCGGGTCCGCTCGCTGGCCCTGTACGAGCTGACACTGGAAGCGAGCCGGCAGCCGGAACTCGCTCAGGAGATGACACGACTCGGAGCCGACGCACTCACCGCGACGATCGCCGAGCATCGTGCCCTGGGCCTGCCGACCACACCCGACCAGGTACAGGCGCTGATGACGCTGTTCGGTGGCGTCCTGCTCTCGCTGGTCACCGGGCCGCTGGAGGCGGTCACCAGGCCGGCGGTGCTGGCACTGGCCCAGTGCCTGGTGAACGGGGTTTTGAATAGCTCGCCGGTGGCGGGGGAAGCGAGATTACCGTGACGTGGCTCTTACTCAGACTTGACGCACCTGTCTGATCTCGGTGGGTAGGGTATCGAAGGTCATGCCTAAGGTCTTGATTGTCACGAATGACTTCCCGCCGCGCAGCGGCGGCATCCAGTCGTTCGTGCACTCGCTCGCGCTGGGAATGGCGGCGGGCAGCGTCGTCGTGTACGCACCGGCCTGGCCGGGCGCGGCTGAGTTTGACGCCAAGCAGCCGTTCCCCGTCGTACGGCACCGGACCTCGCTCATGCTGCCGGTGCCGGGCGTGGCCAGGCGGGCTCGCCAGATCCTGATCGAGCACGCCTGTGACACCGTGCTGTTCGGCGCGGCCGCTCCGCTCGGGTTGCTCGGCGCGGGCCTGCGTAAGGCGGGGGCGGCCAGGATCGTCGCGCTGACGCACGGGCACGAGGCCGGCTGGGCCGCGCTGCCTGGTGCCAGGTTCCTGCTGCGGAAGATCGGCGAGTACGTCGACGTAGTGACGTACCTGGGGGAGTACTTCAGGATCAGGATTGTGCGGGGACTATCGCCAAGCGCCGCCGCGAAAATGGTCAGGCTGGCACCCGGCGTGGACAACACCGTGTTCCGTCCGGGCGTCGGCGGGGCGGCGATCAGGTCGAAGCTTGGGATCGCGGCCGACATTCCGGTTGTCGTGTGCGTGTCGAGGATCGTGCCGCGCAAGGGCCAGGACACGCTGATCCGGGCCTGGCCGCGCGTGCTCGCTGGCCTGCGATCGGTGAGTGAGGAGCTGGCGCGGCCGGGTGTCGGTGCCAGGATGGCCGGGCCCGGTACTGAGCGGTCGCCCGATCCGCTACTGCTGATCGTCGGTGCCGGGAAATACGCGGACAAGCTGAAGCGGCTCGCGCAGCGGCTGCACGTAGCTGACTCGGTGATCTTCACCGGGTCCGTGCCCTGGGAAGACCTGCCTGCTTACTATGACGCCGGCAACGTTTTCGCGATGCCCTGCCGCACCAGGCACGCCGGCCTCGACGTCGAGGGGCTGGGGATCGTCTACCTGGAGGCGTCGGCAACCGGCCTGCCGGTCATCGGCGGCGACTCCGGCGGTGCGCCTGACGCGATCCTGCCTGGAGAGACGGGCTATGTGGTCAAGGGCGGAGACGACAGCGAGCTGGCCGACCGGCTGATCCAGTTGCTCGGTGATCCCGACGCGGCGGCGGCCATGGGCGACAAAGGGCTGGCCTGGATCGACCAGGAATGGCGCTGGGATCTGGTCTCACGCCGCCTAGCCGAGATCCTGAGCGACGACAACACGCCGATCTAGGCATCTAACCCCAGTTGACGACTGATCCCGGCCGCGGCTGAGGCCGGATTCGGGACTCCTGGGGCGAATGAGACCTGAGTTTCTGTTGTGGTCGCGCCGACGGGGGAGTCAATCGGATGAATATGCAGATTCATCCTCGAAAAACCAGATGAATCTGCATATTCATCCGATTTGAAATGATCCCTGAGATAACTCTGTGACTCGTGGTGCCGCAGAGGTGAATGTGACTAGGTTTAGGCGCACTTTCGGTAGGCGAAGCGGCGAAGGGCGGTTCGGGGGTGCCGGGGTGCGGGTGGTGGCGGGGTGCCGGGGTGCGGGTGGTGGCGGGGTGCGGGTGACGGCGGGGTGCCGGTGGTGGCGGGGTGCCGGGGGTGCGGGTGGTGGCGGGTGCCGGGGGTGCGGGTGGTGGCGGGGTGCCGGGGGTGCGGGCGGCTCGGGGCGCGGGTGGTGGCGGGATGCCGGGGGGCGGGCGGTTCGGGGTGCGGGCGGTGGCGGGGCGCCGCGGGGCGCCGCGGTGCGGGGCGCCGGGGTGCGGGGGCGGCGGAGAGGCGGACGGCGGGGCAGCGGGGGAAGGGAGTGGGGTGCGAGACAGGGTCGCATGACGGAGGAGCGATGAGCCGCTGGCTGTAGGACGCGTGGTCGGCGATGGCGCGGGTGACCGAGTTGGAGGCGCGAGTTGACTGACCTCGGGGTTGGCTGGCCTCGGGGGTGGCTGGCTTCGGGGGTGGCTGGCTTCTTGGGTGGCTGGTTTCGGGGGTGGCGGCCTGGGGAGTCGGGGAAGCGCGGGTTAGCTGTAGAGAGCTTCGATTTCGGCGGCGTAGTCCTTGGCCACGACGGCGCGCTTCACCTTGAGTGACGGCGTCAGGTGGCCGCTGGCCTCGGTGAAGTCGGACGCCAGCACCGTGAACTTCCTGATCGACTCGGCTCTGGACACGGCCTTGTTCGCGTCGTCGACGGCCGCCTGGAGTTCGGCCAGCAGGTCAGGGTCGGCCGCGAGGTCGGCCGGGGTCGCGTCGGCGGGCTTGCCGCGGGAGGACTTCCAGAGATCGAGGGCCTCGGGGTCGAGCGTGATCAGGCACGCGATGAACGGCCGGTTGTCACCGACCACCATGGTCTGGCTGATCAGCGGATGAGCCCGCAACCGGTCCTCCAGCACCGCGGGCGCGACATTCTTGCCCCCGGCGGTGACGATCAGCTCCTTCTTCCGGCCGGTCACGCTCAGGTACCCGGTCTCATCGAGCGCGCCGATGTCGCCGGTGTGCAGCCAGCCGTCCGCGTCGAGCACCTCGGCCGTCGCCTCCGGGTTCCGCCAGTAGCCGCGGAACACGATCGGCCCGGCGATCAGGATCTCGCCGTCATCAGCGATGCGGACCTTGACGCCGGGCAGCGGCTGGCCGACGGTGCCGATCTTGTTGCGGCTCGGCCGGTTCACGGTCGCGGCGGCTGAGGTCTCGGTCAGGCCGTAGCCCTCAAGCACGGTGATGCCGACGCCGCGGAAGAAATGACCGAGCCGGTCGCCGAGCGGCGCGCCGCCGGAAACGGCGAACTGCACCTTGCCGCCGACCGCGGCCCGGAGCTTGCTGTACACGAGCCGGTCGAAGAGAGCGTGCCTGACCCGGAGCCCAGGGCCTGGCCCTGCGGCCGAGTCGCTTTCCGAGCCGGCCCGGCTGAAGGCGATCGCGGTATCCGTCGCGGCCGCGAAGATCTTCTTCTTGGCCGGGCTGGCTGAGGCCTGCTGCTGCGCGGAGTTGAACACCTTCTCGAACACTCGTGGCACCGCCAGCAGGAACGACGGGCTGGTCTGGGGCAGGCCCTTGGCCACGGTCGACGCGTCCGGCCAGTGGGTCAAGATCGCGCCCGACTCCAGGCAGCCGACCTCGATGATCCGGGCAAAGGAGTGTGCCAGCGGCAAGAACAGCAGCGTCGAGCTGCCAGATAGATCGAACAAGTCGACCAGGGCACCCTGGACGGCGTTGCGGGCGCCGGACAACAGGTTGCGGTGGGTGAGTTCGCAGCCCTTGGGACGGCCGGTCGTGCCCGAGGTGTAGATGATCGTGGCTAGGTCATCGGCGGACCTGGCGCTCATCCGTTCGGCCAGTTGCTCGTCGGTAACAGGGGCCCCGGCCGGCCCGGAGCCAGACTCGCCTGGGGAAGCCGCGCTGGAGAGCTCCGCAATGCTTTCTTCCATAGGCCAGAGATCTTTTAGATCAGGCAGGCTGGAGCGGACGCCGGCGATCGTGTCGGCGTGCGCGGCCGTCTCGGCGAACACGGCGACCGCGCCGGAGTTGGTGAGGATCCACTCGACCTGTTCGGCCGAGGAAGTCTCATAGACCGGCACCGTGACGGCTCCGATTGTCCAGATCGCGTAGTCGGCTACCGTCCAGGCGTAGCTGGTGCGCGACATCAGCCCGACCCGGTCGCCCGCCCCGACGCCGGCCGCCATCAGGCCCTTGGCGAGCGCGCGGACCTCGCCGGCGAACTGCGCGGCGGTCACGTCCAACCAGTTGCCGGCCGCGTCCTGCCTGCGCAGCATGACCCGGTCCTGATCGGACGGTATGCCGCCGGCCGAGCCGAAGACGACGTCGGTCAGCGTCGCCGCCGCTGGGACTTCTACCAGGGCCGGGATCCCGAACTCGCGCAACTTAGCCTCCTTGTGCACCCGACGTTACCGCCGTTGTCAGGAACGTACCCCTGATTGGCTTCCTACCCGACCAAGGGCCGGTCTGGATGCCGTCAGATGATCTGCTTACTGTTGGTCAATGCGCATCCACGTGGTCAGCGACGTGCACGGCAGAAGCGATGCGCTGCGGCGCGCGGGTGACGGCGCCGACGCGCTGATCTGCCTCGGTGACCTACTGCTGTTCATGGACTATGCCGACCATTCCAAGGGCATCTTCGCCGACTTGTTCGGCCAGGAGGCCACGACGCGGTACATCGACCTGCGGACGGCGCAGCAGTTCGACGCCGCCCGCGAGTTCTCGGCCCGGATGTGGGCGTCGATCGACGGCAACCCGGCCGACGTGATCAACCAGGCGGTGCAGGCGCAGTACGCGGAGCTGTTCGAGGCGATGCCGAGCCCTGCGTTCCTGACCTACGGCAACGTCGATATCCCGCGGATGTGGGGCGACTACCTGCGAGCGGGACACCAGGTGCTGGACGGCGAGACGGCCGAGATCGGCGGGCTGACGTTCGGCTTCGTCGGCGGCGGCTTGCGCACCGTGTACCGGACGCCTAATGAGCTCGACGATGAGGTGTTCGCCGCGAAGGTTGAGGCGGTTGGCTCGGTCGACGTGCTCTGTGCGCATATCCCGCCGGACATCCCCGAGCTGCTATTCGACACCGTGGCCGAGCGGATGGAACGGGGGAGTGCGGCGCTGCTCGATGCGGTCCGCCGGACTCAGCCGCGGTACGTGCTGTTCGGCCATGTGCATCAGCCGCTGGTCGCCAGCGTCCAGATCGGACGCACTCAGTGCGTCAACGTGGGTCACTTCCGCGCCAGCGGGACGCCGTTCGTGCTCCAGTGGTAGCCCGGGCGCGATGTGAGCTTCCCGGCCAGCACAGCCTTGAGCTTCCCGGCCAGCACAGCGGGGGCGGTACGCTCCGAGACATGGCCGACAAGACAAGGTCCACCCTGACGATCGACGCGGCAAAGTCGGTCATCATGGCGGTTATCGCCGACTTCCCCGCCTACCCAGAGTGGGCGTCGGGTGTGAAGATGGCTGAGATCGTGCGGACCGACCCCGATGGGCGTCCGGCGCAGGTGCGTTTCAGCCTGGATGCGGGCGGGATCATCAAAGACAAGTACGTGCTCGGCTACACCTGGAGCGGTGACGACGAGGTTCGCTGGACCCTCGTCGAGCGGGGCTCCATGGTCTCCGACATGACCGGCGCCTACCTGCTCGAGCCCGATCCGGCCGGCGGCACCCGCGTCACCTACGAACTGGCAGTCGGGCTCGCGGTGCCGATGATCGGAATCATGAAGCGGCGAGCGGAGAAGACGATCGTAGATACGGCGTTGAAAGGGCTGCGCGGCCGAGCCGGGCAGGTAGCTGGCCAGAATGGTGGTAGCTGAAATGAGCGAGCCGTCGAGTGAGAACAAGTCCCGGTCTGGCTCTGGCGGGCCCGGCTCCGGCCCTAGCCGGCCCAGCGGGCCCACCGACTGGGAGCGGCGTGCCGCGGACATGGCCAACGAGGTGCAGCGCTGGCTGATCAGGAAAAGTGCGCGGAACATGCGCGATGAGGTCTCTGATCAGATGAAGAAAGCTTTGCGAGGGTCTGCTCCTAGTGAGCCCACCGACGTCTGGGGAACGGCGACCACCGAGCCGCCGGACGCGGCCAGTCAGCCGCCCGAGTGCGCGTGGTGCCCGATCTGCCGGGCCGCCCGGCGGATGGCGCAGGCGCAGGTCGCCGGGCAGTCGGGGGGATCGGCCAAGCCCGGCGGCGCCGGGTTTGGCGGCAGCGGAGCGGGCGCCGGGGTCGGCCCGACGCTGGCCGGGGCGACCGATGCGATCGTCGGTGCGGCGCGCGATGCTCTGACCGGCATTGACGCGATACTGTCCTACCGGCCAGGTGATCTCAGTGCACCTAAGCCGGCGCCGACCTCGGATCCGGTTCCGGATCCGACGCAGGGCTCGGCCTCGGCCGACGGGGCGGCTGATTCGGACGGCCGGCCGGTGGTCGACAGTCAGCCGGTGCTCGACAGTCAGCCGGTGCTAGATAGCCTGCCGGATGCCAATAGCCAAGATGCCAGCAGCCCAACTGGAGAACACGAGCATGAGCCTGACCATCGGGGTTGACGTCGGCGGCACCAAGATTGCCGCCGGCGTGGTCGATGCTAAAGGCTCAATAATCGAGATGGTCAAGCGGCCGACGCCGGCCGCTAACGCGTCGGGCACGATCGACGCGATCAGCGACGCGGTCCGCGAACTGCTGACCAGGTACGAGGTCGACGTGGTCGGCATCGGCGCGGCCGGCTTTGTCGACGAGAGCCGGTCGGCGGTCATGTTCGCGCCGAACCTGGCCTGGCGGGCCGAACCGGTGGCGCGTCAGGTCGAAGAGCGAACCGGCAGGCCGGTCATCGTCGAGAACGACGCGAACGCCGCCGCCTGGGCCGAGACCAAGCTTGGGGCCGGTCGTGGCCACGACCACGTCATGCTGATCGCGATCGGCACCGGCATCGGCGCCGGAATAGTGCTCAACGGCCAGTTGTACCGCGGCCGGTGGGGGATGGCCGGAGAGCCGGGACACTACCGGATCGTGCCGGACGGCCGGCTCTGCGGCTGCGGCAACCGCGGCTGCTGGGAGCAGTACGCCAGCGGCAGCGCGCTCGCCGCCGAGGCCAGGGACTTCGCCCGGCGGTCGCCGGGCGCGGCGGTCCGGCTGCTGCAACTCGGCGGCGGCAAGGTGGAGGGAATCACCGGGCACGAAGTAACGATTGCCGCCCGTGAGGGCGACGCGGCCGCGCTGCGTTGTTTTGAGACGGTCGCGCAGTGGCTCGGTGAGGGCCTGGCCGATCTCGCGGCGATCCTTGATCCTGGCTGCTTCGTGCTTGGCGGCGGAGTGTCTGAGGCCGGGGACCTGTTCCTCGACTGGGTGCGAGCGGCTTACGTCGGCGGGTTGACCGGGCGGTTGTTCCGGCCGCACGCGAGCATCGTGCTGGCCGAACTCGGGTCGCACGCCGGGTTGATCGGTGCCGCTGACCTGGCAAGACGGAGGCGGGCGGCTGAGACCGCCGCGGACTTAGGTGCGTGCGCTGCGGACTGAGGTGCGGGCGCTGCGGACTGAGGTGAGGGCGCGGCGGACTGAAGTGCCGGGGCGCTGCGGAGGTGCGGGCGCGGCGGAGGTGCTGGCGCCGCGAGACTAGACCACGGCGCCCTGATCGGGGCCGTCGCGCTTGGATGGGCCGTCGCCCAGCCTGAACACCAGCACGATGAACCCGGCGACGAACGCTATGACCGCGACCAGCGCCATCCACCGCGGCGTCTGCCAGCCGACCAGCATGGATACCAGCAAGAAGGCGGGGCCGCCGAAGAGCGCGATCCAGGCGCCCGCCGCGACCGGATCGACTCGCCCCATCGGCGGCAACGGCGGCGGGACGTACCGGTCGCCGTCTCCAAAATCGAAGTCGGTGTCATTGGCGATCTCGAAGTCGCGCGGACCGCCGTTAGTGCTTCTCGGACTCGCGGCGCCGGCGTCCTGATCCTGGGGATGGGCGGACGGACCTGGCTGGCGGGGGATCGCGCGGGTGAACCTGGCGTACCCGGCCGGCCTGATGATCCGGCTTCGGTTGGCGGGCGGCCGGCGACCAGGCCTGGACTCTCGCTTGGTCTCCAAACCGGACTCACTGCCGGACTGACCCTCAGATTCGTCGCTGGAGGCGCTGGCTTCGCTGGAGGCGCTGGCTTCGCTGGAGGCGCTGGCCTCGCCAGCCTCGTCGGTCGGCGCGTCTTCCGGCTCGGCTTGCTTCACCGCCGGCTCGGCTTGATCGACCGCGGCCGTCGGAGCGGCGGCGTCGGTTTCGGTGCCGGTCTCGGTGAGCTCAGCGGGCTCGTCGTCGGCTCGGCTCGCCGCGTCGGTTGCGGGAGCTAGATCGCTGACATCAGCTGACTTGGTGGTGCCTGCGGCCGGCTTCGCGGGCAGGTTCTCCCGGTCCGGCCAGGGCGCGTCGGCCGGATCGATCGCGGGCATCAACTCAAGCCGGGCAACCAGTTCGCGCCACGCGGCCTGATCGCGGCCCTCGTCCCTACCTACGTCGCGCCCCACGGTGCCCCCCGCATCGTTGGCTGATCGTGCTTAGTCCTGGCTGCGGCGTATCTCCACCGACATCCATCCTGTCATTCCTTTCCCGCATGGCTGTGAGAACGAACGAAATCCAGGCTTCCGGTGAAGATCGCTTCAGCATCGTTGTCAAGGGTCGCGACGTGGTAGCTGTTCGCGAGCTCCCTGACCTCAAGCTGACTGGCGGGCAGGGCCCGCCTGAGGATGTCGACATTGGCCGGCCCAACGACGTGATCGGTGGTGCTGCGGTACACGAGCACTGGCTGGCTGACCTCCTTCAGATGGCGCGTCGTGACCTGCCACAGCCCTGGCAGGGTCGCCGCGGCCTTGACCGGCACCCGGTCGTAGCCGATTTCGCTAGCGCCTTCTTTCTTAATATCGCTCGTTATGCCCTTGAGCGATGGCACTACCAGCTTAAGCACGGGTGCGAGCAGGAACAGCTTGGTCTCGGCCGATACAGAGGGATTTACCAGCACCAGCCCGCTCACCGCCTTGCCGTTCAGCTCAGCCAGGCGCAGTGCCAGGCACCCGCCCATCGACAACCCCATCACGAAGATCTCATCGGTGCCAGCCCGCAGTTCATCAAAGGCGCGGTCTACTTCGGCGTACCAGTCCTCCCACCGGGTGCGTGCCATCTCCTGCCAGGTAGTGCCGTGACCTGGCAATCTCGGCAGGCTGACGGTGAGCCCGGCTTCGGCGAGGAAATCTGCCCACGGCCGCAGCGACTGAGGTGACCCGGTGAACCCGTGACAGAGCAGCACACCGGTCCGACCGCTCTCATGACTGAACGCTTCCGCGCCTGGCAACACAGACATGACCTGTTCCTTCCCGCGAATCCGCAGACTCTGTCGTCTCTATTCCCGGAATCGTTGCATGTCGTCCCATATTCCGCAGGCACCTGATGCCGCCGAAGTTTGAGGTTTGACCCGTCATCAGCGTTCTAACCCTGCTCACGTGCTCAGGCCGCCCGCCGGTTCACCGCCAGGCTGGGCGGATGCTGGGTGCAGCCGCGCGCTGGCCGCGTTTGGCGCCCCGATGGATTGCCAGGTGCAGGCGGTTCGCATCGTGACCTGGGCGTGGAATCATGGGACGATGTTCTACTGGTTGGTCAAGGCGATCCTGGCCCCAATACTCCGGCTCGTTTTCCGGCCCTGGGCCGAGGGAACGCAGTACGTGCCGAGGACCGGCCCGGCCATCATCGCGAGCAACCATCTCTCGTTTTCTGACCACTTCTTCGCGCCGCTGCCGTTGCCGCGCAAGGTCGTCTTCCTCGCGAAATCTGAGTACTTTACCGGTCGTGGCATCAAGGGCCTGTTCAGCCGCGTGTTTTTCAACGGCCTCGGCCAGATCCCGGTCGACCGCTCAGGCGGCGAGGCCAGCGAGCGAGCACTGAACACTGGCCTGCGCGTACTGGCCGACGGTAATCTGCTCGGCATCTACCCGGAAGGCACCCGCACCCCCGACGGCCGCCTCTTCCGCGGCAAGACCGGCGTCGCCCGCCTGGCCCTCGAAGCCCGCGTCCCCGTAATCCCATGTGCGATGATCGGAGGCTTCGAATTCCAGCCCCCCGGCCGCATCGCCCCGAGGCTGGCGATCAGGCCGGGAGTCAAGTTCGGCCCCGCGCTCGACTTCTCCCGTTACCACGGCCTGGAAACCGACCGCATAGTCCTGCGCGCCGTAACCGACGAGATCATCTACGCGATCATGAAACTCTCCGGCCAGGAATACGTCGACGAATACGCCCAACGCCACAAATCCCGCACCCAGCCCCCTGCCCCCGCCGAGGGGGACTCGGTCCCCCGTGCCCAGCCCGATCCGCCCGGTACTGGTGGTGCCACCGAGTACGGCCCCAATGCCGCCGCCAATGGCGGAACGACGATAGGTAGTGCTGATGCTGCGGACGGTAACCGCCCGGCCAAGGTCGCTGGCACCGCCGCCTCGGATGCGGACTAGAACGCCCCGACGACTCCGCTTCGCCGGCTTGAACCGCCGGTTCCCGGCTTGAGCCGCCGCTTCGCTGGCTCGAACCGCCGCTTCCCGGCTTGAACCGCCGCTTCATCCCGCTGCTCTAAGGCCGCGGCGCGACGCCAAGACTGCCCAAAGTTCGTAATCAAACCTAATACCGACACCCGATCGAACGCGGCCTTCGGATGAATATGCACATTCATCTGGGAACCAGGGTGTGAATCACCATATTCATCTGGTTGGGTCGGCCGGATTGTCAGTGGCATGAGGCATGGTGATGCCGTGAAACTCATTGAATCAGCCACTCAGCTACCTCAAGCCGCGAGAAACGGCTCTGCCGGGTCGCTTTTGCCCGGTGGTCAGAAATCTGGCGCCGGCGGGAAGCCGGCCACCGCGGTGGCTGCTGCCGAGGTTCTCCGGCGGCAGCACCTGGTCATTACTCGCAAGCAGGCGTTAGCTTGCGGGCTAACGAATGACATGCTTGGCCGCCGGACGCGGTCCGGTGGCCCGTGGCAGCGGTTGCTGCCCGGTGTCTTTCTTGCCGTGACGGAGACTCCGACTCAGGATCAACGCGAAACGGCAGCCTTGCTCTACGCCGGGCCTGGGAGCACCATCAGCGGCACCGCTGCGCTGCGCCGATTCGGACTTCGGGTGGCGGCGCCGGCCAAGATCGATGTGCTGATCCCGGCCGGCCGGCGACGGCAGAACGCGGCCTTCGTCGCTCTCCACTACACCCGGCGCGTGCCCGATCCCGTCTGCTACGAGGGGCCGATCCAGTTCGCGTTGCCTGCGAGGGCTGTCGCCGACGCGGCCCGCTGGACCGATGATCTCGCGTCCGTGCGGACGATTGTCGCGTCAGCGGTGCAAAGTCGGCTGTGCTCAATCGAGCAGTTAGTCGTCGAACTGCGGATTGGGTCGAGGCAGGGTTCGGCGCATTTCCGTGCGGCCTTAGCGGAGGTCGTAGCCGGAGTCCGATCAATCGTCGAGGCTGAGTTGCGGCAGCTAATCATCCGCGCCCGGCTTCCGGAACCGATATTCAACGCCAGGCTCCTGGTCGGTGATGATCTGATTGCCATCGCCGACGCGTGGTGGCCAGACTATGGCGTCGCGGTGGAGGTGGACTCCAAAGCATGGCACCTGCTGCCCGAGCACTGGGAGCAGACGATGGCCAGGCACGCGAGGATGACTGCACTCGGCATCCTGGTCCTGCACTTCGCGCCGAACCAGATCAAGTCGGAACCAGAAAAGGTGATTGCCATAATCCGCCAAACGCTCATCAACCGAAGCGGTCGGCCGCCTCTCCCGATCCGAACTCTGCTACCGATCGGCTAGGTCACCTGGTTCGTGGGGCGCGGCGGTCGGGGTTGATTGGGGGGCGTGCGGGTTGGTGGGGGTGCGGCGTGCGGGTGCGGCGCATCGGTCGGGGTCGGTGGAGGGAGTGGCGGGCTAGTCGGGGTTGGCGGGCGCGCAGGTCGGGGGTGGGTGCGGGTTGGCCGGGCTGTGGTGGTTGGGGTGCGGCGGATGGTGGGTCGGTGGAGGGAGCGGCGGGCTAGTCGGGGTTGATGCTCGCCCAGTGGAGGGAGCGGCGGACGGCTTCGCGCCAGCGGTGGTGGGCTGAGTCGTCGCGGCTGCCAGGGTCGAAGCGCTGGTCTAGCTGCCAGGTCGCGGCGAGTTCGTCGGTCGAGGACCAGACGCCGGTCGCGAGCCCGGCCAGGAACGCCGCCCCCAGCCCCGTCGTCTCCGCCACCACCGGCCGCTCGACTGGCGACTGCAACTGATCGGCCTGGATCTGCATCAGCAGGTTGTTGGCCGACGCCCCGCCATCGACCCGCAGCGGCGCAGCCCCAGCCCCAGCCGCGGCCTCAGACCCGGCCCCGTCCCCGGACTCGGCCGTGATCAGCTCCACCACGTCCCGCACCTCGAACGCGATCGCCTCCAGGGTCGCGCGGGTCAGGTGGGCCCTGGTGACGCCGCGAGTCAGGCCGAAGATCGCACCGCGGGCGTCGGGATCCCAGTCCGGGGCGCCCAGGCCGGTCAATGCGGGCACGAACACTACGCCAGCCGAATCGTCCACCGACCGCGCGAGTTCTTCGCTGTCGGCCGCGCTGTGGATGATGCCGAGGCCATCCCGCAGCCACTGAATCGCGGCGCCGGTGACGAAGACCGCGCCCTCGAGCGCATAGGTGAGCTCGCCGCCCGCGTCCATCCAGGCGACCGTCGAAAGCAGGCCGCGATCGGATCGCACGATCCGCGAGCCGGTGTTCGTCAGGACGAACGACCCGGTTCCGTACGTACATTTCGACGAGCCTGGTGCGTAGCAGGCCTGGCCGAAGAGCGCCGCCTGCTGGTCGCCCGCCACGCCCGCGATCGGCACCGACAATCCGAGAAACGCCTCTGGGTCGGTCGTCCCGATCACCCCGGTCGATGGCACGACCTCAGGGAGCGCCCCGGCCGGTACCTCAAACAGCGAGCACAGCTCGTCCGACCAGCGCCCGGCGGTGATGTCGAACAGCAGCGTCCTGGACGCGTTCGACGCGTCGGTCACGTGCCGCACGCCGCCGGTCAGCCGGGCGATCAGGTAAGAGTCCACTGTCCCGATCGCCACGGATCCGTCGCGGACCCCGGCCCAGAGCGCGGGCGCGTTCCTGGCCAGCCAGGTCAGCTTCGTGCCGGTGAAGTATGGGTCGAAGCGCAGCCCGGTCAGCTCACCGACCCGCTGCTCATGCCCGGCATCGCGCAGCTCGGCGCAGATCCTGGCTGTCCGCCGGTCCTGCCAGACGATCGCCTTGTGCGGCGCGATCAGCGTGCGCCGGTCCCACAGCACGGCCGTCTCGCGCTGATTGGTCAAACCGACGCAAGTGACCGGCTCTGCGCTATTGTCTGCGGCGAGTGCATTGAGGCAGGCGATCAGCGTGGCATCCCAGATTTCCCCGGGCAGCTGCTCGACCCAGCCGGGTTCAGGGAAATACTGACTGAACTCCGAGTAGCCGCGACTTTTGACACTGCCGTCAACGGCGACGATTAGTGCAGTGACCCCGGTCGTGCCGGCGTCGATCGCAAGGACGCTCATGGGACTAGTGTGACGGGCGAATAATGGCGGCGCTATCGAAGGCGCGTGATGAAAGGAGACCTGGATGCGAGTAGGAGTTCTGACCGGAGGCGGAGACTGCCCAGGGCTGAACGCGGTAATCCGGGCGGTGGTGCGAACAGGCGTAGCCGATCACGGCTGTGAGTTTGTCGGGTTCAGGGACGGCTGGCGCGGCCCGCTGGAGGCGGACACGCAACCGCTTGACGTCCAGGCCGTGCGGGGAATCCTGCCGCGCGGCGGCACGATCCTCGGCTCGTCGCGTACCAACCCGCTGAGCGACAAAGCCGCTAAGGACGGCAAGACCGGGCTGGAGCGTATCGCCGAGAACCTGGCCAGCCTCGGCGTCGACGCGCTGATCGCCATCGGGGGCGAGGACACCCTCGGCGTGGCCAACAAGCTGTCGAAGGCCGGCGCCGTGCGGGTGGTCGGGGTGCCGAAGACGATCGACAACGATCTGGGCGCGACCGACTACACCTTTGGGTTCGACACGGCGGTGAATATCGCTATGGAGGCGATCGACCGGCTGCACACGACCGCGGAGAGTCACCACCGGGCGCTGATCGTCGAGGTAATGGGCCGCAACGTGGGCTGGATCGCATTGCACGCCGGATTGGCTGGTGGGGCAAACGTGATCCTAATCCCCGAGCAAGCTTTCGACATCGAAGAAGTTTGCAATTACGTGGAGAAGCGCTTCGAGACCCGGTATGCGCCGATTGTGGTGGTGGCGGAGGGCGCGCACTACAAGGAGTCCGCGACGACCGTCGCTGCCGGTGAGCAGGTGGACGCGTTCGGGCACGCGCGGTACGGCGGCATCGGCCAGTTTCTCGCCGCCGAGATCGAGCGGCGGACCGGCAAGGAGGCGCGCGCGGCCGTGCTCGGGCACATCCAGCGCGGCGGGACGCCGACGGCGTTCGATCGGGTGCTGGCGACCAGATTCGGCATCCACGCGATCCGGGCCGTTGCCGATGGCGAGTCCGGCGTGATGGTCGCGCTCCGCGGCACCGACATCGTCCGGGTCCCGATCGACGACGCGGTCCGCGAGCTCAAGCGGGTTCCGCTCGAGCGCTACGCCGAGGCCGAAGTCTTCTTCGGCTAAGAACTCGCGCTCTGGCCCCGTCGCCGGAACTTCCTTCAGGGAGAAAGCATCGCTCGTGGTTTAGCCCGCCCGGCCAGAGGCCAATCTGGCCGGGCGGAAGCCGAGCCCCAATGCCTTGGGGCTGGAGCGGCCGCTGAGGCTGATGTTGCGGGAGAGCTCGTGGGCCGGTGCGGCAATGATCTAGGCGAGCGCACAACAGCGCCGGGCCGGCGCCGCTGTCGTTTCGGCGGTTGCGGGTCAGTGCTGTTGCAGGCAGGGCGGGTTAGGGCTGGCGGGCGCGGAAAGCCGCCGCCTTGACTCGGTTCTGGCAGGCGGTTGAGCAGAAGCGGCGGGTGCCGTTCTTCGAGGTGTCGACGTAGACGCGGTCGCAGCGGTCAGCCGTGCAGACGCCTAGCCGGCCGACCAGATCGCTGCCGAGCACGACGGCCAAGCCGGTCGCGCAACCCGCTGCCCAGCCGGACGCCAGCGTGTTCTGGGCGCCGTGGAAGTGCAGATGCCAGGGTTCGGCGTCATGCCGATCCAGCCATGGCCGCGCGCCCGTGCTCAGTAGCAACGCGTTGACCAGCGCGGCCGCGTCGTCAAGTCGTTCGGCGGCGACGGCGTCGAACACCTCGCGGAGCGCCAGCGCCGCCTCCCGCAACTCGGTCGCCTCGTCCAATGTGACGTCCCGTGCTCCCTGGCGGTAGAAGCGCATAGCCTCGGTGACGGCGGCAGGAAGTTCCTGCTCAGACGGCGGATCAAAGTTGCGACCGTGGGCCTGGCCTGGGGTCAGCGCGTTGACCAGGCGCACCGCGACCGTGACCACGATGTCCATGTGACTGCTGAAGTTCACTTGACCAGTGACGCCTTTTCAGATTAGCTAGCACTGCGGATTAGGTAGTAACTGTCCATCAACATGATAGCCAGTTACGGGCGATCTGATCGGGAGGATCACGGCGATGACGGCGATGATTGACGGGACCGTGGCGACGGCCTGGATCGAGCGTTGGGACGCGCAGCAAGAGCTGTACATGCCCGACCGGGAAGAACGCTTCACCGCGCTGATCGACGCCGTCGAAGAGGGCGCCGGGCGGCCTGACCCGCTGGTGATCGATCTCGGCTGCGGTCCTGGCTCGCTGTCGGTACGGCTCCTGGCGCGGCTGCCGGAGGCGAATGTCGTGGCCGTCGACGCGGACCCGCTGCTACTCGGGCTCGGCCGAGCCGGCGCGGGGGAGTCCGCGCCTCGGTTCGTCGAGGCCGATCTGGGCGAGCCAGGCTGGTCAACCGCGCTCGGGCTGGACCGGCCCGTCGACGCGGCAGTCAGCACCACCGCGCTGCACTGGCTCGCGCCCAAGCGGCTGGCCGCGATGTACGCCGAGCTCGCGACGATCATCCGGCCGGGCGGCCTGCTGCTGAACGGCGATCACCTGGCCGAAGACAAATCGACGGCCCCGGTGCTGGCCAGGCTCGGCTGGGCGCTGATCGAGCGCGAGGAGGCGCGGCGCCGGTCCGGCGACCAGCCCGAGGACTGGTCGGCCTGGTGGGCCGCGGCGACCGCCGACCCGGTCCTGGCCGACCTGGTCGCCGAGCGCGCCGGCAAGAAGGTGGAATCCGATCATCACGGCTCGCCGTCGGGGTTGCTGACGACACACGTCGACGCGCTCCGTGCGGCCGGTTTCACAGAGGTCGGCACGCTGTGGCAGCGCGGCGATAACCGCCTTCTCTGCGCCGTCCGTTGATGGCCGGCCGCTGACGGCTCGCCCTGGCGGCTTCTGGATCACTTCCCGCCGGTTAGGAGCGACATCCCATTGGTTGCGCTGTCTTCCCATTGGTTGCGCGTGTTCAAAATATAAGAAAAGGGATAATTGGTCAGCGGAACCGGTGGGAAGTCGTCGCAACAGGTGGGAAGACGTCGCGAGCGGCGGGAAGTCGGGCTTGGTGAGAATGTGAGGCCCGGCTAAAGGCTTCGGTGCCCAGCTGACCTCGCAAATTGGCTCTAAACTGGCGGTGCGGCGCGAGCGCGGGGTCGGAGCGCTTAGCATCGCGGGCATGGATGATCTCAGCGCGCCTGCGAACGACTTGCTTGACCTGGTCGCTCTCGTCATCCGCGATCTCGCTGGCAGTCGTGACCTCAGCCTGACCGCGGTCGCTACGCTTTCCTCGCTTGACCGGCGCGGGGCGCAGCGGATCACCACGCTGGCGGTAGCCGAAGGCGTCTCGCAGCCGTCGATGACGCAGCTCGTGCAGAGACTGGAGCAGCGGGGCCTGGTCAGGCGGGAGTCCGATCCGGCCGACGGGCGGGTCGCGCTCGTGCAGCTAACCGAGTCCGGTCAGGCAGCGTTGCTCACCCGGCGGCAGCGCAACGCCGAACGGATCGCCGCATTGCTCGGCGACCTGCCCGATTCCGACGTCCAGGCGCTCGCGGACGCGCTGGCCTGCGTGCTCCCGGCGATGCGGGCCAAAGTCGGATCCGCGTCCTGATCAGCCGTTGTTGCGGCTTTAACCTGTCAGACTTGAAGGATGACTGCTTTGCCCCTTGCTCCAAGCACGGCACCAGCCAAGACAGTGCCAGCCAAGGTTGAGCCGATTGAGCCCGCGGGTGAACCGTGCGTGCTGCTCAAGCTCGGCGAGATCGTGCTGAAGGGCAGAAACCGGCAGCAGTTCGAGCGGTTGCTGCAGAACAACATCAGGCTCGCGGTCGGTGACCTCGGGATCGGCCTGCGGTTGTGGCAGCGCGACGGTGTCATCGTGCTGAGCCCGGTGCTCGATGACCAGAGTCCGGGTGCGGCAGCCCAGCTAGCGGCCGACCAGATCGCCGAACGCATGCTGACCGTCATGGGCGTCGTCAGGGTCTGCCGGGCGAGCCGGATAGCCAAGGACCCGCAGACCGCGATCGACGCGGCGGCCGACCTTGCGAAGGGGCAAACCGGCTCGTTCGCCGTCCGGGCCAAGCGCCGCGACAAGCGGTTCGAAGTCAACTCGTCCGAGCTGGCGATCGCGATCGGCAGCCTGGTGCAGCGCCGCTACGGCAACCCGGTGGACCTGCGCTCGCCGGACTTCACCATCTGCGTCGAGGTCGATCAGTCCGAGGTCTTCATCTACACCGACGGCCAGGCCGGTCAGGGCGGCCTGCCCGTCGGCATGAGCGGGCGCGGCCTGGTGCTGATGTCCGGCGGCATCGACTCGCCGGTGGCCGGCTACCGGATGATGCGGCGCGGGCTTTACTGCAGCTTCCTGCATTTCTCCGGCATGCCGCTGACCGGCCCTGAGTCGGTCTACAAGGCCTACGGCCTGGTCCGTCAGCTCGACCAGTTCCAGCGCGGCTCGAAGCTGTTCGTGGTCGCGTTCGGCAAGGCGCAGCAGCGGCTCGCCTCGTCGGGCTCTGGCCGGCTGCAGGTCATGGCCCAGCGCCGGCTGATGCTGAAGACGGCCCAGGCCATGGCCGCGCGGGTGCGAGCGACCGCGCTGGTGACCGGCGACTCACTTGGCCAGGTGAGCAGCCAGACGCTGACGAACATCACCGCGCTCGACGAGGCGGTCACGCTGCCGATCCTGCGACCGCTGATCGGGCTGGACAAGATCGAGATCATAGCCGAGGCCCGGCGGATCAACACGCTGGCCCTGTCCGAACTGCCGGACCAGGACTGCTGTTCGCTGCTGCTGCCGAAGCAGGTGGAGACCAAGGCCAGGGTCGCCGACCTGCACAAGATCGAGGCCCGGCTGGACATCGACGAACTCGCCGCCGAACTAGCCGCCGCCGCCCAGGAATACCGCCCTGGTTAGGCCCTGGGCGGCGGCGGACTAGCTCAGGCGGTCAGATCGCGCCGACTGAGGCCCGCTGCGGCTGCTCGGCTAGGGTCCGGCCGAGCAGGGCAGGCATCGTGCGCACCAGATCGGCGAGTTCGGCGATGTCGGGGCCGGTCAGGGCCTGGTCGCCGTCGCAGAGGGCCTTAGCTGGCTCTGGGTGCACGTCGATGATCACTCCGTCGGCGCCGACCGCGATCGCGGCCCGGCTGAGCGGGAGCACCAGGTCGCGGCGCCCGCCCGAGTGGGACGGATCGACGATGACCGGCAAGTGGGATAGCCGCTGGGCGACCGGGACCGCGCTGATGTCGAGGGTGTTGCGCGTCGCGGTCTCGAACGTCCTGATCCCGCGCTCGCACAGCACGATGTCCAGGTTCCCGCGCTGGGCGATGTACTCCGCGGCCATCAGCCACTCCTCGATCGTCGAGTTCATGCCGCGCTTGAGCATGACCGGCTTCCCGGCCGAGCCGACGGCCTGCAGCAACGCGAAGTTCTGCATGTTGCGGGTGCCGACCTGCAGCATGTCGGCGTGCGCGCAGACCAGGTCGACGTCGGCTGGATCGACGACCTCGGTGACGATCGGCAGTCCAACCTCGGTCCTGACCTCAGCCAGGATCTTCAGTCCCGCCGCCCCAAGTCCCTGAAACGCATAAGGAGACGTGCGCGGCTTAAACGCTCCGCCGCGCAGGAGCGAGGCTCCGGCCGCCTTCGCCAACTCCGCCGAAGCGAGCGTCTGCTCTGGGGTTTCAACACTGCAGGGCCCGGCGATGAGCGTGAGCGTGCCTGGACCTATCGGCACCCCGCCGACCCGGATCACCGAGCGCTTCGGGTGATGCTCGCGGCTGACCAGCTTGTAGGGAACCGAGATCCGCACCACGTCGCTCACGCCGGTGTTGCTACGCAGATTGAGCGAGCCGAACTGCTCAACATCTCCGACCAGGCCGATGATCGTTCTCGAAACACCCCGGCTCACGAACGCCTCGCCGCCTGCTGTCCTTACCAGCTCAACCAAAGAGTCGATATCCGCCTGGGTTGCCTCCGGCGTCATCACGATTACCATCTCGTTCTCTCCTGATTCTTAAATGCCGAAAGCCCCCGGCCGGTCGGCCGAGGGCTTGTAGTTCATTCCGCTTGTGCGTCTGCGCAGCGCCTAGCGGGCTACCTTCCCTGGCCGGGTGGGTAACCATAAAAGAACCAGTACGCACGACTCACGCCGCGTAGCTTAGCGCACCGAGGTAGCGGAGCGATGCCCGGTCGCCGATCGTTACGCAAAGACGTGGTGACAAGATGGCTGGTCAGCACCCAGCCCGGAGGGCTGCTGATCAGCGCATTGGCGCTCGATGTTTGGTTCGATGCGGAAGGAACAGGTCAGCCGGAGATGAGGCAGCCAGACGCCGAAGCACGCGCCGGCTGGGTACCCTCACCCGCGCGGCCGGGTGACGGCGATGCCAGCCGGCTCCCGCCCGGTCAGCATGTCCAGGCCTGCATGCCGGTCATGCACTACGGGCCGGTTCCTGCCTTCAACGTCTCGGCGTGGAATTTGCGGGTGTCCGGCGCGACCGAAACCGGCGAGCCGCGCTGCCTGGATTGGGCCGCGTTTTCAGCGCTGCGCAGGCGCGAGGCCGTGGCCGACTTTCATTGCGTAACTAAATTCACCATTCTCGGCGTGACCTGGTCAGGGGTGGCGGTCGCCGATCTGCTGGCCATGATTCCGCCCGCCGAGGCGGCCACTCACGTCATGGTGTGGGCCAGCTACGGGTACGGCGCCAATCTGCCGCTTGAGGCGTTCGGCGCGCCCGACACCCTGCTCGCCACGCACCGGGAAGGCCGCGAACTGAAGCCCGACCAAGGGCATCCGGTCCGGCTGGTCGTGCCTTCTCGGTACGGCTGGAAGAGCGTGAAGTGGGTGCGCGAAATCGAGTACCTGGTGGGGGACCGGCGCGGGTTCTGGGAAGAGCGCGGATACCACAACAACGCCGACCCGTGGCGCGAGCAGCGCTACTCCTACCAGGAGCAGCCAGGCGAGGGACCTGAGCTGTAGCCGCTAGCTGCCCGCCCCTGCTAATTGCCAGCGAACAGGCCCACGTTCACCGTGATCGTCGTTCCCTTGGGCTGCGGCGTGGTCGGCGAGTAACTGAACACGTGGTCACCGAGCCCCTGGTTGACCTGGACCTGGAAGCCGGCCTGCTCCAGCGCCTGGACAGCGTCGTGCAGAGACATGCCCTGCACGTTGGGTACGGCCACGTTGGGCGGTCCCTGCGACACCCGGACCGTCACCACCTCGCCCGGCCTGATCGGGGTGTTGGCCTTAGGCGATTGCGTGAGCACGGTGCCGGCCGGCTGGTTGCTCTTGGCCGGCACCTGCTGGATCGTGAAGCCGCCGGACTGCGCGGTCGACACGGCGGTGGTGACGGGCTGACCGACGAAGTTCGCCAGGCCAGGTCCTTCACTGATCGTGAGGCCGACCGGCTTGTCCTGCGGCCAGTTGGTGTAGGCGGCTGGCGTCGTGCTGATGACATCGCCTACCGCGACCGTGCCTGACGTGGCCTTGAAGATCTTGCCAGGGGTCAGGTGAGCCTGGCGCAGGGCCGTCTCAGCCTGAGCTATCGCCTGGCCGGACACGTCCGGCACCTGAATGATCAGCGGGCCGAGCGAGTAGGTGATCGTGATCACGGTGCCGCCGGTTACCCGCGCTCCGGCCTTGGGCGCGGTCGTGACGATCTCGCCCTTAGGCATCGAGAAGTGCTCGGGCTTAGCCATCCGGACTTTCAGGCCCACGTTGCGCAGCGCGACCCTGGCCGCGGTGACCGACAAGCCCCTGGTCACCGGCACGTTCGTGTACTGGCCCGAGCTGAGCCACCAACTGGTCACCGCGATCGCGACGACGACCGCGAGTCCGCCGAGCAAGTAGACCAGCCTGCGCCCGAACAGCAACTGCTGCAGCCAGGGCTCTGACCGCCGGCCGCTGGATCGCTGACCACCGGGCCGGCGGCCGCTCGCCCGGTGGCCGCGGTAGGCGGCCTCTTGCGACCGGTCATCGCCATAGCGGCTGACCGAGCCCCGCAGGTACTCGTCATCGTCCCGGCCTGCCGCGACGATGAGCGTGTGGTTCACGCCCGCCTGCGGATCGGGCGGGTACGGGTAGTCAAGCGCGTGCGACTGCGGGGTCAGCGACGGCAGGGCCGACGCGCCGACTGATCCGGCCGGAGGCGTGTCGAGATACCCGGCGGGGCCGTAATCCAGCCCGTAGCCAGGCGTGTCGTAGCCGGGGGAGTCGCGGCGCATCGGCACGCTGAACTGGCCCGAGTTGCGCTGCGGATACGGATGACCTTCCTGATACGGCACCGAGCCGCTGTGCTGGCCTGAGGGGGACGACCCCCTTGAACCCCCGCTGTGCTGGCCGGAGGGGGACGACCCCCTTGAACTCCCGTTGAGGCCGTCGCCGTCCCGCACCTCATCGATCGCCCGCAGGAACTGGCCCGCGTGCATCGGCCGCAGCTCGGGATCGCGGCTGGTGGCCATGGCCACCAGCGCGTCGAGCGCCGGGGCGAGACCTGGCAGCTGACTCGACGGTGCCGGGACGATCTCGTTCACGTGCTTGTAGGCGATCGCGAGCGGGCTCTCGCCCGTATGCGGCTGCCTGCCGGTGAGCAGCTCGAACAGCATGATCCCGGCCGCGTAGACGTCGGTGCGGGCGTCGGAAACGCCACCTGAGACCTGCTCAGGGGCGAGATAGGCGGCGGTACCGATCAGCATGCCGCCCTTGGTCTGCACGGCCCCGGCGACTGACCTGGCCAGCCCGAAGTCGGCGACCTTGACCTCGCCGGAGTTGGTCAGCAGCACGTTCTCAGGCTTGACGTCGCGATGCGCCAGTCCGGCCTGGTGGGCCGCGGCCAATCCGGTCAGTACCCCGGTCATGATGTCCAGCGCCTCGCGCGCGCCCAGCGTGCCCCGCTCGGTCAGCAGCTGACGCAGCGTCCGGCCCGCGACGTACTCCATCGCGATGTAGTGCAGCCGTCCATCGGAGCCCTGGTCGTAGATCGCGACAACGTTCGGGCTGGTCAGCCTGGCCGCTGACCGGGCCTCGCCAATGAACCGGCGGACAAACTCCACGTCATCGGAGAAATCTGGATGAGCGATCTTCAGCGCGACGACGCGGTCGAGCCGGGTATCGGTGCCCATATACACCGTTGCCATGCCACCGCGCGCGATCCGCGATCCAACGTGGTACCGGCCGCCGAGCAGCTGGCCCACAGGTGGCGAAAGGGCGGTATCCATCGGCAACAGTGTAGAGCGAGCCGGCCTGTCCCGACCGGGTTACGCGATGGCCAACCCCGTGCCAAGCGGAGGGTACTAGCTCTCAGTGGGTGGCGAGGAGGGGTTGGCATAATGCCGGCGCGGGATCCGGCCGGCCCGGTAGGCGAGCCGGCCGGCGATCACCGCCGACCGCATCGCCGCCGCCATCAGCTCAGGATCACGCGCCCTGGTGACCGCCGTGGCCAGCAGCACCGCCGAGCAGCCGAGCTCCATCGCCAGCGCCGCGTCGCTGGCCGTGCCGATGCCCGCGTCGAGGATCACCGGTACGCCGGCCGACTGCACCATGAGCTCGATGTTGTGCGGGTTCCTGATGCCAAGGCCAGAGCCGATCGGCGCGCCAAGCGGCATCACGGCCGCGCACCCGGCCTGTTCTAGCCGACGGGCGAGCACCGGGTCGTCGTTGGTGTAGGGCAGCACGGTAAAGCCGGCCGCGACCAGTTGCTCCGCGGCTTCCAGCAGCTCGATCGGGTCGGGCAGCAGCGTCACCTCGTCGGCGATCACCTCGAGCTTGACCCAGTTGGTGTCGACGGCCTCGGCGGCCAGCCTGGCGGTGCGTACCGCCTCGGCGGCGGTGTAGCAGCCCGCCGTGTTCGGCAGCAGCCTGATGCCCTGGCTGGCCAGCACCTCGAGCACCGAGCCGGTCGCCGACGGGTCGACCCGGCGCATCGCGACCGTGGTCAGCTCGGTGCCGGAGGCGGCCAGCGCGCGGCCGAGCACGTCTAGGCTCGGCGCGCCGCCGGTGCCCATGATCAGCCGCGAGCCGAACTTCTCCCCGGCGATCAGCAGCGGATCGTCGGTCAGCGGATCGCTCATTGCCATGGACTACTCAACCTCCCTGAACCGCGGTGAGCACTTCGATCTCATCTCCTGGTGACAGCTGATGTCCCGGCCAGGACGCGCGGCGGACGACCTCGCCGTTGACGGCCACCGCGATTCCGGTCACCGAGCTTGAGATCAGCGAGACGGCTCGGTCCAGCGACGTCTGCTCCGGCACCTGCCGAGGCGTGCCGTTGATCATGACTTCCATGCGGGCTCCCGGTCGGCGGGCGCGAAGCGCCGCGGGTCAAAGGCGGCCGCGGCCGGCCCGAGCTTCCCTGTGGCCAGGAACTCCGCGATCAGCTCGGCCGTGACCGGGGTAAGCAGCACGCCGCTGCGGAAATGACCGGCCGCCAGCACGAGTCCTGGCAGCGCGGACGGACCGAGCACCGGGGCGTTGTCCGGGGTGCCGGGGCGCAGGCCCGCCACCGCCTCGGCGAGTTCGAGCTCGGTGATGCCGGGCACGATTGCTCGCGCGTCACGCAGCAGCTGCCAGACACCCCCGGCCGTCACCGTGGTGTCGGCGCCCAGCTCCTCCTGGGTCGCGCCGATCACAAGTTCGCCTTCCTCTCTCGGCACCAGGTAAACCGAGCTGCCCTGGACCAGCCCGCGCACGGTCCGGCCTATGAGCGCCGGGGACTGTGCTGGCCAAGGGGAACGACCACCCGGAATCCCCCGCAGGCCAGCCGAGACTGTCGCAGGAGTTGGTCTAAGACGGAGTATCTGGCCCTTGACCGGGCGCAGCGGGGGAGCGATGCCGGGCGGGAGCCCGTCCAGCGAGGCCGACGCCCAGCCGGCGCTGAGGACGATCTGGTCCGCGGTGATCTTGCTGCCGTCGGTGAGCTCGGCCCCGGTCGCGCGGTCGGCCAGGGTGAGCAGCTTCGTCGCTGACTGCGGCCGGTGCGTGCCGCCCGCTGCCTTCAGCGCCGTGAGCAGGGCGCTGGTGAGCTGCCTGGGGTCGATCGAAGCGTCGTCTTCGATCAGCAGTCCGCCGCCGATCGCCGGGCCGAGCAGCGGCTCAGCCCGGCGGCATTCCCGGGCCGAGAGCCGCTGGCTAGCCACCCCGAAGGACTCGCGCAGCTGTGCGTGCTCGGCGACCATCGCCATGTCGTCGGCGTCGTAGCCCACCAGCAGGGTGCCGGTGCGGCGGAAGCCGACGCTGGCTCCGGTGATCTCGGTCAGCTCGGCCGCGAACTCCGGATACTGGCGCAGTGACTGGCTGCCGAGCTCGAACAGCTCCCGCTCGGCGTAGGCGGCCTCGGCGACCGGCGTCAGCATGCCGGCGGCCGCGTGCGAGGCGCCGTAACCGGGGGCTGGGTCGGCAACGATGACCTTCAGGCCGCGCTGGGCGGCCCGCCAGCCGATGGCGAGGCCGATTACCCCGCCGCCGATGATCAGTACGTCGGTGTGCGCGACCGCTGTGCTCGCGCTACTGGCGCTATTCACGAACCCGTGCGCTCCCTTCGCCGGCATGACCCGGATCAGGTTCTGCGGTCGGCGGCTCCTAAGTCGCCCTCTCAGCCCGGTCGGCACCGGACTCCCGCGCGTCTGACTCCTAGTTTAGCCTGATCGCGCCCGGTTCTCGATTGCGCGTTTGCTGCCTGGTCGGCCGCGAGTGACTTGGCGTTAATGTTCGTGGTCAAGATGTGGTTAGGTACGCAGCGAGAGGGTGCGGAGTGCCAGATCAGATCGTCGTAGTCGGCGCAGGCTTGGCCGGGTTGCGCACTGTCGAGGAGTTGCGGTCGGGCGGGTTCACCGGGCAGATCACGATGATCGGCGCCGAGAGCAGGCCGCCGTACGATCGCCCGCCGCTGTCCAAGCAGCTGATGGCCGGCAGGGTCGATGACACCTCGCTGCGGGCCGAGCTCGACTCACTCGGTGCCCAGGTCAGGCTGGGGGAGCGAGCCGAGCAGCTTTCGGCCGGGTTCGTACGCACTGACCAGGGTGAGTACCGGTTCGACCGGCTGGCGATCGCGACCGGAGCGCGGCCGATCGCGCTGCCAGGGCCGGGCCGGCAGCGGTTCCTGCGGTCGATCGAGGACGCGCTCGAGCTCCGCGAGCGGTTGAAGCCCGGACTTCGGCTGGCGATCATCGGAGCCGGCTGGATCGGAGCCGAGCTCGCCACCGCCGCGGCCGCCAAGGGCTGTTCCGTGCACGTCGTCGAGGCCGGGCCCGCGCCGCTCGCGGTGGCGATCGGCGCTGAGGTCGGCGGCAGAACGGGCGGCTGGTACGCGGCGGCCGGCGTCGAGCTTTTGACGGACCAGCGCGTCGAGTCGGTTCAGGACGACGGGCTCAGCCTGGCCGGCGGCGGCTGGCTGGCAGCCGATGCGATCGTGACCGCGGTCGGGGTCAGGCCCGAGGTGGGCTGGCTCGAGTCCTCAGGGGTCGCGCTCGACAACGGCGTCGCGGTGGATGAGCACCTGCGGTCCTCGATGCCCGGGGTGTACGCGGTGGGAGACTGCGCGGCTTTCTGGTCGGCCCGGTTCGGCCGGCGGCTGCGCACCGAGCACTGGGACGGCGCGTTGCGGGCGCCCTCGACGCTGGCGGTGAACCTGGCCGGCGGCAGCGAGCGGTACGACCCGGTGCCGTACTTCTGGTCTGAGCAGTTCGGCCGGATGCTGCAGTACGTTGGGCATCACGCTGGGGCCGATCGGCTGATCTGGCGCGGCGAGCCCGAGCAGGACAAGTGGGCGGTCTGCTGGCTGGCTGGGCAGCGACTACTGGCGGTGCTCACCGTTGACCTGCCGAAAGACCTCATGCAGGGACGCCGGCTGATCGAGGCAGGCGCCCTGGTCGATGCCGGGAAGGTCGCGGACCCGGCGGTGCCGCTGCGCTCCGCCGCCCTGTGACTCAGGAGAATGCGGCTTCCTGGACCCGAATCCGGTTGCCGGAATGCGCTTCGCGCCGGGGCGCCTGGGCGCAGCAGCTGGGGCCGGCCAGGCGGGCCAGACAGACGACCAGGCGGGCCAGACACGGCGCCGGGTTAGTCGATGGGCGTTTCGCCGGGTTTGCGGCGGTTCCGTTAGCCCACTTCTCATCGGTTGGACGTGACTTCTCGCTGGTTGCGGCGACTTCTCCATGATTACCCCGGTCACAAATACCGCATACCGGATAAAAATTCAGTCTAACCAGTGAGAAGACGCCGCAACCGATGAGAAGTCCCGTCCAACCGATGGGAAGTCCCGTCCAACCGATGGGAAGTCGCGTCCAACCGATGACAAGTGCCCGGGTACCTGGCCTCGCGCCAGCCGCGCCACTAGGACCACCGCACGCTAACCATCCGACCGCGACATTCCACCAGTGACAAACCGGCGACACATGTCCCGCGACAGCACAGCTCCGGAGCAACGCCGGCGGGCCGGCGCCGCTTTCCCCTCGGGCCAGCCACAACAACGCTGACGCGCAGCGCTGCAGCTTCACGCTCCGCCGGCCGGGCGGCATAACCCGAGCCAGGAACCAGTTGGCTGAGCGGCTCCTCGACTAGCCGGGGGCGAGTTGGTTGCTGTCGCTGACCGGCCGGCGCAACTATCCGGACACCCGTTGGCGAACAGGAATTTTCCCTGGTTTGGCAAACGGCGGTACAGGGGAAAAGATTTGGACGTGGCTCAGATTGACCCCCAGGCCGACGCCACCGTCGGCCAATGGCTTACCCTGCCGGATGTCGCTCAGCGGCTTGACCTGCCCGTGAACCGGGTTAAGCAGCTGCTGCGCGACCGAAAACTGCTCGGGGTGCAGCGGCCGGACGGCTCTTTCGGCGTCCCGGCCGCGTTCCTGGTCGGCGACCAAGTCGTCCGGGGCCTGCACGGCACCCTGACCCTGCTGCTCGACTGCGGCTTCACCGACGTCGAAGCGATGCGCTGGCTGTTCACCTCGGACGACTCGCTGCCCGGCAGTCCGATTGAGGCGATCGCCGCTCACCGGTGCAGCGAGGTCAACCGGCGCGCCCAGGCACTGGCCTACTGATCAACGTCGATCTCTAGCCAGCACACAACCGAACCCAGCGCTCAGTTCGCCCAGAGTGTTCGTGAGCCGACTCCCCAGTCGGTGCTACCGCGTCAGCGGCCCGGCGCCGGATGGTTAGATGGCCTGCGTGCAGAACACTCAGGCCGGCCGGGTCGCGGCCGCTCGGCTCTACCTGTGCACTGACGCCCGGCAGCGCCAGGGTGACCTGGCCGGGTTTCTTGACCAGGTGCTCGGGTCCGGCGTGGACATCGTGCAGTTGCGGGAGAAGGGCCTTGAGGCGGGCGACGAGCTCGCGCTGCTCGAGGTCTTCCGGCGGGCGTGCGACAAGCACGGCGCCCTGCTCGCGGTCAACGACCGGGCCGACGTCGCCTACGCGGCCGGCGCCGACGTGCTGCACCTCGGGCAGGACGATCTGCCGGTCGCCGTCGCCAGGCACCTGGTCGGGCCAGAGCCGGTCATCGGCCTGTCCACGCACTCGCGGGACCAGGCCGACGCAGCGGTCGCGGACACCGAGGTCGACTACTTCTGCGCCGGGCCGGTCTGGACCACGCCGACCAAGCCGGGACGGCCCTCGACGGGCCTGCACTTGGTGAGCTATGTCGCCGGACTGGCCGCGACGAGGCCGTGGTTCGCGATCGGCGGGATCGATGAGGGCAGGCTCGACGACGTGCTGGAGGCCGGGGCGCGCCGGGTCGTCGTCGTCCGGGCGATCACGGAAGCCGGTAATCCCGGAGCGGCGGCCGCCAGGCTGGCCTCGCGGCTGGCGGCGAAGCGCTGAGCAATGCTTTCTCCCACCGGGTTGAAATCTTTAGCGGCCGGCCGGTGCTTTCCAGCTCAGCCTGCGCGGGCGGTGGCGGCGACGGCGAGGTCGGCGAGCGCGGATTTCGCTTCCGAGGTGATCGGCGCGCCGTCCAGGGCTGACAGCGCCTCCTTGAGGTTCACGCTGATCATCTGCTCGCATTCGGCCAGCGCCCCGGTGTCCGTGATGACCTCCCTGACCTGACCCGCGGCCTGTTCGGTGAGGGCGGGGTCGCCGACGCAGCGGTCAAGCACGGCGGCCTGCTCCGCGTCAGACCGCTCCCTGGCCAGGGCCAGCAGCACGGTCCGCTTGCCTTCTCGCAGATCGTCGATGACCGGCTTGCCGGTCTGCTCGGGGTCGCCGAACACGCCGAGTACGTCGTCGCGGAGCTGGAACGCGATGCCAAGCGGGATGCCGTAGCTGGTGAAGGCCTCCCGAACGGCCTGGTTGAGGTCGGCGGGCTGACCGGAGTGCAGGGCAGCGCCAAGCTGGAGCGGGCGTTCGACCGTGTATTTGGCTGACTTATAGGTGACCACGCGCAGCGCGATGCTGAGCTCCGAGCTGCCGGAGGCCTCGCGGGGGGTTCCTGCGGGTCGTCCCCCGGGGCCACATTGCGCCGCCAGGTCGAGGAACTGGCCCGCCAGCACCTCGGTGCGCATCGAGTCCAGTACCGACAGGCCCTGCCAGACCGAGTCGGCGGGCAGGCCGCTGGTGCGCAGCATCTCATCGGTCCAGGCGAGCAGCAGGTCGCCGATCAGGATCGCGGCGCCGGCGCCGAATCTGGCCGGCTGGCCGAGCCACTGGCCGGCCGCGTGCCTGGCTTCGAACCGCTTGTGCACCGACGGCTGGCCGCGCCTGGTGTCGCTGTCGTCCATCACGTCGTCATGCACCAGGGCGCTCGCGTGGAGCAGCTCCAGGGCGGCGGCCGCGGTCATGATCGGCGGCCCGTCCGGCCCGCCGCAGGCCCGCCAGCCCCAGTAGCAGAACGCCGCCCTGAGCCGCTTGCCGCCGGCCAGCAGGTCGGCGATGGCGTCCGCGCACGGGGTCAGGTCGTCGCTGATGTCGGCCAGGACCGCCCGCTGGCGCGCGATGAAGTCATCGAGCGCGCGGCTGATCTCGGATCGGATCCTGATCAGGTCACCTGGGCTAGTTGGCATGGCCCTAGACGATAACCTAGGCGGATGGTCGTACCCCAGCCTGGCCGCGCGTCTCAGAGCCGGCCGGCACTGATCAGGGACCTGCTCTCCTCCGGCGCCAGATCGATCTCGTTCGAGTTCATGGCGCCCAAGACCGACGCCGACGAAGCCCAGCTCTGGCTGGCGATCAGGCGGCTGGAGCCGTTGAAGCCGACGTTCGTCTCCGTTACCTATGGGGCCGGCGGAAGCACCAGGGACAGGACTGTGCGGGTGACCGGCCGGATCGCTGAGGAGACCACGCTGACGCCGGTCGGCCACCTGACCGCGGTTAACCACTCGGTGACCGAGTTGCGGCACGTGATCGGCTCCTATGCGGGCGTGGGGGTGCAGAACGTACTCGCGCTGCGTGGTGACCCGCCGGGCGATCCGAACGGCGAGTGGCGGCAGCATCCTGATGGACTGCGGCACGCGGTTGAGCTGGTTCGGCTGGTCAGGGAGTCGGGGGCGTTCTGCGTCGGGGTGGCGGCGGCTCCGGAAGGGCATCCCCAGGCCGAGAGCCTCGAAGCCGACTTGGACTTCTTCGTCGAGAAGTGCGCGGGCGGCGCGGACTTCGCGGTGACCAACATGTTCTTTGACGTCGAGGACTACCTGCGGTTCGCTGACGCGGTCGCCCGGCGGGGCTGCAGGGTACCGGTGATCGCCGGGATCATGCCGATCATCAGCGTGTCGATGATCGAGCGGGCCGTGATGCTTTCCGGATGCAAGTTCCCTGCCGATTTGGCGGCGCGGCTGCGGGAGCATGCCGACGACCGGGCGGCGGTGCGCAAGATCGGCGTGGAGTACGCGGCCGGGATGTGCCAGCGGCTGCTCGATGAAGGCGTCCCCGGGCTGCACTTCTATACGCTGAACTGGTCGAAGGCGAGCATCGAGATCTACGAGATGCTCGGGCTCGCCTCAGGTGAGCGGGTCAGCTCGCCGGCCTCGGTTCGGAGCGGAAGCTCGGCGCCCATCACGATGTAGGGCGGGCTGCCGCCGGGGAAGCTGTAGCCGGTGAGCAGCTCGGTGAAGCCGAGCCTGCGGTACAGGCGGCGGGCGGTGCTGTCCCGGTCCGGGGTGGAGAGCACCGCCGTGCGCTCCGGGCGGTCGGCGGTCAGGCTCAGCAGCATCGCGGTGCCGATACCGCCGCGCTGAAACTCCTTGCGGACGTGCACCTCGGCGATTTCGAATGAGTCGGCCAGCCAGACGGCGGCCCGGCCCGCGCCCAGGGACCTTGAGGTCGCATGCCAGACGGCGTCGTACCACCACTGGCCCGCCTGGCCGTGGAAGCCGTAGGCGAAGCCGACGACCTGGCTGTCAGTGGCCGGGGCAAGGGCCGGGGCGGGCACTGAGACGTTCTTGCCGCTCTTGGGGCGCACCAGGTCCCTGAAACCGGTTCTGGCCTGGGCTGGCGGCTGGTGTGGCTGGTCTGGCTGGTCCGCGGGCCGGTCTGGGAGCTGATCGGCTGGGCGGCTAGCTGGGCGGCCAGCTGAGCGGCCGTCGGAAAGGTTCCGCGCCTGAAACGCACGGAAAGCGGGGTAGCCCGCGTGCCTGCGCATGAGCTCGCGCCGACCGGGCAGCGTCAGCGGCTCGGC
Source organism: Streptosporangiaceae bacterium (assembly GCA_036501205.1). Taxonomy (GTDB): domain Bacteria; phylum Actinomycetota; class Actinomycetes; order Streptosporangiales; family Streptosporangiaceae; genus Chersky-822. Next base: position 97,445 of record DASYAT010000066.1, on the reverse strand, counting down.
ATCCATCGCATCAGCGTAGATCGCGAGCGAGGTCTCGAGCTGACCGAGGAACTGCCTGGCGGTGAGCTCGCTCAGGGTCGGGCCGGTCGCCATCTATCGAGCGTACGCGACCGGCACGAAGTTCTCGCGGCTGGCCGCCCGGTAGGGGCCGGTAACGGCAAGGAAAGGCTGGTCAGGCTTGTCTGTCGGTTCACTGTCAGACCCATTCGATACCTTCGAACACAGCAGCAAACGAATGGACAGTGAACCGAATCTATGTTCGAATACTGATGTGGGACAGCCGGGTAGCCCAACCCCCTCGGGCTACCAGGCTTCGGCCAGGTGCGGCGTGGGGAAGCGCCCCGCCTGGCCGGCCCCGCAGCGAATTGGAGGAACTGACATGAGCACGAGTCCGGGCACGAGCACACCGATCCGGCCGGATCGGTTGCGGTGCAGGGTGGCCCCGTCGGCGCTCGCGCTGCTTGAATCGGCGCGCCAGGGGCTTGCCGCTGCTGAGTGCGACCCATCCGCGGGCGGCCGGTACGTCGGAGCGCACCTAGCCGCGCTGCGCGCGGCGGCGGCGATCGTCGCCGCCAGGGCTGAGCCGACGTCGCCGCGGAAGAAGCGTCCGCAGAGCGTCTGGGAACTGCTGCCGCGAGTCGAGCCGACGCTCAGCGAGTGGGCCGCGTTCTTTGCCGCTGGCGCTGGCAAGCGTGCCGCAGCCGAGGCCGGCCTGCCGCGAGCCGTGACGGCGCGGGAGGCCGATGAGTTGCTGCGCGATGCGGCTACCTTCGTGTCGCTGGCCGAGAGCGCGCTCGGCGTACCCGCGCAGTCCCTGCTTCCGCTGCCCGTCGCGATGTAACCAGCGCGCAGCGGCGGCAGGGACTGCCGGAGTACCCGGCCACGTCGCAGCCGGCTCCGCTCTTCAAGTCTGGTCGATGGCCCCGCGGGCGGCGGAATCGAGGATGCCCCAGCTGATGAGTTCCTCGGTCAGGTCGGTTGGTGACTTGTCGTAGATCACCGCGAGCGAGCGCAGGTCCTCCTGGCGGATCGACAGGACCCGGCCGTTGTAGTCGCCGCGCTGGCTCTGGATGGTCGCGACGTAGCGTGCAAGCGGGCCAGCCTGCTCTCTGGGCAGCTGGGCCATGCGTTCGAGGTCGATGACGAGCTTGGGGGTGGGTGCAATCAGTCCGGGCGAGGCGTCGCCGGGAAGCAATTCCGAGACAGGCACTCCATAGAACTCGGCTAGTTCGGCAAGCTTCTGAACCGTGACTGAGCGGTCGCCCCGCTCGTAGGACCCAACCACTACCGCCTTCCAGCGGCCCCGTGACTTCTCTTCCACGCCGTGCAAGGACAAGCCTTGCTGGGTGCGAATGGCGCGCAGCCGGGCGCCCAGAGTCTTCGCGTAATCAGATGGCATTGGTCCGGTTCCTGGCCTTACACAGTGGGGGGGAGAGATGGTTACGGACAGTGACGGTAGGCCGAGAGCACGACAAGGTCAAGCCGAACGGCAAAAACTGGTTCAACTTACGCGTGCTATCGCAACTCGGAGACAGCCTACCTACTAGATCACAGAACGCAGCGAATCCAGGCGTGTCCACGCCGGCTTGGTCAGATCACGAACCCGCCGTCCCGAACTCCACGGCCGTCGGCCAGATTTAGCCGGATTCGTGTAACTAACATCACACCGTCCGCCACGCCCGGTTCGGTCCTGCCGTCCGGTCGGTCCTGCTGGTAAGTTAGCCGCGTTCGACGTCCTTTAAAGCCCGTCCCGTGAGACGGGGAAGGAGGTCCATTGATGGCTGGGACGACACCTAAGCCCGTTCTCGGGGCTGATGAGATCCGCCGGGCGCTCAGCAGGATCGGACACGAGATCCTCGAGCGGACCGAAGGCGCCCGCGAAGTCGTGCTGCTCGGCATCCCGACCAGGGGAGTGCCGCTGGCCCGACGGCTGGCCACGAGACTGACCCAGACGGAGGGCATCGAAGTCCCCGTCGGCTCCCTGGATATCACCCTGTACCGGGACGACCTGCGCCTAAAGCCGGCCAGGACGCTCGGGCCCACCGAAGTGCCTGACTCCGGGATCGACGGCAAGGTCGTGATCCTGGTCGACGATGTGCTGTACTCCGGCCGCACCGTCCGGGCCGCGCTCGACGCGCTCGGTGATCTCGGTCGTCCGCGGGCCGTTCAGCTCGCCGTGCTGGTGGACCGGGGTCACCGGGAGTTGCCGATCAGGCCGGACTACGTCGGGAAGAACCTGCCGACCGCCAAGCGGGAAGAGGTCAAGGTCCAGCTGACCGAGATCGACGGCCAGGACTGCGTGCTGCTGCAGGCCCGGCAGGAGGTGGCAGGATGAACCGGCACCTGATCTCCTGCGCCGACCTGACCGCGGCCGACGCGATTTCTGTGCTCGACACGGCCGAGCAACTGGCCAGGCTCGCCGACCGGCCGATCCCCAAGCTGCCGACGCTGCGCGGCCGCACGGTCGTGAACCTGTTCTACGAGGACTCGACCAGGACGCGGATCTCGTTCGAGGCGGCGGCCAAGCGGCTGTCCGCCGACGTGATCAACTTCTCGGCCAAGGGCTCAAGTGTCGCGAAAGGCGAGAGCCTGAAGGACACCGCGCTTACGCTGCAAGCCATGGGCGCCGACGCGGTCGTGATCAGGCATAACGCCTCCGGTGCCCCGCATCGGCTCGCCGAGTGGGTAACCGGCAGCGTGATCAACGCCGGGGACGGCACGCATGAGCATCCGACCCAGGCGCTGCTGGACGCGTTCACGATCAGGCGCCGTCTCGGCCGGCTCGACGGCCTGCGGGTGGCGATCGTCGGCGACATCCTGCACAGTCGGGTCGCGCGGTCGAACGTGTGGCTGCTGCGCACCCTTGGCGCCGCCGTGACGGTGGTCGCGCCGCCGACGCTGCTGCCAGTCGCGGTGGACACCTGGCCGTGCTCGGTCAGCTACGACTTCTCCTCGGTGCTGCCGTCCAGCGACGTGGTGATGATGCTGCGGGTTCAGCACGAGCGGATGTCGCAGGCCTACTTCCCGACCGTCCGCGAGTACAGCCGCAGGTACGGACTCGACAACGACCGGATGGCGCTGCTGCCGAGCCACGCGATCGTGATGCACCCCGGCCCGATGAACCGAGGGGTCGAGATCGCGGCCGAGGTGGCCGACTCGCCGAGGTCGACGATCGTCGAGCAGGTGGCTAACGGCGTGTCGGTCCGGATGGCGGTGCTCTACCTGCTGCTGGGCGGGTCGGCGGCGGCCGCGGTCTCGGCCGGATCGGCCGGATCGGCCGGATCGGCCGGCCAGGCGGCCCTGGAAGGTGCGCGATGAGCGGGGCGGGGACGGGCTGGCTGATCGCTGGCGCCAGGCTGCTCGGCCGCGAACCCGCTGACCTGCTGATCACCGGCTCGACCATCACCAAGGTGACCGAGCCAGGCGGCTCGGGCTCAGGCGCGGCGGCCGGCCTGCGCCGCTTCGATGCGGACGGGCTGATCGCCTTGCCCGGACTGGTCGACCTGCACACTCACCTGCGCGAGCCGGGCCGCGAGGACGCCGAGACCGTCGCCAGCGGCACCGCCGCCGCGGCCGTGGGCGGATACACGGTCGTGCACGCCATGGCCAACACCGATCCGGTCGCCGACACGGCCGGCGTCGTGGAGCAGGTCTGGCGGCTCGGCCGGGAAGCAGGCCGGTGCGATGTCCAGCCGGTCGGCGCGGTCACCGCGAATCTGGCCGGCGCCCGGCTCGCCGAACTCGGCGCGATGGCCGACTCAGCCGCCGGCGTCCGGATCTTCTCCGACGACGGGCACTGCGTCGCCGACGCGACGCTCATGCGCCGGGCGCTTGAGTACGTGAAGGCATTCGACGGGGTGATCGCCCAGCACGCCCAGGAACCCAGGCTCACCGAAGGAGCTCAGGTCAACGAGGGCGAGATCTCGGCGAAGCTCGGCCTGGCCGGCTGGCCGGCGGTCGCCGAGGAAGCGATCGTGGCCAGGGACTGCCTGCTCGCCGCGCACGTCGGCTCGGCGCTGCACGTCTGCCACGTCTCGACGGCCGGTTCGGTCGAGATCATCCGCTGGGCCAAGTCCAAGGGCTGGCGGGTGAGCGCCGAGGTCACCCCGCATCATCTGCTGCTGACCGACGAACTCGCCACCGGCTATGACCCGGTCTACAAGGTCAACCCGCCGCTGCGCACGGCCGCCGATGTGGCCGCGCTGCGCGAGGCTCTCGCGGACGGGACGATCGACTGCGTGGCTACCGACCATGCCCCGCATCCGGCTGAGGCCAAGGACACCGAATGGTCGATCGCGGCGTTCGGCATGACCGGGTTGGAAACGGCGCTGCGGGTCGTACATGAGGCGATGGTCAGCACCGGCCTGCTCGACTGGGCAGGTGTCGCCGACCGGATGTCGGCGCGGCCGGCCGCGATCGGCCGGCTCGACGCCAGCTCGCGGGCCGAGCTGCGGCACGGCTGCCCGCTGGCGGCCGGCTCGCCGGCGAACCTGGTGCTCTACGATCCGGCGCCGGTCGGCGCGGTCGATACGGCCAGCCACGTCTCGCGCAGCAAGAACTCGCCGTTCGCCGGGATGAAACTTCCCGGCCGGGTGGTCGCGACCTTCCTGCGCGGCGAGCCGACCGTGCTCGACGGCAGGCTGGCCCGATGACGCCCGGCCCGCCCGCGCTGCTCGTACTCGAGGATGGCACCACGTTCGGGGGCACCGGCTACGGCGCCGACGGCGAGACGTTCGGTGAGGCGGTCTTCAACACCGGCATGACCGGCTACCAGGAGACGCTGACCGACCCGTCCTACTGCCGCCAGATCGTCGCGATGACCGCGCCGCACATCGGCAACACCGGGATCAACGACGAGGACAACGAATCGCGGGCGATCTGGGTCAGCGGCTTCGTCATCAGGGACCCATCACCGATCGCGTCGAACTGGCGGTCGGCCAGGACGCTCGACGCCGAGCTGGCGGCCAGCGGCATCACCGCGATAGCGATCACCGGCACCCGGGCGCTCACCTTGCACCTGCGCGAACGCGGCGCGATGCGGGCCGCGATCAGCACGGCCACCACCCACCAGGATGAACTGCTTGAGCGCGTCCAGGCCAGCCCGTCCATGATCGGAGCCGACCTGGCCAGCGTGGTCAGCACGCCAGAACCGTATATCGTGCGGCCGCCTTCTGGGACGCCGGTCAGGTACCGGGTCGCGGCCGTCGACCTCGGCATCAAGGCGGCGACCCCGGCGGCCATGGCGAGCCTGGGCTGCGAGGTCCACGTGCTCCCGGCCGCGAGCACCGCGGAGCAGATCCTGGCGCTCGACCCCGACGGCGTGTTCTTCTCCAACGGGCCAGGCGACCCGGCCGCCTGCGGTTACGCGGTGGAATCGATGCGCGGCGTCCTTTTGGCCAAGGTGCCGCTGTTCGGGATCTGCCTGGGCAGCCAGGTGCTGGGCCGGGCGCTCGGGCTCGGCACCTACAAGCTCCGGTTCGGTCACCGAGGGCTGAATCAGCCAGTCCAGGAGGTCAGCAGCGGCCGGGTGCACATCACCAGTCACAACCACGGGTTCGCGATCGCGATGCCGGGGGCCGGCCCCGGCCGGGCGTTCGAGACCGACTTCGGCCCGGCGCGGGTCACGCACGTCAACCTGAACGACGACGTGGTCGAGGGCCTGGCGCTGGTCGACTGGCCCGCGTTCGCCGTGCAGTACCACCCGGAGGCCGCGCCAGGCCCGCACGACGCCTGCGGCCTGTTCGCCGACTTCTGCGCGCTGATGAAGCGAGTTGCCTGATGCCGAAGCGTGCCGACCTCCACTCAGTTCTCGTCATCGGCTCCGGCCCGATCGTGATCGGCCAGGCCTGCGAGTTCGACTACTCAGGAACCCAGGCCTGCCGGGTGCTGCGCGAGGAAGGCATCAGGGTCAGCCTGGTCAACTCCAATCCGGCCACGATCATGACCGACCCCGAGTTCGCCGACGCGACCTACGTCGAGCCGATCACCACCGAGATCCTGGAGAAGGTGATCGCCGCCGAGCGTCCCGACGCGATCCTCGCCACGCTCGGCGGCCAGACCGCGCTCAACGCGGCCGTTGCCCTGCACGAAGCAGGCATCCTGGTCACCTACGGGGTCGAACTCATCGGCGCCGACATCGAGGCGATCAAAGCCGGCGAGGACCGCCGCCGGTTCAAGGAGATCGTGACCGGCCTCGGCGGCGAGGTGCCGCGCAGCACGATCTGCCACTCGCTTGAGCAGTGCGAGGCCGCCGCCGCCGACCTTGGCTTCCCGGTCGTGATCCGGCCCTCCTTCACCCTCGGCGGCACAGGGTCCGGCATCGCCTACAACGCCGCCGATCTGCGCCGGATCGCGGGCGCCGGACTAGATGCCAGCCCGGTCACCGAGGTGCTGCTCGAAGAATCGATCCTCGGCTGGAAGGAGTTCGAGCTCGAGCTGATGCGCGACCGCAACGACAACGTCGTGGTCGTCTGCTCGATCGAGAACGTCGACCCGATGGGCGTGCACACCGGCGACTCGGTGACCGTCGCCCCGGCGATGACGCTCACCGACCGGGAGTACCAGCGCATGCGCGACCTGGCGATCGCCGTGCTCCGGGCGGTCGGCGTCGACACCGGCGGCTGCAACATCCAGTTCGCGGTGCACCCTAAGACCGGCCGCATGGTCGTGATCGAGCTGAACCCCCGCGTCTCCCGGTCCAGCGCCCTGGCCTCGAAGGCGACCGGCTTCCCGATCGCCAAGATCGCGGCCCGGCTGGCGATCGGCTACACGCTGGACGAGATCCGCAACGACATCACCGGCCTGACGCCGGCCAGCTTCGAGCCCGCGCTTGACTACGTCGTGGTCAAGGTGCCGAGGTTCGCGTTCGAGAAGTTCCCAGGCGCCGACCAGGTGCTGACCACGCACATGAAGTCGGTCGGCGAGGCGATGGCGATCGGCCGGTCGTTCCCCGAGGCGCTGAACAAGGCGCTCCGCTCCCTCGAACAATCCGGCGCCCCGCTGAACTGGGCCCGCGAGCCCGGCGACCGCGCCACGCTCGTCGCCCGCTGCGCGGTCCCGCACGACGGCCGGATCTCGACCCTGCACCAGGCGCTGCGGGCCGGCGCCACGGTCACAGAACTGGCCGCCGCCTCAGGAATCGACCCGTGGTTCATCGAACAGGTCAAAGGCATCGAGCATTTTGCGAAACGCATTGCGCAGGCCCGGTTCTCGCTTCCCCAGGCCGATCTGGTCGCAGCGAAATCCCTGGGCTTCTCCGACGCCCAGCTCGCGCAGCTCACCGCCCTGTCGACCGAGCAGATCAGGACGTGGCGGCACGAGCTGGGGGTCCGGCCGGTTTACCACACGGTCGATACCTGCGCCGCCGAGTTCGCCGCGACCACGCCGTACCTGTACTCGAGCTACGACGAAGGCAACGAGGTCCCTGCCTCTGACCGGCCGAAGGTGATCATCCTCGGCAGCGGGCCGAACCGGATCGGCCAGGGCATCGAGTTTGACTACGCCTGCGTGCACGCCTGCTTCGCCGCCGCGCAGGCCGGGTTCGAGACCGTCATGGTCAACTGCAACCCGGAGACCGTGTCCACCGACTACGACACCTCGGACCGGCTGTACTTCGAGCCGCTGACGCTCGAAGACGTGCTTGAGGTAGTCGCGGCCGAGCAGGCGGCCGGCCCGGTCGCCGGGGTGATCGTCTCGCTCGGCGGCCAGACCCCGCTGGGCCTGGCCCGGTCGCTGGCGGAGGCGGGCGTGCCGATCCTGGGCACCTCGCCTGAGGCGATCCACCTGGCCGAGGACCGCTCAGAGTTCAGCGCCGTGCTGGCGGCTGCCGGGCTGCTCGCGCCCAGGCACGGCACGGCGATGTCGGTCGATGACGCCGCCGCGATCGCGACCGAGATCGGCTACCCGGTCCTGGTCAGGCCGTCCTACGTGCTGGGCGGCCGTGGCATGGAGATCGTCTACGACGAGCCGACCCTGCACGGCTACATGCGCCGCGCGACCCAGGCCAGTCCAGAGCATCCGGTCCTGATCGACCGGTTCCTGGACGACGCGATCGAGCTGGACGTAGATGCCCTGTTCGACGGCGAGGAGCTGTACCTGGGCGGAGTGATGGAGCACATCGAGGAGGCCGGGATCCACTCCGGCGACTCGGCCTGCGCGCTCCCGCCGATCACGCTCGGCCACGAATACACCGAGGCGGTACGCGCCTCCACCGAGGCCATCGCCCGCGGGGTCGGAGTGCGCGGGTTGCTCAACGTCCAGTACGCACTCGCCGCCGGGGTGCTCTACGTGCTCGAAGCCAACCCCCGCGCCTCCCGCACGGTCCCGTTCGTGTCGAAGGCCACCGCCATCCCGCTGGCCAAGGCCGCGACCAGGATCATGCTCGGCGCCTCAATCGCGCAGCTGCGGGCCGAGGGAATGCTGGCCGCCGCCGGCGATGGCGGCACCCTGCCGCTCGACGCGCCGATCGCGGTGAAGGAGGCCGTGCTCCCGTTCGCCAGGTTCGCCGACAAGACCGGTGCCGGGGTAGACACGCTGCTCGGCCCCGAGATGCGCTCGACCGGCGAGGTGATGGGGATCGACGAGCTGTTCGGCACCGCCTACGCCAAGTCGCAGGCCGCCGCCTACGGTGCGCTGCCGGTGAAGGGCCGGGCCTTCGTCTCGGTCGCCAGCAAGGACAAGCGGGCGATGATCTTCCCGGTCAAGCGGCTTGCTGACCTGGGCTTTGAGATCTGGGCGACTCGCGGGACCTACGAGGTTCTGCGCCGGAACGGGGTACATGCCACGATCGTGCGTAAGCATAGTGACGGCCGTGGTCCGGCCGGGGAGCCCACGATCGTGGAACGGATCCTCGCCGGCCAGGTCGATCTCGTGATCAACACGCCGTTCGGCTGGCCAGGCGAGCCCGGGCCGCGCCGCGACGGCTACGAGATCAGGACCGCGGCGGTGCGCCGTGGCCTGCCCTGCGTGACGACGATGGCCGGGCTGGCCGCGGTCGTCCAGGGAATCGAGGCCATCATGAGGAACGAGGTAGGCGTGCGGTCTTTGCAGCAGCACGCGGCCAAACTGGCAGGGCAAACACCGGCAGTGCGGTCTGCGGACGCCAGTCCGAAGACCGGGCTGCGCGGAATGGGTCCGGCATCGTGACGGCGGGGCAGCCCGAGGCCGAGATAGGCCCGATGCAGGTGCGCGGAACAGTGCTGACGGTCCGCCAGATCGACGCTTACCACGCGATCACGATCGTCGCTCCGGGGATCGCGGCCCGGTTCAAGCCAGGCCAGTTCGTGGCCATCGCCGTGGGCGGGGCCGACACCTCGATGCTGCTGCGGCGAGCGTTCTCGATCCACGATGTCCGGCCGGACCACGGCGGCACGGTCGAGTTCGTGTTCTCGGCGGGCGGGCGCGGCACCCGGTGGCTGGCCGCGCGCCGGGCCAGGGACGTCCTTGACCTGACCGGACCGCTCGGCCGCCCGTTCCCGGTGCCCAGAGACCCGGTGAGCTGCCTGCTGGTCGGCGGCGGGTATGGCAGCGCGGCCCTGTTCGCACTGGCCGACCGGCTGCGCGAGCGCCGCTGCTCGGTCGACTTCCTGCTGGGAGCGGCCAGCGGCGACAAGGTATTCGGCGCGCTCACGGCCCGCCGTACCGGCCGGTCGGCGACGATCACCACGGTCGACGGCTCGCTGGGAGTGCGCGGCATCGTGACCGACATGCTCGGCCAGGTCATCCACGAGGCACGCACCGATGTCATCTACGCCTGCGGCCCGATGCCGATGCTGCGCCAGGTGACCGCGCTGGCCCGCCGCTATGACCTGCCTGTGCAAGTTGCCGTCGAAGAGGCGATGGCCTGCGGGATCGGCGTCTGCATGACCTGCGTGCTGCCGGTGGTCGGCTCGGACGGCATCACCAGGATGGTCAGGTCCTGCGTGGACGGCCCGGTTTTCCGCGGCGAGCAGGTCAGGTGGGATGAGGTCGGCACGATCCCGTTCGACGCGTTCGGTGCGCCCGGCTGGGAGCCGAAGGTAAAGCGCGGGCCGGGAGCGGCGGGCGCGGCGGGCGGGTCCGACCGGTCTCCGGCCTCCCGCGGGTCAACGGCCACCCAGGGGCCAACGGCCGCCAGGGAATCGGCGAAGAAGCCGAGCCATGGCGCCTGACCTGCGGGTGCGGCTCGGGAACACCGAGCTGCCGAACCCGATCATGACCGCCTCCGGCTGCGCTAGCTCGGGCCGGGAACTGGCTCAGTTCATCGACGTTTCCAAGATCGGCGCGATCGTGACCAAGTCGGTCATGCTCGCGCCGCGGGCCGGCCGGCCGACCCCGAGAATGGCCGAGACCAGCAGCGGGATGCTGAACTCCATCGGCCTGCAGGGGCCCGGCATCGACTCGTTCCTGCAGCGCGACCTGCCCTGGCTGCTGTCGCGAGGGGCCAGAGCCGTGGTGTCGATCGCGGGCAGCACGGTCGATGAGTACGCCGAGTTGGCCGCCCGGCTGTCCGACGCGGCCGGGGTGACCGCGGTCGAGGTGAATATCTCCTGCCCGAACGTAGAGCATCGCGGCCAGGTGTTCGCCTGCGACCCGGTTGACGCGGCCGCGGTGATCGAGGCGGTGCGCGCCAGGACCCGGCACGACCTGCCGGTCTTCGCCAAGCTCTCGCCCGACGTCACCGATATCGTGGCGATCGCCCGCGCGTGCGTGTCAGCAGGCGCGGACGGGCTTTCGATGATCAACACGATGCTCGGCATGGTGATCGATACCGGCACGATGCGGCCGGTGCTCGCCGGCCTGACCGGCGGCCTTTCCGGTCCGGCGATCAGGCCGGTCGCGGTCCGGTGCATCTACCAGGTCAGGGCCGCGCTGCCCGATGTGCCGATCATCGGCATGGGCGGCGTGCTGACCGGCCGGGACGCTCTTGAGCTGATGCTCGCCGGGGCGTCGATGATTGCCGTGGGCACGGCGCTCTTCCACGACCCTTCAGCCTGCGCCAGGATCTTGCGCGAACTCGACGACGAGCTGCTCAAGCACGGCATCGGGCGAGTGAGCGAAGTGATCGGCGCGGCGCACGACCTCCGCGGCTCTGCTGGCCTGCGAAGAGATGCCATCCGGAGGGAGCTATGACAGAGCCGGAGGGAGCACTGAGGGATGGAGCCAAACATGACAGGCCGCGCCCCGATCGCCGTCGCGCTCGACGCACCTGATCTCGACACCGCGGCCGAATGGGCTGCCCTGGTCACCCCGCACGTCAGCACGCTCAAGATCGGCCTGGAGCTCTACCTGCGTTACGGCCCGGACGTGGTCGCCTCGGTGCGCGGCGCTCGAGGCGTGGACGTCTTCCTGGACCTGAAACTGCACGACATCCCCGCAACGGTCGGCGGCGCCGCTCGCTCGGTGGCCAAGCTCCGCCCAGACCTGCTGACCGTCCACGCGGCGGCCGGCCAGGCCGCGATCGCAGCGGCGGTCCGGGCCCTGCCCGATACCAAGATCATCGGGGTGACCGTGCTCACCTCGCTCTGCGACGCTGACCTGGACGAGATCGGCCTGGCCGGCCCGGTCAGCGACGCGGCCTGCCGCCTGGCGACGCTCGCCGTGCAGGCCGGCGCTCGCGGCCTGGTCTGCTCTCCCAGGGAGGTAGCCGCTGTCCGGGCCGAAGTCGGTCCTGACATCACGCTGGTCACGCCCGGAATCCGCCCGGTCGGCCAGGACAACAACGATCAGGCCAGAGTCGCGTCCCCGCAAGCAGCTCTCCGCGCCGGCGCCGACCTCCTGGTCATAGGCCGCCCGATCACCGGCGCGGCCGACCCCGGCGCCGCCGCCGCCGCCCTAGGCGCCGACCTCCGCCGCCAAGCCAACCCGAGCTAGCAGCCACCGCCCGCGTCCGTTCCGGCTGGGGTGATGTAACCCAGCCCACGTCGCCGCAGAGGTGTTTCAGCCCGCCAGGCCGCTCTGGGCGGTGGCCTGGCTGGACGGGGTGGGTGCGGTGGCCTGGCGGGCCGGGTGGGATGCCCGGGCCGATGGGTGTTTCGCCGGGTTTGCGGCGGTCCCGCCAGCCCACTTCTCATCGGTTAGACGCCACTTCTCATCGGTTGCGAGCACTTCCCTATGATTACCCCGGTTGCAAATGCCGCATATCGGATAAGTTTTCGGTCTAACCGATGGGAAGTGGCCGACAACCGATGAGAAGTCCGCTCCAACCGATGAGAGGTCGCGTCTAGCCGGTGACAAAGTGCCCGGGCGGCTGGCCGGGCGTCACTGCGCTGCCAGGCCCACGTCTCCTGACCGCCCAATCGGGACATTTCATCGCCAACCTCGGGGGAACGCAGACCGCCAGATGCCGCACAGCTTGAGCTCGGCGGAGTCCCGTGGTTCGGTCATAGCCGGAAGATGTCAGCTACGCGGTCGGCCAGCTCATCTTCGGTAATTCCGAGACGAACCTCGATCGCTGGCAGGCCAAGACGCTTGGTTTCCCCGCTGAGCCGATCGGTGAACATCGCGTCGCGCTCGAGCAAGTTGCGCTGTGCGGTCTCGGGGTCGGTTGTCTTCCTGGCGATCTCCCAGAGAGATCCGCGGCTGCCGAACGCCGCGAACCTGAACTCTGGTGTGGGCAGTAGCCAGACGGCCTGTCCTGAATCTCTCAGGAGCGGATTCACCAGGTGCGGCAGCAGCCTGAAGCCGTCGACGATCACGCCTGGCTTGGCCGGCAGCCGCAGCAGGTCCTCGACGATCAGCTCGAAACCCTCGCCCCTGAACCAGTGGAAGGTGTCCAGCATGGTCCGCGGGGACCGGGTCACCCACCGCTCGTCCATCGTCATGGTCTTGAACTCGCTCAGGTACGGTGCGTCCTGCGCCGTGCTCCGGCTGGCGTGGTCTGACATCACCGCGTCGGTCGAGTAGACGGTCAGGCTGTGTGCCTCCGCCAGCCGTCGGGCGATCGTCGACTTACCACCGCCACTGCCGCCGCCGATCCAGTGCACGTGCTGGAGCTGGGCCCGCAATTCGGCCGAGTCTGAGATTTCCCGCAGCTGTTCTGATCGCGTCCTTCACCTACGAGTATGACTGGCTGATGTCGTCGGCGTCGTCGTCCGCGAGGCCGACGCCAACTGGAGCTAGCGCCCAACGCCCCCCGCGCCTGCCCCAGTCCTCGCTGGTCGGCGTACTGCAGGCCGGCGTTCCGCGTATCCGCTTCCGCGGGGTCCGGCCGCGTCATTGCTGACGGCTTGTCCTGATGCGAATATCAAATTGGGAGGTCGGCTGCCTGGGCGTCGCCGCCATCGGTCAGGGAGGGTGCGGGTCGTGAGCGAGCAAGAGTTAGTGCGTGAGTTCTACGAGACTTACGGGTGGCAGGTCGGTTCCTCAGGCAGCTACCGTGACGCGGAGCACTTCGTTGACCTTCGGCCGGTCATGCGCGGGTACTACCGTCGCCGGGATCGCCGGGTGGCCAGGCAGCTAGCGGCGGCCGGGGGGACGCTGCTTGACGTCGGCTGCGGCGGTAACCCGATTCGGGTGCCAGACTCTGGTTCGCGCCGGGTCTGCATTGACGTCACGGCAGCGGCGCTGCAAGGTGCCCGCTCCGCCCTCGGCACCACGTCGGCTTATATCCAGGCTGACGCCTCCATGCTGCCGTTCAGGTCAGGTTCCATCACTCGCGTTCACTGCGCTCATGTCCTGTATCACCTGCCGCGGCGCCGGCAGTTCCGCGCCATGGCCGAGATCCACCGGGTGCTCGCCGATGGCGGTGCCGGATTTGTCGTCTACACCCGCCAGTCAGCTCCGCTGTTCCGGCTCACCGAGCGCCTGCGCGCGCGCCGAAGCAGCAAGGCGATCGTCCCTGACCGGCCTGAGCTGCCCTACACGCCCCTCGACTGCGCCGAGCTCCAGCGGGTCTCAGGCGAGCACATGGATCTGCAGCTGCGTACCTGGGCCGTACTCGAGAACGATGTGACCAGAGTCGCCATTCCGGACAACATCCTCGGCAAGGCGGTCTTGTTACTCGTGTCGTGGGCGGAGTCAGTGCTCCCGCGCCGCCTCCTGCCGCTAGCCAGGTACCCCATGTTCGTCATCAGGAAGATCCCGCCGGAACCAGCGCGCCAGCCCCGATGACGGTGCCCGCCCGCCTGCGGGTTGGCGGTTGCGGATTGGCGGCTAGCTGGGCTTCGCTGTCGGTTGCTGGCGGCCGTCGGGATGCGCGTGGCCTGCGCGGACGCCATTTCCTGAGCGAAAGCGGCCATTCGAGCTGGTGAATGTGCGCATTCATCGGGCTGGTCTGGGATGGCGATCAGGTGAATATGCGGATTCACCTGGATTTCAGGGCGGTGAATATGCGCATTCATTGTTTGGGGCCTGCTTCGGCGGTCAGATGAATACGCACATTCACCTGAATCTGTGTGACTCGTGTGACTGAAGTTGTGTCCGCGATCAGATCTTTGATGCCCGTAGCGCGCCGGGGAGAAGTGGCGCCGCGACCGGCGGCCGGCGCATCCGCTCGTGCCGCTGAACGCGGCTAACCTGGCCCTGCTCGGGCAACTGGTCGGCTTCGGTCGGCCTCGATTGGTCATCAAGACGCAGTTTGCGATGAAATAAGCGGCACTGATTTCACCCCTCCCATTGACGTACCTGGGCAAACGCTGCATCTCGGCTGTCCAGGCCTGCCGCCGCGATACTGAATCAAGAACTCGCTGTCTCATCGGCGACCGAAAGAGGCCGTCGCAGCCGTGATCCGCCGCGGCGGGGCCGGTCAACCGGCATAGTGCGCCAGCCCGCACCGCGACGCTGGCCCGCAGCGGTTGCCGCCCGCCGGGTCGTCGTAGCGGCGCTGACCCCCGGCAGCCGCAGGGGTGGCGGCGCTGGCCCTTAGCCGTTGTAGCTCGTGTCCGGAAAGTGACGACGGCGCGGGAACTGCGGGCGGCAACGGCGAGGGACGGCTGTGAATCCGCCGCAGCAACCCGGCCGCCGTCGCTGCCTGGCGGACCTCCCTGGCGCCCCAGCCGAACGCCTCCAGGACGCCAGGACGGCCCGCCCGCGAGGCGCCGCGCCGGGACCTCAGGACGCAACTTGGGTACCTCCCGGGGGCGTCACTGGGATCCTTGGCGGAGTCCGGCTGCAGGCGCCCGCGAGGGCCGCGCCCGCGTGACTGGCCGCGCGGCGGCTCCAAGGCGCCTACCTGCGACGCGGTGCTAATGTTACTAAGGGGGCAATTGGGGCTTACGGGGCTAGATTCGGAAGTGTGGCTGATGGTGCGACGGTGATCATTTTCGCAAGGCGGCTAACCATAGAAAACTTACGGTAAGTACCCGCACGTGTTCGCTAGGTAATACTGGATAAATTGTGACGTGCCAAACGGGGGTTTGTGTTGTCGTGGCCGTCCGAACTCGCTAGTTTCCCCTCGCGAACAGAGTTTTTCGATACGAAACCCGAGGTGACCACGCGTGGCTCTTCCTCCCCTGACCCCTGAGCAGAGGGCGGCCGCTCTCGAGAAGGCGGCTAAGGCTCGCAAGGAGCGTGCAGAGATCAAGAACAGGCTCAAGCACGCGTCAACATCCTTGCCTGAAGTCCTCAAAGAGGGCCAGACTGATGATGTTGTTGGCAAGATGAAGGTGTCCGCTCTGCTTGAGTCGATGCCCGGCGTCGGTAAGGTCCGCGCCAAGCAGATCATGGAGCGGCTCGGCATCGCAGAGTCGCGGCGCGTTCGCGGACTCGGCGCTAACCAGCGGATGGCGCTCGAGAACGAGTTCCGTGGGGTTTGACTCCTGACGGCAGGCGCTAACGCGCGGGGACGGGGGAAGCACCTTCGTGACTGATCCGACACCTCGGCCAGAAACGGAGAGTGGTGACTTCGTCCCCGCGCGCCCCGCTTCAGCGAAGACGTCAGGTAATGGCACCGGGCCTGTTCAGAGCGCCCGTAGGGGCGGTGCTGGTGGTCTAGTCCGGCCTGCTTCTACCCGGCTTACCGTGCTCTCTGGACCATCAGCGGTTGGCAAAAGCACGGTGGTCGAGACAATCAGGCGGCGCAATCCGGAAGTTTGGCTTTCAATCTCGGTTACGACGCGTGCGCCGCGCCCCGGCGAGGTTCACGGCCGAGAGTATTTCTTTGTCAGCGAAGACGAATTCAAGCAAATGGCCGACGAAGGCCAGTTGCTCGAATGGGCGCATTATGCCGGCAATTTCTACGGGACGCCTAAAGCGCCAGTAGCGGAACGACTCGCGGTCGGCTTGCCGAGTCTGCTTGAAGTTGATGTCGTGGGCGCCAGGCAAGTTCGCGCCGCCGTGCCCGGCGCATTGCTGGTTTTTCTCGCGCCGCCTTCTTGGGACGAACTAGTGCGCCGGCTTACCGAGCGCGGAACTGAATCGGCGGACGTAATCAGCAAGCGGCTCGAGGCCGCTAAGGACGAGTTGCAGGCCGAGCACGAGTTCGATATCACGCTCGTCAATACATCGGTCCTTGACGTCTGCGCGCAACTGGTAGCCTTGTTGACGGCCCAGCCGGTCAGGTTACCGGCATGCGGTTGCTGGCGCCGCGAACATGCGCTAGCGGGCAACCAGCGGTGCCGCAACAGGCGCAGTGTTTGCAACAGACACTGGGCAAGCAATCAGAAGGGTAGACGGTGGCAGGTACTCCGGGGCTCGAGGGAATCATCAACCCGCCGATCGACGAGCTGCTCGACGTGGTGGACAGCAAGTACGGTCTGGTGATCATGGCTTCGAAGCGGGCCAGGCAGATCAACGCGTACTACGCGCAGCTCGGTGAGGGCCTGCTTGAGTACGTTGGCCCGCTGGTCGAGACCCGCGTGCAGGAGAAGCCGCTGTCGATCGCGCTGCGCGAAATCAGCGAGGGCATGCTGAGCGCTGAGGCGACGGAAATCCCGACCACCTGACGCCCCTCGCTCCGGCGGGTCCCTGATGCGCGTTGTACTTGGGGTAGGCGCTGGAATCGCCGCCTACAAGGTCTGTGAGCTGCTCAGGCTGCTCACTGAGTCTGGTCATCAGGTCCTCGTCGTCCCTACGCCCGATTCGCTGCACTTCGTCGGCGCCGCGACCTGGGAAGCCCTGTCCGGCCACCCGGTTAGCACCAGCGCGTGGGAGCAGGTCTCGCAGGTGCAGCATGTGCGGCTCGGGCAGGAGGCCGACCTAGTGCTGGTCGCGCCGGCCACCGCTGACCTGCTGGCGCGGGCCGCGACCGGACTCGCCCCCGATCTGCTCACCAACGTGCTGCTGACCGCGCGGTGCCCGGTCATGTTCGTGCCCGCCATGCACACCGAGATGTGGCGGCACCCGGCCACGGTGGCGAACGTCGCAACGCTGCGGTCGCGCGGGGCGATCGTGCTCGAGCCGGCCTCCGGGCGACTGACCGGAGCCGACAGTGGTCCTGGCCGGCTGCCAGAGCCCGCGCAAATTTTTCTCACCGTAAAAAGAGTGCTTAACCGGGGCAGCGCCGCGCTAACGCCGGACCTGGCCGGGCGCGAGGTGGCGGTCTCGGCCGGCGGGACCAGAGAAGAAATCGATCCGGTCCGCTTCATCGGCAACTGGTCTTCCGGGCTGCAGGGCTACGCGCTGGCGGCGGTCGCGGCGGCTCGGGGCGCGCGGGTCACGCTGGTGGCGGCCAACACCGGGCTGCCCGACCCGGCCGGCGTCGCGGTGGTCCAGGTCCGGTCGGCCCGCCAGCTCCGCGAGGCGATGCTCGCCGCCGCGCCCGACGCCGACGCGATCGTGATGGCGGCAGCGGTCGCTGACTACCGGCCGTCGGTCAGGAGCGAGGTCAAGCTGAAGAAGAACGCCGGCTCGCCCGGTCCGATCGAGCTGACCGAGAATCCCGACATTCTCCGCGAGCTGTCGACGGGCCGGAGGCGGGCGGGTCAGGTGATCGTGGGGTTCGGCGCCGAGACCGGTGACCTGATCGCGAACGGTCGGGCCAAGCTCGCGGCCAAGGGCTGCGACCTGATCGTGATGAACCAGGTCGGCGACGGCCGGGCGTTCGGCACGGCCGACAACGCGGCCGAGATCCTGGCTTCAGACGGCCAGCAGACTTCGGTGCCGCTCGGGCCCAAGGAACAGCTCGCCGAGGTGATCTGGGACCTCGTTGCGGGCAGGCTCGGGTGAGCCGCCGTGTTGCTAATCGCGCGCCACGGGGCCGCGGACCGGCCATAGCGCCGGACACAACGGACGCGCCGTTAAACTTCGGCGAAGTCCCACTTCGAGGAAGGTAGCCACGTGGCTCGTCGCCTGTTCACTTCTGAGTCAGTCACAGAAGGCCATCCCGACAAGATCGCCGACCAGATCAGTGACACCATCCTCGACGCGATGATCGGCGGAGACCCGCGCAGCCGGGTAGCGGTCGAGACGCTCATCACAACGGGCCAGGTGCACGTCGCGGGCGAGGTCACCACCGACACTTACGTCGACATCCCCGGCCTGATCAGGGCGAAGATCCTGGAGATCGGGTACGACTCGTCGGCCAAGGGATTTGATGGCGCGTCCTGCGGCGTTTCCGTATCGATCGGGTCGCAGTCACCCGACATCGCCCAGGGCGTCACCCACGCCTACGAGCACCGCGAAGGCGAAGGCGACGACGAGCTCGACCGGCAGGGTGCCGGTGACCAGGGGCTGATGTTCGGCTACGCGTGCCGGGAGACGGCCGAGCTGATGCCGCTGCCGATCACGCTGGCGCACCGGCTGTCCAGGCGGCTGGCCGAGGTACGCAAGAACGGCGACATCCCCTACATCAGGCCGGACGGCAAGACCCAGGTGACGATCGAGTACGCCGGCAACGAGCCGGTCAGGCTCGACACGATCGTCGTCTCCACCCAGCACGCGCCCGCGATCGACCTTAAGGCGCTGCTGCAACCCGACATCGAGGAACGCGTGGTCAAGCCGGTCGTCGCGGCACTTGAGCTGGACTGCTCGAACTACCGGCTGCTGGTCAACCCCACCGGCCGGTTCGAGGTCGGCGGCCCGATGGGAGACGCGGGCCTGACCGGCCGGAAGATCATCATCGACACCTACGGTGGCATGGCCAGGCACGGCGGCGGCGCGTTCTCTGGCAAGGACCCGTCCAAGGTCGACCGCAGCGGTGCCTACGCCATGCGCTGGGTCGCGAAGAACGTGGTCGCGGCTGGTCTGGCCGAGCGGTGCGAGACCCAGGTCGCGTACGCGATCGGCAAGGCCAAGCCGGTCGGCCTGTTCGTCGAGTGCTTCGGCACCGAGATCGTCCCGATCGAGCGGATCCAGGACGCGGTGCTCGAGGTGTTCGACCTGCGGCCGGCCGCGATCATCCGCGACCTTGAGCTGCTCAAGCCGATCTACGCGCAGACCGCCAGTTACGGGCATTTCGGTCGGGACGACGTCGAGTTCCCCTGGGAGCGCATCGAGAAGACCGAGGCGCTCAGGGTGGCTGCCGGGTTGTAACGTCAGACGGTGACATCGGCATCGCGGGGGGCTGCGGGGGGTCGTCCCCCCGGGCAAGCACCGCGGGCACGCAAGGCCGAGCCGGTTGCGGCGGCCGAGTTGCCGGTCGCCCGGGTTGCCGTCGATGTCGCGCTGCCGCACCTTGACCGGTTTTTCGACTACCTGGTCCCTGAGGGCCTGACTGACCAGGCAAAGCCCGGATGCCGGGTTAAGGTCAGGTTTTCTGGTCGGCTTACCGCTGGCTTTCTGATCGAGCGAGTGGGAGAAAGCAACCACCAGGGTCGCATCGCCTTCCTTGACCGGGTCGTCTCCAGCGAACCCGTCCTGACCCCGGAGATCGCCGGGCTTGCCCGCGCGGTCGCGGACCGGTACGGGGGGACCGTTGCCGACGTGCTGCGGCTGGCGATTCCGCCTCGGCACGCTAAGGCCGAGGCTGAGGGGGCGGCCGCGGCCGCTGAGGATGGCTCCGGCGGCCAGCCGGACTCGCCGCCGGGCCCGGCCCCGGCTGGCGATGGACCCGGGCTGTGGGGGCGCTATCCGACCGGGCCGTCGTTCCTGGCCGCGGTCGCGGCCGGCCGGACGCCGCACGGCGTCTGGGCGGCGCTGCCCGGCCAGGACTGGCCCGTCGAGATCGCTCAGGCGGCCGCCGCTACGCTCGCCGCCGGGCGCGGAACGCTCGTCGTAGTGCCCGACGCCCGCGATCTGGAGCTGGTCTCCGACGCGATGACGGCGGTCCTGGGGGAGAAAGCGTTCGTCAGCCTCGCCGCCCAGCTCGGACCGGCCGAGCGGTATCGCCGCTGGCTGTCCGTGCTGCGCGGGCAGGTGAGCGTCGTCGTCGGCGCCCGGTCGGCCATGTTCGCCCCGGTAGCCGAGCTGGGGCTCGCAGTGATCTGGGACGATGGCGACGATCTGCACGCTGAGCCTCGGGCGCCTTATCCGCACGCCAGGGACGTCTTGCTGCTCAGGGCGCACCGGCAAGCGGCGGCGATGCTGATCGGCGGGTTCGCCCGCACCGCCGAGGCCGCGGCGCTGGTGGCCAGTGACTGGGCTCGGCCGCTGGTGGCCTCGCGGGAAACGATCAGGCAACTCGCGCCTGCCGTCCGCACCGCCGGTGATGATTCCGAACTGGCCAGGGACGAAGCGGCGCGGACGGCGCGGATTCCCGGGTTGGCGCTGCGGACCGCCAGGGACGCGCTGGGGGCCGGGCCGGTGCTGGTCCAGGTGCCGCGGCGCGGCTACCTGGCCGCGGTGGCCTGCCGGCGCTGCGGTGAGCGGATCAGGTGCGGTACCTGTGCCGGGCCGGTGGCGCTGCCAGGGCCAGGGCAGCCTTTGCGCTGCGGCTGGTGCGGGCTGACCCTGGGCGGGCAAGCACCGGCCGTGCGGTCTGCGGACGGCAATCCGCAGGCCGCATGGCAGCAGACGTGCGTGACCTGCGGGAACGCTGGGCTGCGGGCGCTGGTCACCGGTGCTCGGCGGACCGCTGAGGAGCTCGGCCGGGCGTTTCCCGGTGTGCCGGTGCTGACTTCAAGCGGGGCGAACGTGCTGCGCCGGGTCGGGGCCGAGCCAGCGCTGGTCATCGCGACACCCGGTGCCGAGCCGCCCGCGCCGGACGGCTACGCAGCGGCGGTGCTGCTTGACGGCTGGGCGCTGCTCGGCCGCCCGAGCCTGCGTGCGGCGCAGGAGGCGCTGCGCCGGTGGATGAACGCGGCCGCTCTGGTTCGCCCCGGGCCAGCCGGGGGCAAGGTCGTGCTGATGGCTGACCCGGCCGTGCTCGCGGTGCAGGCGATGATCCGGTGGGACGCGGCCACCCACGCCGACCGGGAACTGGCGGAGCGGACCCAGCTGCGGTTCCCGCCGGCGGTCAGGATGGCGGCGCTGTCCGGGCCCGCCGGCGCGGTAACTGGCTTGCTCGGCGCCGTTTGCCTGCCGTCAGATAGCGAGGTTCTCGGCCCGGTTGACGTGGCTTTGGATGAGGCTGACGAGTCCTCGCCGACCGTGCGCTACCTGGTCAGGGCGCCCTGGTCAGCCGGTACTGAGCTGGCGATCGCGCTGCGGGCCGGACTGGCCGATCGGAGCGCGCGCAAGGAGGCAGGAACGGTGCGAGTTCAGCTTGACCCGGCCGAGCTGATCTGACGTACTGCCGCCCAGGCCATAAGGTGCTTGAGTGGCAAGTTCAACGCAGAGGCCGGGCCCGCCGCGCGGTGCTGGGAGTCAGCACGGCGCGGGCGCGCAGCGTGGTTCCTCCGGCGCAGACCCCCACACGCAAGTCGGTGGCGCGGCGACCGTGCAGCCTGCCGACCTAATCAGCTGGGGCGGTGATCGCGTCGAACGGGCCAGAAGACTGCCCTCGGTGCGGCTGGCACCCAGGGACGACCTCGCCGGGCTAGCAAGGGTCGCTCCGCTGCTGCGGGCTGCCCGCGACCTGGACGAATGGGTCGCCGGTCAGCGCAGCGTGGACGCTGCCAGCGAGCTGGAGCCGTCGATGACGGCGGTGGCCGCGTCTGAGCTTGACCTGGCGCCGCGCGAGGTGGTCGCGGCCTGGCAGGTCGTACTGGCCGCCAGGAGCGCTACCGGCCAGGAGAAAGCTCAGCCTGAGAAGGAGCCGGAGAAGGGCCAGGAGAAGACCAAGGCGGGGAAGATCAAGCCCGGTTCTGGGCTGTCAGGCGTGCTCGGACACGGGTCGTCAGAGGCGGTGCTCAATGTCTGGGACACCGCTCTCGCGGTGATCCTGGCCTCGGAGGAGCTCGACGGAATCGCGACCGCCCTCTACACGGTCGGCGGCCCGGTCGGCATCGACGGGCTATTTGACGCCTACACCTCAGCGGCCGGGACGGGGGCGAGCGGCCGGAGCGCGGCCGCGCCGGAGGCCGCCAGCGGCGGAGCTGGTCAGGACGCCGATTCTGACTGGTCTGTTCGCGATCAGAGCGCCGCGCTTTCGCTGGCCCTGGAGACTCTGGCCGACCTCGCGGTCGTCGAGCTGGGTACCGAGGACTCGGACGGCAGCCTCACGGTGGCGCTGTCCCCGCTGGGTACCTGGGGCGTGCACCGCCGGCTTCGGGCTCAGGGCTGGCACGTGCCGGTGCTCGGTGCGGCGGCCAAGTTCGACGCCAGCGGGCTGCTCGCCGCGCTCGCGGACTGCGACGCCGAAGACGGCGAAGCCGAGATCACGACCTGGCTGGCCGCCAGGGATCCGGCGACGGCGGCGGCCGAGCTGATCGCGGCCGCCGCGGCCGGCTCACCTGGTCAGCGCGGGGCGGCGTTCGCGGTGCTCGACCGGGTCGGCGTGGCCGCGCTCGAGGAGGTCAAGCAGGCGCAGTCGGATCCGCTGCTGCGCGCGCACGCCGCCGTCTGGCTGCTCGAACATGGTGAGGACGTGCGGCTTGACGCGGCGGATCGCACCTGGCTGCTGGTCGACCTCGGGGCCGGCCTGCTCGAGGAGGCCAACCCGGCCGATGTCGTCGCCGAGTTGCTGCCTAGCTTGCCGCCCGAGGACCAGGTCGAGATCGTGTCCGGGCTGTGGCAGGTGAACCATCCAGGCGTGACCGACCTGCTGACCGCGCTGAGCGATCACCATCCAGACCCCAGCGTGGCCAGGGCGGCTAGGAAGGCGGCGTTCAAGGCGCGCTCGCCGGCCGCCAGCACGGACTGAGGCCGCGCCCAAGTCAGTGCCGAGTAGACCAGGGCCGGCTGGCTAACTGAGCCAGGCGGCCGGTTCGGCTTCGTAGACTGAAGTATTCCCGATCGCGCGCCTTGCGCTCGGGGTCGAGTGCCTGGAGGAATGCCGGTGAGCTATCTGGAGGAATGCCGGTGAGTATTAAGCCGATCCGCTTGTTCGGGGATCCCGTGCTCCGCACGGCCGCCGATCCCGTCACGGTGTTCGACGCGGAGTTGCGCAAGCTGGTCGCCGACCTCACCGACACCATGCAGGACGCGCCCGGCCTCGGGCTCGCGGCTCCGCAGCTCGGAGTCGGGCTCCGGGTGTTCACCTACTTCGTCGACGATGAGCTGGGCCACCTGATCAACCCCGACCTCGACCTGTCCGGTGATGAGGAGACCGACGACGAGGGGTGCCTGTCGTTTCCCGGTCTGGCCTTCCCGACCAAGCGCTCGTTCGGCGTGGTGGCGCGCGGCTTCAACATGCACGGCGAGCCGGTGACGATCGAGGGCAGCGGCCTGCTGGCCCGGTGCGTGCAGCATGAGACCGATCACCTGGACGGCGTGCTCTTCATCGACCGGCTCGATGCCGACCAGCGCAAGCTGGCGATGAAAGAGGTCCGGGCGTCCGAATGGTGGGGCGAGCCGCTGCCCGCCGTGAAGGTCTCGCCGCACCTGATGCACGGCAAGGCCCTGTAGCTGATGCGCCTAGTGTTCGCCGGCACCCCCGCGACGGCCGTGCCTTCGCTGACCGCCCTGCTCAACTCCAAGCACGAAGTGGTCGCGGTCGTGTCCAGGCCGGACGCTCCGGCTGGGCGCGGCCGGCGGGTCTCTGCGAGCCCGATCGCCCGGCACGCCGCCGACGCCGGGATCGAGGTGCTGCGACCTGGCCGGCCGTCGGAGCCCGAGTTTCTGGCGCGGCTGGCCGAACTCGCTCCCGACTGCTGCCCGGTGGTCGCCTACGGCGCGCTGATCCCCGGCAAGGCGCTGGCGATCCCGCCGCACGGCTGGGTGAACCTGCATTTCTCGGTGCTGCCCGCTTGGCGGGGAGCCGCCCCGGTGCCGCACGCGATCCTGCACGGCGACGAGATCACCGGCGCGACCACCTTCAGCCTGGTCGCCGAGCTCGACGCCGGTCCGGTCTACGGGGTGCTCACCGAGCCGATCGGGCCGGTCGACACGGCCGGTGACCTGCTTGAGCGGCTGAGCGTATCCGGCGCCGAGCTGCTGGTCGCCACGCTCGACGGGATCGAGTCAGGCGAGCTGGCGGCCAGGGAGCAGCCGAGTGACGGGATCTCGATGGCTCCCAAGCTGGTCAAGTCCGACGCCAGGGTCGCCTGGAAACTGCCCGCGCTCGCGGTCGACCGCCTGATCCGGGCCTGCACCCCGGCGCCAGGGGCGTGGACGACGTTCCACGGCGCGAACCTGAAGATCTGGCCGGTCAAGCCGGTCGCCGGCGGATCCGGTGCGCCGCAGTCCGGGCCGGGGGACTGCGGGCCCGGGCACTGCGGGCCGGGGGAGATCGCGGTGGCCGGTTCCCGGGTGCTGGTCGGGACAGGGACGGTGCCGGTCGAACTGTCCGACGTCCAGCTAGAGGGCAAGCGGCGGATGCCCGCCGTCGACTGGGCTCGCGGGATCGCGAACACCGGCCGCCCGCTGATCGTCGACTGATGTGGTCACCTATGTGGCTGACGCTGGTGGTGGACGCTGATGGCTAACGCTGTGCGCCAGCGCACCGACCGGGTCAGGCTGACCGCCTACTCGGTGCTGTCGGCCGTGAGCAGCCGGGACGCCTACGCCAACCTGCTGCTCACCTCGGCCCTGCGCGACGCGGACCTGCACGGTAAGGACGCGGCTCTGGCGACCGAGCTGGTCTACGGCACGCTGCGGAACCGGGGTTGCTATGACGCGATCATCAGCCTGTGCGCGGACCGGCCGATCGATCAGATCGATCCGGCCGTACTCGACGCTCTGCGGCTTGGCGCGCATCAGTTGCTCGGCATGCGGATCAAATCGCACGCGGCCGTCGCGACCACGGTGGATCTGGTGATCGAGGTGGTCGGCCGGCGGCCCTCGGGTTTCGCGAACGCGGTGCTGCGCCGGATCGCGCCGCGCGACCTCGAGTCCTGGATCCAGATCGCGGCCCCTGACCGGTCGAAGGACCTGACCGGGCACCTGTCGGTCAGGTATAGCCATCCGCGCTGGATGGTCACCGCGATCGCGGACGCGCTGGGAGAGGACCTGACCGGTGCGGGCGGGCCTGGGTCAGCCGGCACTGAGCAGACCGAGGCCGCGCTAGCGGCCGACTCCAGCCGCCCGATCGTGCACCTGGCGACAGTGCCAGGACTCGCCGAGCCAGCCGAACTCGTCGCGTCCGGTGCGGCAGCGGCCCGGTGGTCACCATTCGGCGCCTACCTCAGCCACGGTGATCCAGGCGAGATCACCGCCGTGGCCGACGGCCGGGCCGGAGTGCAGGACGAAGCCAGCCAACTCGCCGCCTACGCCCTCGCCAAGGTCAGTGCGCGGGGTGATGGGCAGCGCTGGCTCGATCTGTGTGCGGGACCTGGCGGCAAGGCCAGGCTTCTGGCCGGACTAGCCGCCGAGCAAGGCGCGCGGCTGCTCGCCATTGACGTGCACAAGCACCGGGCCGATCTCGTCCGGTCCGCGTTCGACGCCTTGGATGCTGCTCTTGGTCACAGGCATGAGTCGATGGCGCGGGTGGTGGTGGCTGACGGGACGGCGTCCGCGTGGCGGGCAGGCGCCTTTGATCGAGTGCTCGCGGACGTTCCCTGCTCAGGGCTGGGCAGTTTGCGGCGTCGGCCAGAGGTCAGGTGGCGGCGCCAGCCCGATGACCTTGTCGCGCTCGGCGGGCTGCAGCGCGGCCTGCTCACCGCCGCCATCGATGCCGTCCGTCCTGGCGGCGTGGTGGGATATGTGACCTGTTCTCCGCATCTGGCGGAGACCAGGCAGGTGCTGGCGGGCGTGCTTGCAGCGCGAAGCGGCATCGAGGTGCTCGACGCCCCGGCCGTCCTCGGCGACGTCCCCGACCTTCGCTGCCCGGAGCCATACTCGAGATACGCCCAGTTCTGGCCGCACCGGCACGGCACCGACGCGATCTTCGTAGCGCTACTGCGAGCTGGAGCCCATCGCTGAGCGGACGAGATCTGCGTAGCGCTCGGTCAGTGGGCTCCGCGAGCGGGCTAGAAGAGGGGGCTCTGGCCGCCGGACGGTCGGGTGGTGCCCTTGGCGGCTGCCAGGGACCGGCCTTGCTGGCGGGAGAGGCGAGTGCCGCCGAGGTCGGCGCGCTGGCCGCGTTCGTAGCCGTCGCGGTAGCCGCTGCCGCTGTAGGTGACTCTGGCCTTTCTAGTGACCGGGTAGGCCTGCTCGACTTGCTGGCGGATTACGACGGAGCGGTCGGCCAGCACGATCGCGGTGCGGTCGGAGTTGTGGCTGGCGCCGCTGGTAGCCACGGTCACCGCGCCGTGCTCGGCTTGCCGTACCCGGGCGATCACAGCCGTCGCGAACCCCAGGAGCCAGCTGCGGCGCCAGGCGCGGGGGCTGCTGCTCCAGTCGGGGACCCGGGCTCCGGCCAGCCCGTGTGCCATCTGGATGAGCACCGAGGTGTATAGGAGGTCGGTGCGTTCGATGTCAGAGCCAAAGCCGAAGATGTGCACCCGACTTCCCGGGCGGGCGCCGTTCAGCAGGATGCACTGGCAGCGCAGTGCGGAGGCGAGGCCGCAGACCAGGTGCGCCTTCTCCCTCGCCCAGGGGTTGTCGATATCAAGAATCCGGTTGGCTGGCTGATCAGTCTCTGGCTGATCAGCCGCGAGCAGCGCTCTGTCGATGCCGTACTTGGCCATGAGCTCAGCTGCCTTGGCGGTGAAGGCCTGCGCCTCGGCGGGGGTGACCGCGTCGTCCTCAGCCTGGGCCAGTAGCTTGCGTACCCGGTCAAGCAGTCGCTCGGGTGCATCGGTCAGTAGCACACAACCTCCTTGAGTGGGCATCCGAACATTGGGGCGAACGTAGCGCAGGGGTATGACAGTGGTGAGTAGGCGCGCGGTTGAGCAGGAGCCCGGCTGGGCAGGCGCGCGGACAGGCGGGTGCGCGCAATCGTAGACTTCGCTTGTTATGACGACTCAGATCGCGCCGAGCATCCTCGCCGCCGACTACGCCAGGCTTGCCGAAGAGGTGGCCACTGTCGCCGAGGTCGCTGACTGGCTTCACGTCGACGTGATGGATGGGCATTTCGTTCCGAATCTGACGATCGGCCTGCCCGTCGTCACCGCGCTTCTCAAGCACACAAGCGTGCCGCTTGACTGCCATCTGATGATCTCAGATCCCGATCACTGGGCGCCGGAATACGCGCAGGCGGGCGTTCAGAATGTGACGGTTCACGTCGAGGCGGTGGCAGCGCCGGTGAGGACGCTGCGGATGATCAAGTCGGCCGGCGCCCGGGCGGGGCTGGCGTTTAACCCGGCGACGCCGGTGGAGCCTTACGCCGACCTGCTCGGTGAAGTCGACATGCTGCTGGTGATGACGGTCGAGCCCGGGTTCGGCGGGCAGCATTTCCTTGACCTGGTGCTGCCGAAGGTAGCCAGGGCCCGCCAGCTGATTTCCAGGCACGGCGGTGAGATCTGGCTTCAGGTCGACGGCGGGGTAAGCGAGGAGACAATCGAACGCTGCGCTGAGGCCGGCGCGGACGTTTTCGTGGCCGGCACGGCGGTGTTCGGTTCCGAAGACCCGGTGAAGGCCATCAGGCAGTTGCGGGCACAGGCCGGCGCGGCGGCCGTTGCGGGCTAGTTCCTGACGACCGCGAAAATTCGCCGCGAGGGTTGTCGAATCGCGGCGAACCCGTTCGTCGGAACTGGCGTGGGGGCACAGAACCGAAATTCAAGGAGATGATCATGGCTCAGTACGCGATCTTGATTTACGAGGCCGAGAGCGGCTACGCGAACGGCGGCCCGGAGGTTTGGAAGGAAGTCGGCGAGGCGCACACCCGGTTCGCCCAGCAGGTCGGTGAGCACGGCAGCAAGATCATCGGTGGCGACGCGCTCGAGCCGACCGCGACCGCGACGTCGGTGAGGGCCGATGTCGTGACCGACGGCCCGTTCGCTGAGACCAAGGAAGCGCTCGGCGGTTTCTACCTGATTGAGGCTCGCGATCTGGATCACGCGATCGAGATCGCCAAGCTCTGCCCGGCTCGGTTCGGCGGAGTCGAGGTCCGTCCGATCATGGACACCTCGGGTATGTGACTGGCTTGCTTGTGGCCCTGCGTTGAACTCAGACAGCACGGCGGCGTCGGCGCGCGATCGCAACGCGATCCGCGCCGCCGTCGCCGAGGCACACAGGCGCGAGTGGGGTTTCGTGCTCGCGGCGACCGCCCGGATCACCCGTGACCTGGACGCGGCCGAGGAATGCGTGCAGGACGCCTACGTCGCCGCGCTCGATGCCTGGGCTAAGCAGGGCGTGCCGCGTAACCCAGCGGCATGGCTGACCACTGCGGCCAGGCACCGGGCCCTCGATGGCCTACGCCGGGACCGGACCCTGCGGTCGAAGCTGCCGCTGCTAGTTCCTGACCAGCTCGACGAGCCGGAGGCTGGCGAGGCTGGTGTCGGCGAGACGGGTGATGACAGCGGGATTGCCGATGACCGGTTGCGGCTGATCTTCACCTGCTGCCATCCGGCGCTGGCCAGGGAGGCTCAGGTCGCGCTGACGCTGCGGCTGGTGTGCGGACTGTCCACCGGCGACATCGCGCGGGCATTCCTGGTGACTGAGCCGACCATGGCCGCCAGGGTCACCCGGGCGAAGAAGAAGATCTCGGCGGCCAGGATCGCGTACCGGGTACCGGATGTCGCCGAACTGCCTGACCGGCTCGATGCCGTGCTGACCGTCATGCATCTGGTGTTCACGACCGGTCACACCGCGCCGAGCGGGCCCGCGCTGGTACGTGATGACCTGGTGGACCGGGCGATCTCGCTGGCCAGGGTGCTGAGGCAGCTGATGCCAGATGAGCCGGAGGCGGCCGGGCTGCTCGCGCTGATGCTGATCACCGACGCCCGGCGGCGCACCAGGACGGACGCGGCGGGCAACCTGCTGCTGCTCGAACAGCAGGATCGGTCGCAGTGGGACACCGCCCAGATCGGCGAGGGCGCCAAACTGGTGACCGAGGCGCTGCGCTGCGGCGGCCGGCCTGGCCGGTTCGCCCTGCAGGCCGCGATCGCGGCAGTGCACGGCGAGGCGCCGAGCTATGCGGCGACGGACTGGCCGCAGTTGCTGATGCTGTACGACCGGTTGCTGGTGGCCTGGCCGTCACCGGTGGTCGAGCTGAACCGCGCCGTGGTGACCTCCATGGTCAGCGGGCCGCAGGCGGCGCTCGACGATCTCGCCAGGCTTGAGGCGGACGGGCGGCTGGACGGTTATCACTACCTCCCGGCCGCGAAGGCGGACCTGCTGCGGCAACTCGGGCGACGGGCCGAGGCGCTGCGCGCCTACCAGGCTGCGCACGAGCTGACCGAGAATCCGGCCGAGCGGGCCTTCCTTGGAAGGCGGATCGCAGAAGTATCCGGCTAGCCGGAGCGGTGCCGGCCGGGGACGATGTCCCGGATCGCCTCGCGCAGTGCTGGCCCGGGGGGACGACCCCCCCGGATCCCCCGCAGCAATCGGTTCCATGTCCGGATGACCGTGCCGCAGGCACGAATTGGACTACAGTGATTTGCCGTGACCCGACGCCCGCTCGAAGAAATCATCGATCCAGGCTGGGCGCGAGCGCTCGAGCCGGTGGCCGGCAAGATCGCCGAGGCGGGTGATTTCCTGCGGGCCGAGATTGCGGCCGGCCGGGCGTACCTGCCCTCCGGCGAGAATGTGCTGCGCGCTTTCAAGCAGCCGTTCGATGACGTCCGGGTCCTGATCGTCGGCCAGGACCCGTACCCGACGCCAGGGCATCCGGTCGGGCTGAGCTTCTCGGTCGCGCCGGACGTGCGGCCCGTACCGCGCAGCTTGCAGAACATCTTCCGCGAGTACACCGCGGATCTCGGCCATCCGACACCATCAAATGGTGACCTCACCCCGTGGACCGAGCGGGGCGTGCTGATGCTCAACCGGGTGCTGACCGTGCAGCCGGGCAAGCCAGGCTCGCATCGAGGCAAGGGCTGGGAAGCGGTGACCGAGCAGGCGATCAAGGCCCTCGCGGCCCGCCAGGGCCCGCTGGTAGCGATCTTGTGGGGCCGGGACGCCCGCAATCTTGCGCCCCTGCTCGGCGACATTCCGCGGATCGAATCGGCGCACCCGAGCCCTATGTCGGCCGACTCCGGCTTCTTCGGCTCCCGGCCGTTCAGCCAGGCCAGCACCGCCCTGGAGCGAGTTGGCGGCACCGAAGTGGACTGGAAGCTGCCCTGATTTTTTTGTCGCGGGGGGACGACCCCCCGGAGCCCCCCGCCGGCGCTTGGGCGCCGAATGTAGTTTGGGGTGGGTCCGGTTCCGTTCCGATTTCCGGAGGCCGCTGCCGGCGCTTGGGCGCCGAATGTTGTTGGGGTGGGTCTGGTTCCTTTCCGATCCTCGGAGTCCCTGCCGGGTTCGGGTGCTGAATGTTGTTTGGGGTGGTCCGGTTCCTTTCCGGGCCTCGGAGGCCGCTGTCGGCGCTTGGGCGCTGAATGTTGTTGGGGTGGGTCTGGTTCCTTACGGTTGGGCTGGTCTGGCTGCTTGGGGATGGCGGGTCTGGTCGCTGACCTTGGGATAGGTAGCACAATGTGGGTATGACCGCATTGCCTGACTTGGCGCTGGCAAATGTTCCGCCGACCGAGCTGGCGGACCGGACGCCCGCTGAGCCTCTCGTTACGGTGTCACGCCTGGGCGTCAGCTTCGGATCGGTGCGCGCGCTGGACGGAGTAGATCTCAAGATCATGCCGGGCGAGGTCGTCGCGCTGGCGGGGGAGAGCGGCGTCGGTAAGACGACCCTGCTGCGTACGCTCGGCGGCGACATCAAGCCCTCGCGCGGTGAGATTCTATTTCGCGGCCGGCCGCTGCCCGCTGATCCGCTCGCGGTCGCGAGGTGCGGCGTCGGCGTGGTCTGGCAGGACCTGTCGCTCTGCGACAACCTCGACATCGCATCGAACTTGATGCTGGGTCGTGAGCGTCGCCGCCAGCTGCTTTCCGAAGTCAAGCTGCACGCCGATGCGTCGGCCGTCCTGTCCGGGCTCGGAATTCCGCTGACTGACACTACCCGCAGCATTCGGTCACTGTCCGGTGGGCAGCGCCAGCTCGTGGCGATCGCCAGAGCGTTGGCCGACCGGCCACCGCTGCTGCTGCTCGACGAGCCGACGAAATCGCTCAGCATCAAGCACGCAATTCAGTTCGAGGAACTCATCGCTGAGGTGCGGAACCAGACCACGGTGGTGATCGCAACTCACGATCTTGACCTGATGTTCCGGATGGCCAGCCGGATAGTGATACTCAGGCACGGCCAGATCGTGGCTGAGGTCAGCCCGGCGGCGGTCCACCCTGACGAGGTCATAGCGCTGCTATCCGGTCAGGAAGTCGACTCCTCGGCCCGACGCCAGCTCACCAGGTTGCACGGCCTGACCGGCAAGCTGGTGTCGGCCGATCCGTCGTCGAGCCTGTCGCTGATCTTGTCCGCGCTGGGCGCGGCGCTTGGATCCGAGCGGTTGTGCATGCACCTCGCGGTCGGCGGCGAGCTGGCCTGCGCGGCATCGCTTGGGCTGCCCGACGCACTGCTTAGCCGCCTGGAAAGGCTGCCGATCGGCAGCAGCGGCGGTCCGGCTGGCCTGGCCGCCGCGACCGAGCGGACCGTGATAGCCGAGAACGCGCAGGCTGACTGGAAGCTGATCAATGGGCTGGCGGCCGTTACCGGGATCGCGAGCTCCTGGTCGGTGCCCGTGCTGACGAGGGACGGGCTGGCCGGCGTCATCACCGGGTTCGGTGCCACGCCAGGTCGGCCCGAGCGCGACCAGCTTGAGCTGGTTACCGTCTACGCCGGCTATGCGGCGAGCGCGATCGAGCGAGACCAGTTGCTCAACGAGGTCACCGAGCGCAACCGGGTGCTTGAGACGATCAGGGAGGTGCTCGAGATACTGGCCGGTCCCATCCCGGTCAGCGAAGGGATACCGCTGGCACTTCAATCACTGTGCCGCGGGCTGCAGGCCTCCGAGGTGACGTTGATGACCTGCCCGGACGGGGGTGAACCGCAATGTCGCGGCAGCGCCTCGCCAGCCGGTCCTGGCCGGGCGGAAGCGGTCGAACTCTGTGCGGCCCGGCTGATCTCGCCGCCGGCGACAGACGGGGCGGAGCACGGCACGGCTCAATGGGTCAGCTGCGATGACGGTCGGCAGAATCTCGCCGTGACCTTCACCGCAGCCGGCGGGCGGAGCGCGCTGCTCGCCAGCTGGCGTACAGAACCGCCGACCGCGGCGGCAACTGTCCTGGTCGAAGACGCCGCCCACTCGCTCAGGCTGGCGCTCGAACGCGAGCAGACCGCACTCGCGCAGCAGGAAGCGACGGCGCTGCGCCGGTCACAGGAGCTGCAGCGGGACTTCTTGTCCAGGCTCAGCCACGAGCTGCGAACGCCGCTGACGGCTATCCGCGGTTACGCCTCCAGCCTGCTGCAGCCCGATGTCACCTGGGATGCCGAATCGCAGCACCGTTTCCTGACCAGGATCGCGGCCGAGTCGGCCCGGCTTGGCCGGCTTGTTGACGACCTGCTCGATTTCTCCGCCATCGAACTCGGCATCCTGCGGCTGCAGCCTGACTGGTGCGATATCAAGCTGGTACTGGAAGCGGCGGCGGCGTGCCTGCCGCCGGACGGAAGGCACATGGTGCAGATCGACTGCGCGCCTGACCTGCCGGTGATCTGGGCCGACCACGACCGGCTTGAGCAGGTGTTCGTTAACCTGCTAGCGAACGCCATCGGCCATAACCCGCCCGGTACCGAGGTCGTCGTGCGGGCCGAGCCGGCCCGACGCGCTCAGGTGTCGATCACGGTCGCCGACGAGGGGGTCGGCTTGCCGGCCGACGTCGCCGTCGCGCCCTTCGAACCGAGGCGGTTGCGCCGCAGCAAGACCGGAGGCGCAGGTCTCGGCTTGTCGATCACGCGCGGTATCGTGACCGCGCACGGCGGCCGACTCGAGGTGAAGCCATCAGCGGCGGGAGCGAGCTTCGCCGTCACGCTGCCAATCGAGGAGGAGGCGGTCGAGCGTGGCCGAGCACGTCGCTAGGACACGCGCGCTCGTAGTCGAAGACGATCTGAACATCGTCGACCTCATCAGGTCCAACCTGGCCGTGCGCGGATTCGACACCGTGGTCTCCGCCGACGGATCACGCGCGCTGCAACTGCTGGACACCGAAGCGCCCGACATCGTGCTGCTCGATTTGATGCTGCCCGAGGTTGACGGCTTCGAGCTGTGCAGGCAGATGCGCGAGCGGTCAGGCGTCGCGATCATCGTCGTGTCGGCCCGGGGCGGCGAGCGTGACAAGGTGACGGCGCTCAATATGGGCGCGGACGACTACATGACCAAGCCGTTCAGCATCGAAGAACTGCTCGCCAGGATCAGCGCCACGCTGCGCCGCACCAGGCCGCAGGCGCCGAGCGACATGCCGCCGCAGCTGATCGTGATCGGCGAACTGCGGATCGACCTGGCCAAGGAGGAGGTGTTCAGGCAAAGCGAACGGGTGCACCTGACGCCGACTGAGTTCGCGCTGCTGAGAGAGCTCGTCACGAACCGGGGCAAGCTCCTGACCCACGCGCACCTGTTGCGCCGGGTATGGGGTCACGGCTACGAGACGGAGACTGAGTACGTCCGCGTCTACGTGCGCAGGCTGCGCGCCAAGCTCGAAGATGATGGCGGACCGCCGCTGATCCTGACCCAGCCACGAGCTGGCTACCGGCTGGCATCTGACTAGCTGGGCCTCTTCGGCTCTCTGCGCGGCCTGGGTCAGTTATCCTATACCGGACTAATCGGACCTTGCATGTTAACGGTTTATTAACGGGGCCAGGCAAACGTTAACGCCGTGTTTCCGTGCTAAGTCCTAGGGTTTGACCTGCCAAGCAGGGTGAACGCTTGGCTCTCGCAGACACGGGCTGCGGAGTCAAGCACGTTAACTGAGGTGATCAGATGGGACTGAGTAACAGAAGTGGAGGTCAGCCCTCCCGTTCGCACGGCCACGGCACGTCTCGTCGCTTCCGCGCAGTGGGCTGGGTTGGCCTGGCTGCGACTGTGTGCCTAGTGGCCGCGGCGTGCTCGTCGAACTCGTCGTCGGGAACGGGGTCGGGATCGGCGGCAAAGGGTTCGAACAAGGTTCCGGCGGGCTTGGGCATCAGCTCATTTTCCGTTGACATCGCGTCGACGATGTCACAGTTCAAGCCGCTGACGGAGTTCGCAACCAAGGGTGACAACAGCCTGCAGGTGGGAGTGATCCTGCCCGACACGACGTCGTCGACGCGGTGGGTTGATTTCGACCAGCCGTACCTGAACGACGCCTTTGCCGACGCCGGATACACGCAGGCGCAGTACCGCATCGACAACGCGCAGGGCAGCGACGCGACCGAGCTCGACGACGCCACCGCCGACATCAACCTGGGTGCGAAGATCCTCCTCGTGACCCCGCTTGATGGCCCCACCGGCGTAGCGATCGCGAAGCTGGCCGAGTCCAAGGGCGTCACCGTGATCGCCTACGACCGCGCCATCTTCGAGGGCTCCAGCACCTACTACGTCAGCTTCAACAACGAACTCGTTGGCGAGCTGATCGGCCAGGGCTTCAATACCTGCCTGTCGTCATGGAAGGTCTCCAAGCCTCAGGTCTTCGTCCTGAATGGCGGCGAGGACACCGACCCCAACGCCATCTCGTTTGCCGAGGGTTACAACAAGGTTGTCTGGGGTCAGGAAGCCAAGTCGGTCAACGCCGGCGCGACCAGCAGTACCGGTGCCAAGCTGGTAGGCGAGAACTTCGCCCCCGGCTGGGACAACACCAAGGGCGGCACCATCTTCCAGCAGGAATTCACCGCTCACAAGACGATCAACGCCACCATCGAGGCCAACGACGGGCTCGCCAATGCGGTGATCACCGACCTCAAGGGTGACGGAATCAAGCCCTTCAAGGTGCCGACCACCGGCCAGGACGCCACGGCTCAGGGCATGGCCTGGATCCTTGAGGGTTACCAGTGCGGTTCCGTCTACAAGGCCGTTTACAAGGAGGCACAGGACGCCGTGTCTCTGGCCACGATCCTGCTGGCGGGCGACAAGCCGCCGGCGGACCTGCTGAACGCGAAGACCGTTGACCCGGCCGACTCCAGCGTCACCGAGCCGGCGTCCCTGCTGACCCCGGTGTGGGTGAACGAGGCCAACATGGAGTCGACGGTCGTCAAGGACGGCTTCGACCCCGCTTCGGCCATCTGCGCGATCGCGGGTGCGACTCTGTGCACCAAGGATGGGATCCAGTAACCCATCTGACCTGAAAGATCCCAACGGGTTCTCACCGTCCGCTCTCGGGCGGACGGTGAGAACCCCGGACGGGCTCAAAGGCGGGAATGGAGGAGCACAACTATGCTCTGCGGTGCCGGGATGCTGGAGCGGCGAGAGCCCAACCTAGGCAAGGCGACGGACGAGTCTTCACGATGACTGAGATTAATGACGCCCTGGAGGGCGCGAGTCGCGGCAGCGAAGAGGCAGAACCTCTGCTGAAGCTGCGGGGCATCGACAAACATTTCGGACCCGTCCAGGCGCTCTACGGCGTGGACCTGGACCTGCCCGCTGGCCAGGTGACCGGCCTGTGCGGTGACAACGGCGCCGGTAAGTCGGTGCTCACCCGCACCATCGCCGGCGTGCACCAGCCAGATCATGGTCAGGTCTACTTCGAGGGACGACCGGTACACATCCGCAGCACCAGAGACGCCTCAGCGCTGGGGATCGAGACCGTCTACCAGGATCTGGCGCTGGCCGACAACCTGGACATCGTCCAGAACATGTTTCTCGGCCGGGAGCGCCTGCGTCGCGGCCTGCTCGACGAGGACTCGATGGAAGGTGAGGCGGCCGAGACCCTCAGCACGCTCCACGTGACCACGGTCCGTTCGATCCGGCAGCCAGTGGCATCTCTATCCGGAGGTCAGCGGCAGGCCGTGGCGGTGGCCAAGGCGGTGATGTGGAACTCCAAGCTGGTTCTGCTGGACGAGCCCACCGCCGCGCTCGGGGTGGTACAGACCCGGACCGTGCTTGACCTGGTCAAGCGGCTCAGGGACCGCGGGCTGGCGGTGATGGTGATCTCCCACAACCTGAACGACGTCTTCGAGATCGCCGACCGGATCGCGGTACTGTACCTGGGAAGAATGGTGGCACAAGGGCCGGCGTCCGACTTCGACCGGCAAAGCGTGGTCGAGTACATGACGACGGGCAGCTTCAGCGGGCGGCCGTTCGAGCCGGCCGGATCTGCCAGTAGCGAGGGCTGAGTCTATGGCCTTGACCGGGAGAGCCCTGTGACCGCGGACCCCGCCCAGACCCCAACCGCGGCGCCCGACGCCACCCAGGCCGCAGCGGCCCTTGTCCCGCCCGAGTACGTCTCCCAGTCGCTCGGCCGGTACGTGCGGGCCTCATGGGCCGGTGTCCGCAGCGGCAACAGCGGTGTCCTGCCTGTCATCTTGGCCATGGTGCTGGTCGCCGTCGTCTTCGAGATCATCACCCCCGAGCACGCCTTCCTGCGTCCGAGCAACCTCGTCTACGTCTTCGGGCTGAGCACCGTGTACATGGTGCTGGCGGTGGCCGAGACGGTGGTGCTTCTACTCGGAGAGATCGACCTCTCGGTCGGCGCGGTAGCGATGATCGGCGGAGTGATCGCCTTCAAGCTCGTCCAGCAGCCCGGGCCGGGCTGGCCGTGGTGGGCAGCGGTGCTCGCCGCGCTCGTTGCCTGCGGTGTCATCGGTGCCCTCCAGGGGACATTGACTGCTCGGCTCAAGATCCCGTCGTTCGTCGTGACCTTGGGCGGGTTTCTTCTGTTCTCGGGGATTCTCATCGTCATGCTCGGCGGAGCCGATGGCTCGGTAAGCGTCAGCTCTACGGACTCCAACCAGCGCGTCATCTACGACATGGTCCAGGGGCTGATCGCCCCCGTCGTCGGCTGGGTCGGCCTCGCGGTGGTGGTCGCGATCGCGGGCGCGATGCTCTGGCTGCGCGCGGCCGCGAGGCGACGCCAGGGCCTGGCGGCTCCTCCGGTCAGCCTGACGATAATCAGAATCGGGCTGGTGGCGCTGGTCGGGGTGGCAGTGGTACTGATCTGCTCGATCAACCGCGGAAGGGCACTGGTGGCGATCGAGGGGATTCCCTGGGTGATCCCGATCGTCCTGGCCGTCCTCGGCGGTTGGACGCTCGTGCTCCAGCGGACCCGATTCGGTCGCTATCTCTATGCCATCGGAGGCAATCCAGAAGCGGCCCGCCGAGCCGGCGTCAGCCTCGCTGGTATCCGTACCTGGGCCTTCGCGTTGTGCTCCGCGACCGCCGGTCTCGGCGGAATTCTGCTCGGCTCCTTCTTCTTCGGTGAGTACAGCACTAACACGGCCGACCCCGGCCAACTCGTCCTGTACGCGGTGGCCGCTGCCGTCATCGGCGGCGTCAGCCTCTTCGGCGGCCGGGGCAAGGCGATCCACGGTGTTCTCGGCGGCTTGCTCATCGGCGGCATAGCCTACGGCGTGTCCCTTCTCAACCTGGGAGAACTGTCCACGCCGCTGGCATACATCGTGCCCGGAGGTGTGCTCCTGGGAGCAGTGATGGTTGACGTGCTGTCACGGCGCGGAGGTGGGAGCGTGACCCGTGTCTGACATCCCTGTGACGACGGATTCGGAAGAGAGCGCGACGCAGGACGCCGGGATGGCGATTGACCTCACCGCCGCCCCTGAGGTCGCCGAGACTGACGTCCCGCCCGAACTCGTCGCTCAGTCGCTTGGCCAGTACGCCAGGGCCTGGTGGCTCCGGGTTCGCAGCGGCAACAGCGGTGTACTGCCCGTGGTCATGGCCATCGTGGTGGTCGCCATCAGCTTCCAGATCACGAACTCGAAGTTCCTGTCGCCGCAGAACCTGGTCAACCTCTTCGAGCAGAGCACCGTGTACATGGTGCTGGCGATGGCCGAGATCTTCGTGCTGCTCCTGGCGGAGGTTGACCTCTCCGTTGGCCTGGTCATGGTGCTTGGCAGCGTCGTGGTCGTCGAGCTTGTGCAGCCAAACGGCGCGAACTGGCCGTGGTGGGCGGCGATCATAGCGGCCTTGCTCGCCTGCTCCGCCTGGGGCGCCATTCAGGGCACACTCGTGGCCCGGCTCAAGATGCCCTCGTTCATAGTCACTCTCGGCGGGTTGCTGATCCTGGAGGGAGTGTCGATCATCGTCCTCGGCGGGTCGCTGGCCGGGATCGGCAACTCCCGGTTCACCAACGAGGTGGTCCTCTATGACATCTTCTGGGGACAGATCGGCCCGGTGACCAGCTGGGTTTTGCTCGTCGTCCTGGTCGGAGCCGCTGGCACCGGGCTCTGGACGCAGGCCGCCCGCAGGCGCCGCCACGGCCTGGAGACTCCGCCGCGCAGCCTCACCGCGATGAAGATCGTTCTCATGGCGGTGGCGGGAGTCGCGCTCGTCGCCATCTGCAACGTCAACCGAGCCCACTCCGGGACGATCGAGGGAGTTCCCTACATCATCGTGATCGTCCTGGTCGTGCTCGCTGGCTGGACGGTCCTGCTACAGCGAACCCGCTTCGGCCGCTATGTGTACGCCATCGGCGGCAACCCCGAGGCGGCCCGCCGAGCCGGAGTCAGCTTGCCCGGCGTCCGAACCTTGGGTTTCGTTCTCGCCGGCCTGACCTCCGGAATCGCTGGCGTCCTGTTCGCTTCCTGGCAGGTCTCGCTGACCACCAACATCATCAAGTCCGCCAACAGCTACGTGCTGCTCGCGATCGCCGCCGCCGTCATCGGTGGCACCAGTCTCTTCGGCGGCCGGGGCAAGACCATCCACGGTGTACTCGGCGGCCTGGTGATCGGTGGCATCTACAACGGCCTCTACTTGCTAGGCGTGTCGAGCGAGTGGATTGATGTCGTGGTCGCCGCGGTACTGCTAGCGGCAGCAGGCGTCGATGTCCTGTCACGCCGCGGTGCGCCGCGCCAGGCATGACCAGTCGCGCCGCGCCGGCTTAGGACCGGTGGCGGGCGGGCGTAATGCCACACCGTCCGCCCGCCGCCCATCTCAAGGACCCGCATCGGGCATGGCATACTGGTAAGAGCTGTTATGCGTGCTCCGGGGTCGGTGAAACTCCGAACCGGCGGTGATAGTCCGCGACCCGGCCGAGGCCATCGGCCGGTTGAACCGGTGGAATTCCGGTACCGACGGTAAAAGTCCGGATGGGAGGTAGCACGCTCGCAGGCCACGCCGGAAGGTCCAGAAGGTGGGATCTCACCCGGCGGCGCGCCCGTTTCGGCGGTCGCCTTGGGCCGCGATAGCGCGTCTCATCGCGCATCCCCGGAGCCTGAAGGACAGGACAGGTTTCGAGGAGAGGCGCAGATGTTCACCGGAATCGTAGAAGAACTCGGCGAGGTCACTGGCATCGACCGGCTGGGCGATTCAGCCAAGCTGGCCGTGCGCGGCACGCTCGCCACGACTGGCGTCGCCCAAGGTAGTTCGATCGCTGTCAACGGCGTGTGCGTGACCGTGACGAGCCTGGCCGAGGGTGAGTTCACCGCTGACGTGATGGGCGAGACGCTGGCCAGGACCAGCCTCGGCGGCCTGGCGCCAGGCCGCCCGGTCAACCTCGAGCGCCCAGTCGCCGCTGGCGGACGGCTTGACGGCCACATCGTCCAGGGTCATGTCGACGGCACCGGCGTGGTGATCGAAAGCCGGCCGGCCGATCGCTGGCATGTCTTGCGAATCTCTACTATGCCGGCGCTCATGCGCTATATAGCGAAGAAGGGCTCGGTGGCCGTCGACGGTGTCAGCCTTACGGTTTCCGAACTCGGTGATTCTGTGTTCGACGATGATGGCGGCAGCTGGTTCGAGGTCAGCCTGATCCCGGAAACCCTGGCGCGGACCACGCTCGGCCACAGCGCAGTCGGCGCCGTGGTGAACATCGAGGTCGACGTGATCGCCAAATACGTCGAGCGGCTGATGGCGAGGGATGCCCGATGACCGGGCCAGGCCAGGCGGTGGTCGACGGCGTCCAGCTCGATGAGGTGGAGCGCGCGGTTGCGGAGATCGCGGCCGGACGGGCCGTCGTGGTGGTCGATGACGCCGACCGGGAGAACGAAGGCGACATCATCTTCGCGGCCGGCAAGGCGACTCCTGCGCTGCTGGCGTTCATGATCAGGCACACCAGCGGGGTCATCTGCGTGCCGATGCTGGGCGAGGAGCTTGACCGGCTCCAGTTGCCGCTGATGACCACGCAGAACAACGAGCGGATGCGGACCGCGTTCACGGTCAGCGTGGACGCCCGCGATGGCGTGACCACCGGGATCTCGGCCGCCGACCGGAGCAAGACGGTACGGCGACTGGTCGACTCGGCGACCGAGCCTTACGAGCTGGTGCGGCCAGGTCACGTTTTCCCGCTCCGCTACATGCCGGGCGGCGTGCTTCGCCGGCCCGGTCACACCGAGGCGGCGGTCGACCTGGCCCGGCTGGCCGGGCTGTCGCCCGCCGGAGTTCTCGCCGAGGTGGTCAACGATGACGGGACGATGACCAGGCTGCCAGGGCTACGCGCGTTCGCCGACGAACACGGACTGCCGCTGATCTCGATCGCGCAGCTGATCGAGTACCGGCGGCACTGCGAGCAGATGGTCACCCGGGTGGTCCAGACCATGGTGCCCAACGAGTACGGGCACTGGACCGCGGTCGGCTATCTCAACAACCTGGACGGCACCGAGCACGTCGCGCTCGTGCTCGGCGATGTAGGTACGGTCGGCGGACTGCCGTCCGCCGACCGTACCGGTGCTGGCAAACACGGCGCGGTCGGCGATCCATCACGGCCCGACGTGCTGGTGCGGATGCACTCTGAGTGCCTCACCGGCGACGTGCTCGGCTCGCAACGGTGTGACTGCGGTACCCAGCTGAACGCCGCGATGGCCGCCATCGCCGCCGAGGGCGCGGGCATCGTGCTTTACCTGCGCGGGCACGAGGGCCGGGGGATCGGCCTGCTCAGCAAGCTGCGGGCGTACCAGCTGCAGGACGCCGGGGCCGATACCGTCGACGCCAACACCGAACTCGGCTTCCCGGTTGACGCACGCGAGTACTCGACCGGCGCGCAGATGCTCGCCGACCTCGGGGTCAGCTCGCTGCGGCTGCTCACCAACAACCCGGACAAGATCAAGGGGCTGGCCGACTTCGGCCTTGACGTGACCGGCACCGTCTCGTTGCCGGTTAGCGCGACGCCGCACAACCTGCGGTACCTGATCGCCAAGCGAGACCGGCTTGGCCACCTGATCGAGCTGACCGAATCTGCCACCACCACGGGGGCCGGCGAGCCAGCGTCGACTGGCAACGGGTCGACTGGCAACGGGTCGGCTGGCAACGGGGCAGGCAACCGGTGAGCGGGACCGGCCGGCCCGACGCCGAGCCGGTCGCGGCCGCCGGCCTGACCGTGGCCATCGTGGCCACCAGGTGGAACGCGGCGATCACCGACGCCCTGGTGAACCGGGCGCTGGCGGCGGCGAAAGCGTGCGGCATTGACTCGCCGTCCCTGGTGCGGGTAGCCGGGGCGGTCGAGTTGCCGGTGGTCGCCGCCGCGCTGGCCCGCAAGCACGACGCGGTGGCGTGCCTCGGCGCCGTGATCAGGGGCGGCACCCCGCACTTCGACTACGTCTGTGATGCGGTCACCTACGGGCTGGCCCGGGTGGCGCTTGACACCGGCACCCCGGTCGGCAACGGAGTGCTGACCTGCGACACGATCGAGCAGGCGATCGAGCGAAGCGGGGGCGCCGACAGCAAGGAAGACAAGGGCTGGGAGGCAGTGATCGCCGCTCTCGACACCGCGCTGGTGCTGCGCGGCATCGGCTAGCAGCATCGTTAAGCACGGGGGTCAGCGGGCCAGGTGAGTACTGGCCCTCTGGCCCGCAACACGACCAGCGACCCGGCCGGAAGCTGATGGTCGCCGGTGGTGCGCACGACGATCGGCTCGCCTTCGGCTGATTCGAGCTTGATCCGCAGCACGGCGTCGTGGCCGTAGTACTCGGACTCGATCACCCGGCCGACCGGGTCCGCCCCGTCAGTGCTGTCTGTCGCTAGCAGTTCAATATGCTCGGGCCGGATCAGCACGGTGACCGGGCCGGGACCGGGTCCGGCGTCCCCTTGAGCCGATTCGACCGGCAACCGGCCAAGCACAGTGTCGACGAGTCCGTCTCGACGGATGCCGTCGAGCAGGTTGGCGTCGCCGACGAATCGGGCCAGCGCGGAGTCGACCGGCCGGGAGTACAGTTCGGCCGGCGCCGAGTACTGCGCGATCTGGCCGTCCCGCAGCACGGCCACCCGGTCGGCGATCGCGAGCGCCTCGTCCTGGTCGTGGGTGACCAGCACGGCTGTCGTCCCGGCGGCGCGGAAGATCTGCTGCACGTCGGTCCTGATGCTGGCCCGCAGGTGCGCGTCCAGCGAGGCGAACGGCTCGTCCAGCAGCACCACGTCGGGCCGGATCGCCAGAGCGCGGGCCAGCGCCACCCGCTGCTGCTGACCGCCGGACAGCTCGTGCGGATAGCGCTTGCCCAGGTCGGTGAGGCCGACGGCGTCGAGCAGGTCGGCGATCTGACCGCTCGACCGCTGCTTGGATGGCAGCCCGAACCCGACGTTGGCGGCCACGTTCAGGTGCGGGAACAGGCTGCCTTCCTGCGGCACGTAGCCGATCCGGCGCCGCTCGGGCGCGACGTGCGTGCCGTCTCCGTCGACGACCACGTCCCCGATCCGCACCGAGCCGGCGTCGGCCTGCTCGAAGCCGGCCAGGATCCGCAGCAACGTCGTCTTGCCGCTGCCCGAAGGCCCCAGAATGGCGGTGATCGAGCCGGCCGGCACGTCCAGGTCGAGGCTGGTGAGCACG
This sequence comes from Streptosporangiaceae bacterium, assembly GCA_036501205.1. GTDB lineage: Bacteria > Actinomycetota > Actinomycetes > Streptosporangiales > Streptosporangiaceae > Chersky-822. The sequence continues at coordinate 54,362 of DASYAT010000066.1, read as the reverse complement.
CAGTGGCTGCCGAATGCCTTATAGAGCCCGGAAATGACTATTTTTGCCCGAAGGGGGGCTACCCCCTTCGACCCGCGCGAAAGATCTTTCATCATCGGGTTGTCCGCGCCCTGCTCGCCGTGCGGTTGAAGAACCGGCCGAGCACGTAACTCGGCACGGCCGCCACGCCGATCATGACCAGCGCGAACGGGGCGGCCTGGCCATAGGAAAGGTTTGTCTGGTACACCCAGAATTGCGTGGCGAGCGTCTGTACTCCGGTGGGGATAAGCAGCAATGTTGCCGTTAGTTCGGTAACAACGGACAAAAATACCAGGCAGAAAGCTGCCATCAGGCCAGGGCCTGCAAGCCTGAGCGTGATCCGCCACAGGACGGCCACCTGGCCTACGCCGAGCGACCTCGCCATCTCATCGAGCTTGACCGGCGCCCTGGCCAGCGAGGCCTTGACCCCGACCAGCGAGAGCGGGAAGAACATGATCGAGTAGCAGATGATCAAAAGCGTCGAGGTGCCGTAGCCGATCCCGTGGGCGTAGATCTCCACGAAATAGGTCAGCGCGAACGCGATCACGATGCCAGGCATTGCCAGCACCAGGTAGCTGCTCCGCTCAAGGAACTGCCTGATCCGGCCGGTGTGCCGCACCGCCAGCAGCGCGACCGGCAGCGTCGCCACGGTAGCTACCGCGGCCGCCAGCGCGCCGTAGCCAGCTGTAGCCGCAGCGGCTGTGAGGAGCGGTACGCCGCTGGTGATCGCGGGCGCGGTGCGGCTGAACATCCAGTACAGGCTGGCGCCGACCGGCACGCCGAGCGCGAGCAGCACCAGCGCGGCGAATCCGGCTAGCACCGGCCAGCGCGCGGGGCCGAGCCGGTGCGGCGGCGCCTTGCGCTGGGCGAGCGGCCCCGACCGGGCCACGCTGCCCCGACCGCGCGCCATGCCCTCGCCGGCCAGCACGAGCAGGCTGAGCAGCACCAGCACCAGGGAGAGCGCGCACGCGGCCGCGAACCCGTTCAGTGAGTTGAACTCGGGGAAGATCTCGGTGGTGAAGGTCTGGTAGCCGAGGATCTCGAACGCTCCGTATTCGGCTAGCAGTACCAGCGCGACCAGCAGGCAGCCGCCAAGGATCGCACCGCGGGCCTGCGCCAGCGTGATCCGCACGAACGTGCGCACCCGGCCGTTGCCGAGGCTGCGGGCTACCTCCTCTTGACCAGGGTCGGCGCTGCGCAGGCTGGCCGCGACCGGCAGGTAGACCAGCGGGTAGACGGCGAGCGTGAGCACGATCACCGCGCCCCTGAACCCGTGCATCCAGGTCCAGAGCGAGTACCAGCCGAAGCTCACCACGAAGTCAGGGATCGCGAGCGGCACCACCACGAGCACCGCCCACCAGCTCCGGCCGGGCAGGTCGGTCCGTTCGGTGCACCAAGCCGCCGCGGTTCCGATGACCGCGGATAGCGCTGTGACGGCGACGGTCAGCCGGACCGTGTTCCAGAGCAGCTCGCCGGTCAGCGGCCGGAAGATCAGGTGCTCCATGGTCGAAACGCCGGCGCCCCTGGCCTCGATCAGCAAGAAGACCAGGGGCAGGAGCAGCGCCGCCGTTACCAGCGCGGCGCAGGTGAGCAGCACGACCGGGCGCCGACGCCGCCGCGACCGCCAGGATCGCGGTGCCGCGGCGACGTGGTCGCGAGCCTCAAGCTGCTCGCGCGCACTGGTCGCGAGCTGTGACGTCATCATTGACTCCAAGCAAGTGGGTAGATCACAGCAGGCCTACCCGCTGTAGCAGTTTGATAGCCGTCGACCCATCGCCGAGCTGATCGATGTTGATCGGATTCGGCTGCAGCTGATCGAACGGCGTCTCAGCCGGATATGCCTTTACCCCGGCCAGCAGCGGGTACTCATAGCTGCTCGAATGCGCGATGATCTCCTGGCCCTTTTTGCTGGCCAGGAAGGCGAGGAATCGCCGCGCGTCGGCCTGGTGCTTGCTCGACTTGAGCACGGCCGCACCGGAGACGTCGATCACGTAGCCGGGGTCGTGCGGCGCGAGGTGAGTGATCTGGGAGTGCGTCGCCGACGCGCCGATCTCGGAGCGCAGCCGGTACCAGTAGTACTGGTTGATCACGCCGAATGCGACCTGGCCGCGGTTGACGTCGGACACGAGCACTTCATTGTCCGGCAGCGTGTGGCCGGCCGCGTTGGCCTTGATCGCCTTGAGCCACGTCAGTGTCTTGGCCTCGCCGTAGGCGCGCAGCACGGAGGTGACGATCGGCTGGAAGTCGGTCTCGCCTGGTGCCAGCGCGAGCTTGCCTTTGTACTTGGGATCGGCCAGAGCCATGATCGAGGTTGGCAGCTGACTGGCCGGAATCAGCGACGGGTCGTACACCAGCACGCTGACCCGCCCCGACACCGCCATCCAGTCCTTCTGCGGTGAGCTGTATTGCGACGGAATCGCGCCGAACACCGAACTCGGCACCGCGGATAGCAGGTGCTTTTCCGAGAGGAATTCAAGCGGCGGCGAATTCTCGGTAAAGAACACGTCGGCGGGGGAGTTCTGGCCCTGCAAGGCGATCTGGCTGGCCAGTTCGTCCTCGTCGGCGCTGCGCACGTTGACGTGAATTCCGGTCGCCTTCTCGAACGCGGCGACCAGTTCGTTGGTGGTCTGCTCGTGCTGGCCGTTGAAAAGCGTGATCGAGTTGTCCGACCCGGCCGACGAGCCGCCGCAGGCGGTCAGGAGCAAACCTGTCAGGGCGATGCTGGCGAAACCCGCGACGATGCGGCTCGCAAGCGCACGTGGTCTGATCGAGGCAGTCATTCGTCGTAGTCCCCACCGGGTCGGCGTTGTGGTTGGCTCCGGACAACTTAGCTTAGGCTAACCTAACTTCTTGGGGCGGGGGGCTGGGTTAAGCGGCGATGCCGGCGGGAATATATCCGGCCCTGGGTGATTAACCCATCCGTTATCTGGCTGCGGTGGAGCGGGGTACGGCGTCGTACTGTGGGGGGTATCGGATGAGTTCGAGGGGCCTGAGGTGACCGATCGTGCGTGACATCCTCGACCAGATCGGCCGGTGGTGGGATGCCGGGGAGACGTTCGGGCTGGCCACAGTCGTGCAGACGTTCAGCAGCGCGCCGAGGGAGCCTGGCGCCGCGCTTGCCGTCTCCGGCGATGGCCAGGTCGTCGGGAGCGTGTCCGGTGGCTGTGTCGAGGGCGCGGTGTATGAGCTGTCCGGCGAGGTCCTGGCCAGCGGGCAGGGTGTGCTGCAGCGGTATGGCGTGAGCGACGATACGGCCTTCAGCGTGGGTCTGACCTGCGGCGGAATCATCGACATCTTCGTCGAGCGGATCGGCAAGGACAGTTACCCGGAGTTCGGCGAGATCGCAGCGGCAGTCAGGGAGCGCCAGCCGGTCGCGGTCTCGACGGTGATCGCCGGGCCTGGCCGGGTCGGCGCCCGGCGGATCATCTGGCCCGCTGGGCATGAGCGTGCGACGGGGGAGTTCGCCCCTGCTGGCGAGTCGCTCGGGTCGGGCGACCGGCTGGATCAGGCGGTCGACGACGATGCGCGCGGCATGCTCGCGCAGGGCCTCACCGGCGTGCGCAGATACGGCCCGGACGGCGAGCGGCGGCTTGATGACCTGTCGGTCTTCGTCCAGTCGTTCGCGCCCCCGCCGCGGATGCTGGTGTTCGGCGCGATCGACTTCGCCGCGGCCGTGGCGAGGATCGGCAAGTTCCTTGGCTACCGGGTGACCGTATGCGACGCCAGGCCGGTCTTCGCGACCAGCGCGCGGTTCCCCGAGGCCGATGAGGTCGTGACCGACTGGCCGCACCGGTACCTGGCCGGGATCACCACCGACGAGCGCACCGTCATCTGCGTACTCACCCACGATCCGAAGTTCGACGTGCCGGTACTTGAGGTGGCGCTCCGAGTTCCTGCCGCCTATATCGGGGCGATGGGCAGCCGGCGCACCCACGACGACCGGCTTGACCGGCTGCGCGAGGTCGGCATGTCCGAGTCCGAGCTGGCTCGGCTCAGGTCACCGGTCGGGCTCGATCTCGGGGCTAGGACCCCAGAAGAGACTGCGGTCGCGATCGCGGCCGAGCTGATTCAGCTCCGGTGGGGCGGCTCCGGGCAGCCGCTGACCGTGACCAACGGGCGGATCCACCACCCGCAGGCGAGCGGGGCGGACGCTCCTGCCCTCGGCGACGCTGACGTACGCGCGTGACCGGAGAGTTCTCGCAAGGTGAAGACTTTGAGATGCTATTTGACGCGAAGTCTTCCGCTAAGAGATCGGGAGCAGAGGCCGGCCCAGGCTCAGGAGTAGCTGGGTTGCTGCTGGCGGCCGGCGCCGGGCGCAGACTCGGTCGCCCTAAGGCGCTGGTCGCGATCGGCGGCACGACTCTTGCTTCTCGAGGGGTCGAGTTGCTTCGGGACGGCGGGACCGACCCGGTGTTCATGGTCACCGGCGCCGTCGAACTCGAGCTCCCAGGTGTCCAGACCGTGCGTAACCCGGACTGGGCTACGGGGATGGGGTCGTCGCTGCGGGCCGGTCTGGCCGCGCTTGGCGACCGGCCCGACAGCGGAGATGCCGTGGTCGTTGCGCTCGTTGACCAGCCCCTGATCGGCTTCGAGGCGGTCACCCGGCTGATCGACTCCTTTCGTCAGGGCGCAGGCGCCGGGCTGGTCGCGGCGAGTTATGACGGCAAGCGGCGCAACCCGGTGCTGTTCGCACGGCGCTACTGGGCTGACGTGGCCGCTGCCGCCGAGGCTGACCTCGGGGCGCGGGGGTTCCTGCAGGCGCATCGGGACCTGATCACGTTGGTCGAATGCGGAGACGTCGGCCGCCCGGACGATCTTGATACTCCCGAGGATCTAGAGCGCATTGCCGAACTGCTAAAGACCCCGGCAAAATTTTCTAAATAATGGGCTAAATCTTTTAAAGTACTTTTATCCCCCAGGAGTGAGTAACACTGTCGGCTGGGGCAAGCGTCAGCAGGTCATCTCCGGTGACGAACGCATTCGGCGGGCAGGTCATCGGCTCGATCGCCAGCGCGCGGCGCCGGTGCTCGGGTTCGAGCGCATCGCCGGTGAAGACCTGAAGCCAGTCGTAGCCGGGGCCCGTCCAGAGAGCTAGCGACAATTCGTCGTCGGACAGGTGCGTCCAGGCCCGGCCCGACTCGTCCCTGACCAGGCCGGTGAGGGCGTGATCGAGTTCGGTGTCGGCTATCGGCCTGGGCGTGCGGAAGTCGAACTGGGAGCCGGTTACATCCTTCGGCGCGCCGGTCGGGATGCCGCGATTGTCGGCAGACAGCCACTGCGCGGCCGGCAGCTCAAGCTCGCAGCCGTCGATCGTGGCCGCGCCCGTGGTGACATACGGATGACAGCCGGTGCCGTAGGGGGCGGGGGTGGAGCCGGTGTTCGTGGCTGTGATCGAGATGGTCAGGCCGTCCGATTCGTGCAACCGGTAGTTGGCCGACAATTCTAGGCAGAACGGGTAGCCTGGCCGGCCGAGCAGCACGTGGATCAGCGTGATCTCATCGGCGATGTGGGCGCCAGGCTTCCAGTTGGCCCAGCGGGTCAGGCCGTGGATCGCGTTGCCGCGCGCGGGCTCGCTGTGGTCGAGCTGGAACGATCGTCCGCCGAAGGAGTACTTGCCGCCATCGATCCGGTTCGGCCAGGGCGCGAGCAACTGGCCGGCGCCGTGCGGCGGCAGCTGGTCCTGCTCGAACTCGGTGATCAGCGGCCTGCCCTCGTGACTGAGCTGGCGCAGCCCGGCGCCTAGCTCGGTCAGGGTGGCTCGGTAGCTGCCGGCCTGAATCTGGTACTGCGCTCCGGTGAGCGGGATCGTGTTCGGCTTATTCATGGGTCTAATCATCGCGTCCGCGAGCCAGGGTTGGCGCGCCGACGCTCCGGCCCGGTCGGGTCAGTCGCGGGGAGCCAATGCGCCGGTCCTGACCGCGTCGGCGACTAGGACTCCGAACAGGTAGAAGTACGCCGACTCCTCGTCCTGGAAGAGCCTCACTTCGTGGCGCGAACCCGCCATGGAGTTGAACACCTCGAAGCCTTCGTCGGTGCGGACCAGGCACATCGCGCCGTCCACGTCCTCGCCGATCGCGTAGGCGGCGGCTGGGATCGCGGCCTGAGCGGCCAGGTCGGAGAAGATCTTCTGGGTCGGCAGGCGGCGCTTGGTGGAGCGGCGGCGGCGGGGCGGCGCGGCTGGTTCTGATGACGGGATCGAGTCGGCTTGGGGGACGGGTTGGGCGGTGGCGGCCGTTTGGGGCTCAAGTGGAATGGGCCACGGAGCAGGCGGTGCGGCCGGGGCGGTGTCGACTGGCGGGGTGACGTTGACTGGCCGGGTGGCTTCGATCGGCCGGGTGGCTTCGATCGGCGGGGGCTCGGTCGGCGGGGGCTCGGTCGGCAGCGGGAGCTGGACGGTCGGCGGGTGGTGCGAGGCGAAGCCATTGAGCGGCACTGGTGCGATGCCGTTGAGCGGCGGCGGTGAGATGCCGTTGTACGGGGCCGTCGAGATACCGTTCACCAGGCCTGAGCCGTTCGATGAGAGGACGGCGGACTCGTCCGGGATGAACGGCCCGTACCGGAGCGGCTGGCCCTGTCCGGCCGTTGTGGGCGCGGGCTGGGCTGGCGGGGGCTCGGCTGAGAGGGGCTCGGCTGAGGGGGGCTCGGCTGAGGGGGGCTCGGCATGAGGCTGGGGATGGGACTCGTTCTGCGGGTGGTTTTGCGGTGACCAGGACGGGACCGGTTGGTCGGACGCCGAGGTCGGGTGCGCCGGGGTGGTCGGGTCGGAGATGCCGCCCTGGTGGGGCTGAGCCTGGTGCGGGTGAGCCTGGTGCGTCGGCTCGGAGTGGGGTGGCTCTGGGTTCGGGGTCGCCAGGTTCGGCAACGCTGGGTGGGGCGGCGCTGGGTGAGGCGGCGCTGCGTGGGGCGGCGCTGCGTGGGGCGCCCCCGGGGTCTGGAACGGTGCTGGCTGGCCGTAGGGGGCCGAGGAGGGGTCGGCGACGTGCTGGGTCGAAGCCGGCTCGGATGGTGCGAGTTCGGCCGCTGGGGCCTGCGGGGCGGGTGCCGCCTCTGGCCGGGCGGGTGCTGGCGCGGCTGCGGCTGGCTGACTCAGTACGGCTGGGGCCTGTCGAGCCGGGTCGTCGGTTGGCTGGCCAGGCACGACTGGCACGGCCGGTATGGCTGGCACGATTGGCGCGGCCGGTGTGGCTGGCATGGCCGGTGGCAGGCTGGATGACGGCACGGACTGGGCGTGCCGGGCGACCGGGTGTGGCGAGACGGCCGGGTGCGGCTGGGCGGCCGGGTGCGGCTGGGCCGCAATGGGCGTCGTGGGCGGTGCAGTCGCGGGCTGATCGGTGGTCGGCTGGCTGGGAGCGTGCTGGCCCGGAGCATGCTGGCTGGGAGCGTGCTGGCCTGCGGCGGAGCCGGGATCGGGTTGGCCTGTGGCGGGCTGGGCGTGCAGGCCAGAGCGATCGATCGGCGCGGTTTGCGGAGTTTGTGCGGTTGGGGCCGCCGGATGACCGGGTCCGGGGGCTGCCGCGGCTGCCTGGTCAGCTGGCGCCGGGTGGCTGGGTGCGACTGGTGCAGCGGCGGGGGCCATCGACGCCATCGGTGCGGCCTGCGGTCCGGTGGTCACCGACGCGTCGGCCTGCGGCTGCGACGAAGTCAGTGGCGCCGGATGAGGACTTGTCGGGACAGCTTCGACCGACGCGGCAGCGGCTTGATCGCCGGCCGGGGCCGGGCTGATTGGTGCGGGCATCGGCGCTGGCCAGGCTTGCATGTTCGGCGCGTCAGAGCTGGGGGCTTTCGGCCCAGCGGACGGCTGTTGTCCTGGCCCAGGCTGGGCTGGCCCGGGCTGGGCTGGCCCGGGCTGGGCTGGGCCGGGCTGGGCTGGGCCGGGCTGGGCTGGCCCGGGCTGGGCTGGCACGGGCTGGGCCAGGGCCTCCCGGGCCGGCATGGGCTGGGCTGGCGCAGGCTGCGCTGGGCCGGCGGTCTGGAGTTGGGCGTGTGACTGATCGGCGGCCGGTTCAGTCTGAGGTTCAGCAGTGGGTCGGCTGTGCACGTTCGTCGCGTCGTGGCTGCCGGCTGGCGGAGCCACTGGCGGCTGGACTGGCATCGCGGCCTGACCGACCTGGGCTTGGACCGCTGGTGGTTCGGCCTGCGTGACCGGGTCGGACGGTCGGCTGTGGACGTTGGTCGCGTTAGGCGACGAGACCTGACTTTCGACAGGCGGAGTCGCTGGCACGGCTGCTGGATGAGGCGAGTCGGGCTGAGCGGCCGGCACTGGCGCTGAGGCGGGTTGAGCGGGCGTGTCGGTCGGCGCGGTTTGGGCTTGGATCGGCACGGGCCCGGGTTGGGCTGAGCCTGGCGAGGTGACCGCCGGTCCGGGCATGATCGGCTGGGCCGGCGTGCCTGCGGGCTGGCTTAGCGCGTTGACCTGGCCAGCGGGCTGAACGGGCGCCGTCACGACGGCATGCGGCTGGCTGAGCCCTGTGGACTGGCTGAGCACGGTGGACTGGCTGAGCCCAGCGGATTCGTCGGCGGGCTGACTCGGCCGGTGCGGGGCGGCGTGGGCTGGCTGGCTGAGCCCGGCGGGCTGGTCGGGTACGGCCAATGCCGGGGGAGCGGCGTGGGCGGGCTGGCTGAGACCGGCCGTGGCCTCGCTCGGCATCGGCGCCGCGGCGTGGGCGGGCTGGCTGAGCGCCACGGTCTGGTCGGCGCCTAGGCCCGGGTGACCCGGCGCTTGGGGATGAGCGGGCTGGCTGAGCCCGGCCGGGTGGGTGACTGGCGCAGCGGAAGGTCCGGCGGCGTGCGCTGGCTGACTGATCGAGATCGACTGCTCGGTTGGCGCGCCGGGAAGGCCAGGAGGCGTGGCCGTCATCGGCTGGGCGGCCTGCTGACTCAGTGCCTCCGTCGAGGTGGAGGGCAGCAGGGTCTGGGCCGGCGGAGACGCGACTGGCTGGCCAGGCGCGACTGGATGAACCGGCGCGGCCGCGTGCACCGGCGCGACCGCCGGCTGGCTCAGCGCGTTTGGCGGCTGATCCGTCATCGTGATCAGGTTGCCCTGGGCAAGAGGGTTGCCCTGGGCCAGCGGACTGGTTTGGGCATGCACGCCGGGCCGGCTGGGCGAGCCTGGGCCGTACAAGTCCGGGCCGTACAAATCGGCCTGACCTGGCTGACCCGGCTGGCCGTACGGGCTGGTCTGGCCCTGCTCCGGGGCTTGGTTCGGTGCCGTCGACTGGCCGGGTGCGGCTGGCTGCGAGTGCCGCCCGGACTGGCTGTGCTGGCCGGTCTGGCCGGTCTGGCCGTGCTGGCTGTGCTGGCCGGTCTGGCCGTGCTGCCCGGGCTGGCTAGGCACGCCCGGCTGAGTGTGCGGTCCTGACTGGCCGCGCGGATCCGGCTGGCTCGGGATGGCGGCCTGAGAACGCCTGCCTGACCGGGTCTCCTGGGTCTGGCGAGACTGCCCTTTCTGACCCCGGCGCGCCGCTGTCGAGGCAGCTCGCAGCGCCTGGGCCTCTAGCGGCAGAGGCGGTTCGTCGACGGCCGGAATCGAGATGCTGGACTGATCGCCCGACCGCAAGATGTCCTGGTCAGAACGCCCCGACCGGCCAGAGTGTGACGGCCCGGTCAGCGCGGAGTCCGGCTCGTACCCGCTAAGCCCGTCGACTCTAGGCAACTGGTCATAGCCGCCCGGCTGAGAGCGGCTTGACTCCTCTTCGCCGTCGGAGAGCGGAACCCGGGGGAGCGGCCTGCTGTGCGGGCCGCTGTCGTCGCGGGTGGACAGGGGCATCCGCTGTTCGACGATGTCGGCGACTTCGTGGCGCGGCGTGATCAGCTCGAACACGCCCCGGTCCACTTCCCAGTAACCGAGTTGCGCCGCTCGGATGGCGTCGTGGCCGAGATAGACGATATGCAGCCGGTCGGTCAGGTCGTCGAGGACGACGCAACGCTCGCCACGGAACATTCCGATCGGGCGCGACTCGTAAAGCGTCTGCACTGCGGTGCGGCTGACCTGCTTGCGCCAGTGCCCGGTGGCCGGCTCGAACTTCAGTTCCTCCGGCGGCGGGCAGGCCGCGAAAAGCACGACATCGGAATCGTCAGGGCCGACTCCGGCCTCGTACGGCGCCCCTTGAAAGGTGGCAAGGAGTCGGTATCGCATCGTCAGTTCCCCTCTGCAGGCCGCAACCACACCTGGCCGTCGTAGCGAGCGATGAACTCCTCGTTACCAGGGGTGATTCGGTAGATCTCTGTCCCGACCGGAATCGGCATTAGATCGACGTAGAACTCAGGGATCGGATGGCTTGGCCATGACGTGTAACCGGTACCGGTGAACGGCGGCTTGCCGGTCCAGTCTCCGCCTCTTTCGACAGAGTAGGGCACTTCGTAGGCTTCCGGGATGGATGCGGTCCAACGCAGGACGTAGACCTCGGGCATGTCCGAACGGAACTCGGAGCCTTCGTAGCCCAGATCGAGGGCGTGGTAGATGTCCGCGGGATCGGTGAAGGAGCTGTCGGCCAGCCGGTAGACAAATCCGGCTATAACGGCGCGGCGGCCAGTCAGGTAGGGCTCCACAAGCCGAGGCGGGATCGGCTTGTGCATGGTGGTACCAGCCTGGATGATCGGCGGTGCCTGACGGATGTGGCGCACTCGCTCCCCTGTGATCCGACTGCGTGTAGTTCTCTGACTGCGTGCAGTTCTATGAAACTCTCAAATCGCAAGTTGCGTACTTAAGTTCCGACGAGAACCAGCATTGCTTCTGCCTGACCAGCCACATCGGAGGGGGTACTCGGGCGCCAGAGTACTAGTGCCGGATACGTCCGGGCCGTGGCGACTAGATTAAGATGCCTGAATGCCGTCAGGTGGCCGTCCTGCCTGGAGTGCCCTGATGACATCTTCACTACAGTTGCCCTGTGCTTGGGATCAGCGGCGGCGACCCGGCGTTCCGCAGCGATGATGGTTCGGCGCACCCCGACGTGGTCGCCGCGTTGACCGAGTTCGCTTCGGGCCGGGGCAGCGAGCAAGCGGTGCTGGCGGCGCTGGCCGCCGGTCGGCTGCTGGTTCCCGTCGTCGCCGTGCTGGCCGAGGGACCTGAGCCCGCTGAAGCGGTGAGCGCACCCGCTCAAGACACTGGCATCGATGTTGACCTGGCGGCGGCTGAGCCCGCGCTCCGGGCGGCCATCCGGGGTGAGAAGGCAAGCGACATGGCCATGCCGACGCTGATCGGGCTCGACGGCAGGCGAGCCGTCCCGGCCTTCACCAGCCTGCTGTCGATGAGCCGCTGGCAATCCGACGCCCGCCCGGTGCCGGTCGCCGCCCACTCGGTGTGGCAGACGGCGTGCGCCGATTCCTCCGCCGTAGTGATCGACGTCGCCGGGCCGGTACCGTTCGCGGTCGAAGGCGCCCGCCTGGCCGCGCTCGCCCGGGGCGAGGAGGCCCCGGAGCCGTACCGCGATCCGGACGTTCACGAGATCGTCGCGGCCGCGCTAGCCAACCAACTGGATGTCGCCTCGTTCGACCTGCAGCCGGGCGACGGCGACCAGGATCTGGCCGTAGTCCTGACCCTGACCCGCGAATCCAGCACTGACGCCATCGCCAGGATCGGAGCCGAGGTGGGCGAAGCGATCCAATCCCGGCTAGGCGGCCGGTTCAGGCGCGGCATCGCGATCTGGCTAGGAGATTCATGACAACCTGCGTCTCAGGGACCCCAGACGCAATTTCGGTCACGGGACTCACATTCACGATCGTTTTGGAATCGGATGAATATGCGCTTTCATCTGGTTTTTGGAGGATGAATATGCGTATTCATCCGGATTACCAGATGATTATCAAGTCACGGCTGTGACTGGTGGCTTGTTTGTGGCCAATGTGACTCAGGGGGCAGTCGCGCGGCGGGCGGATGCCAGATCGGAGACGTCGGGCAGGCCCTTGTGTCCCGGACGTAGCTGAGTCGGGTGCCTAAGTCCGAACGGCGTGGGTCGGGTGGCAAGGTTTGGCGGCGGGGGTCGGGTGGCTGGCCTGGCTGGGGTCCGGTGGCTGGGCAAGGTGACCTGGGCAAGGTGACCTGGGGGCTGGGCGGCGGGGAGCGGCGTCGCGGGCGGGGTGGGCGTGGGAAGATCGGCTTCATGTTGCGCTGGTTGACCGCCGGGGAATCCCATGGGCAGGCCCTGGTGGCCATCTGCGAAGGGCTCCCGGCCGGGATCGAGGTCACGACGGGCGACCTCGCGACAGCGCTGGCGCGGCGGCGGGCTGGCTACGGGCGCGGCGCCCGGATGAAGTTTGAGCTGGACGAGGTCGAGCTGACCGGCGGTGTCCGGCACGGCCGGACGCTCGGCGGGCCGGTGGCGATCCGGGTCGGCAACACCGAGTGGCCCAAGTGGACGACCGTGATGTCGGCCGACCCCGTGCCGGAAGACGTACTAGCCAGCCAGGCCAGGAACGAACCGCTGACCCGGCCCAGGCCCGGCCACGCTGACCTAGCCGGGATGCAGAAATACGGTCACGACGACGCCCGGCCGATCCTGGAGCGGGCCAGCGCCAGGGAGACCGCGGCCAGGGTCGCGCTTGGCGAACTGGCCAGGCGATTCCTGCGGCAGACGCTCGGGGTCGAGATCCTCAGTCACGTGGTCGCGCTCGGCGAAGTGCGGGTGCCGGCTGGGACGCTGCCCGGGCCTGGGGATCTGGCGAAGATCGACGAGGACCAGGTCCGCTGCCTGGACCAGGCCACCAGCGCCGCCATGATCGCCGAGATCGAGGCGGCTCGCAAGGACGGCGACACGCTGGGCGGGGTCATCGAGGTGGTCGCGCACGGGCTGCCGCCTGGTCTTGGCAGTCACGTGCACTGGGATCGCCGGCTGGACGGCAGGCTGGCCGGGGCGATGATGAGCATCCAGGCGATCAAGGGCGTCGAGATCGGCGACGGGTTTGAAACCGCGGCCCGGCGCGGCTCACAGGCCCACGACGAGATCGAGGCCGAGCCAGGCCAGACTGGTGATTACGGCCAGAACGACCAGAACGGCCAGAACGGCCTGCGGGTGCACCGCCTGACCAACCGGGCCGGCGGCATCGAAGGCGGCATGAGCACCGGCGAGCCGATCAGGGTCAAGGTCGCGATGAAGCCGATCTCGACGGTGCCCAAGGCCCTGGCGACAGTCGATGTGCGCACCGGAGAACCCGCCAAGGCGATCAACCAGCGCAGCGACGTGACCGCCGTCCCAGCCGCCGGCGTGGTCGCCGAGGCGATGGCGGCGCTGGTGCTCGCGGACGCGGCGATCGAGAAGTTCGGCGGCGATAACGTGGCTGAGACCCGCAGGAACGTGACCGGCTACCTGGAGACGCTGGCAATCCGATGATCGAGCCCATGTCAACAGAACCCGCCAACGGGACCCCCGTAGCGATCCTGATCGGCCCGCCCGGGGCCGGCAAGTCCACCGTCGGCGCGCTCCTGGCGCAGCGGCTCGGCGTCTCGTTCACCGATACGGACGCCGAGATCGAGGCCGCCGCAGGCAAGCCGGTCGGCGACATCTTCGTGGAGGACGGCGAGTCGGCCTTCCGCGAATTCGAGCGGGCCGCGGTCACCGAGGCACTGGCCCGCAGCGACGGCGTCGTCGCGGTCGGCGGCGGGGCCGTACTCGACCCGAACACCCAGCGACGCCTGGCCGGCCAGCCGGTTGTTTACCTTCAGACCGGGTTCGCCGCCGCGGCCAAGCGGGTCGGCCTCAGCCAGGCCCGCCCGCTGCTGATCGGCACCAACCCCAGGGCCACCCTGAAGGCACTGCTCGACCAGCGCCTCCCGATCTACGCCAGCCTGGCCCAGCTGACGATCCCCACCGACGACCAGGAGCCAGACCAGATCGCCGCCGAGATCGCCACCCGCCTGGCTGCCGCTCAGTCATGAGCGTGACCAGGATCGCGGTCGGCGGCGAGCATCCCTACGAGGTGCTCGTCGGCACCTGCCTAGCGGCTGAACTGCCCGCGCTGGCCGGCGACCGCGTCCGCACGATCCTGCTCATCTACGCCGACGGCCTCGGCCGCCTCGCCGAACCCGCCCGCGAAGCTCTGGCCGCCTCCGGCCACACCGTCCATACCGAAGCCGTCCCGGCCGGTGAGGCGGCGAAGGACATCGAAGTCGCGGCCCGCCTGTGGTCCCGGCTCGCGGCCTGCCAGATCTCGCGGTCAGACCTGATCATCGGTCTCGGCGGCGGCGCGGTCACCGACCTGGCCGGGTTCGTCGCCGCGACCTGGCTGCGCGGCCTGCCGGTGGTACTGGTCCCGACCACGTTGCTCGGCATGGTGGACGCGGCTGTCGGCGGCAAGACCGGGATCAACACCCCGGCCGGCAAGAACCTGGTCGGCGCCTTCCACCCGCCCGCTGCCGTCCTGGCCGATCTCGACGCGCTGACCACGCTGCCCGCCCGTGAGTACGTCAGCGGCCTGGCCGAGGTGATCAAGGCCGGTTTCATCGCCGACCCGGTCATTCTCGACCTGATCGAGCAAGACCCGGTCGCCGCGTCGGTGCCCGGCGGCCCGCACGAGCGCGAGCTGGTCGAACGGGCTATCCGCATGAAGGCCGAGGTCGTCACCGGCGACCTGCGCGAAGCCGAGGCCGGCCGCCGCGAAACGCTCAACTACGGTCACACGCTCGGCCACGCGATCGAGCGCGCCGAGAACTACCGGATCCCGCACGGCGAGGCGGTAGCGGTTGGCATGATGTTCGCTGCCGCGGTCGGCCAGCTGAGCGGCCGCCTCGACGAGGCGACCGCCAAGCGGCACGGCGCGATCCTGACTTCGGTTGGCCTCCCGGTCAGCTATGACGGCGCTCCGTGGCAGCAGCTCAGGGAGACGATGGCGGTCGACAAGAAGACCAGGAGCCGTCGGCTGCGCATGATCGTCCTCGACGGCCTGGCCCGCCCCGGCATCCTGACCGACCCGCCAGAAGAACTGCTAACCCAGGCCTTCGAGGGGTAGTCATGCGCACCGTGCTTGTCCTCAACGGCCCGAACCTGTCCCGCCTCGGCTCCCGCGAACCCGAGGTCTACGGCACCGCCACGCTGGACGACCTGGCCAAGGCGTGCGCGGACACGGCGGCCGAGCTTGGTCTGGTCATCGATTTTCGCCAGACAAATGATGAGGCAGAAATCATTTCGTGGGTTCATGACGCGGCCGACAAGCGACTCCCGATCATCCTGAATCCAGCGGCGTTCACGCACTACTCCTATGCGCTGCACGACGCCCTTGCGATGCGGACCGCGCCTTTGGTGGAGGTGCACATCTCGAACCCGGCCGCCCGGGAGGAATTCCGGCACACCTCGGTCGTGGCCAGCGTCGCCGATGGCACCATCGCCGGCTTCGGGTTCGCCTCCTACCAGTTGGCACTTCGTGCCATCGCCGGCCTGCTGGCGGCCCAGACCCCCGCGGGCTGATACTTAGTCGGTGCTAGCCCGGGGGACGACCCCCGGAACCCCCGCGGACAAGAGTTCGTCGGCTCGGCAGGAAGAGGTTAAGCAGTGCGCATCGGGATGTCCTTGAACTACGCCGGCGGCTTCGCCGAGACCGTCAATGAGCTGGCCGACTACGAGAAGGCCGGCCTGGACATCGTCTTCGTGCCCGAGGCGTACAGCTACGACGCGGTCAGCCAACTCGGTTACGTGGCCGCGAAGACCGAACGGCTGCAACTGGCCTCGGGGATCATGCAGCTCTACACCAGGACGCCGACGCTGGTCGGAATGACAGCGGCCGGGCTCGACTACGTCTCGAACGGGCGGTTCAACCTCGGCATCGGGGTGTCAGGACCGCAGGTGATCGAGGGCTGGCACGGCGTGCCCTACGACGCTCCGGTCGGCCGGACCCGGGAGACCATCGAGATCTGCCGGGCTATCTGGCGCCGCGAGCGCCTGGTCCATGAGGGCAAGAACTACAAGATCCCGCTCCCGGCCGGCCAGGGCACCGGCCTCGGCAAGGCTCTGAAGATCATTAACCACCCGGTCAGGGACCGGATCCCGATCTTCGTGGCCGCCGTGGGGCCGAAGAACACCGAGCTGACGGCCGAGCTGGCCGAGGGCTGGCAGCCGATCTTCTACTTCCCTGAGAAGGCGGCCGACATCTGGGGCGCCGCCGTGGCCGCGGGCAAGGCCAAGCGGGATCCGTCGCTGCCCGAACTCGACGTGGTCGCCCAGGCGACGCTGGCGATCGGTGACGATGTCGCCGACCTGGTCGAATTCGGCCGTCCGGTCATGGCGCTGTACATCGGCGGGATGGGTGCCAGGGGCCAGAACTTCTACACCAAGCTGGCCACTGACTACGGCTACCCGGACGAGGCGATCGCGATCCAGGACGCCTACCTCGACGGCCGCAAGGACGAGGCGGCCGCGCTGGTGCCGAGGTCGCTGCTGGAAGGGATCTCGCTGATCGGCTCGAAGGCTCACGTCGCCGAGCGGCTGGCGGCCTACCGCGAGTCCGGGGTCACGACGCTGAACGTCCAGCCGATGGCCTCGACGCACCTGGAGCGGGTCGCCCTGATCGAGCAGATCAAGGAGATGGCGGGCTAGCTGTCGATCCGGCGGGCTCCCGTTCGATTACCTGGCGAGGCCGGACCAAAGTGGCCCGACCCCGTCGCCGGAGGCGCGGCGCGTCTGTACTAATGCCGGAGGCGCGGCGCCGTCTGGACTGACGACGGAGGGAGCGCAGCGACCGGAGGAGGAGGGAAGAGGGCGCCTAAAAGCGCCGGAGGCCCTCGCCAAAGGGAGCGCAGCGACCGGAGGCGACAAACAAACAGGGAGTCAGCCCGATGAAGTACTTGTTTCTGCTGCATGGCTCGGGCGAGCCGATGCCTGAGCCCGGTACGCCGACGTTCAGCGAGTGGGTCGAGAAGTGGAGCGCGGCCACCGGCAAGATGGCGCAGGCCGGGGTCCTGATCGAGTGCTCACCGGTACAGGCCGCAAGCGCTTCGACGACGCTGCGGGTGCGCGACGGCGAGGTGCTGCTCACCGACGGGCCGGCCGCCGAGATCAAAGAGCACTTCGGCGGGTTCTCGCTGGTCGAGTGCGCCGACCTGGACGAGGCGCTGCGCTGGGCGGCGACGCTGCCGTCGGCGACCGAAGGCTGTGTTGAGATCCGGCCGGTCGTGCAGGTGGCAGCGCCCGGGTGACCGGTCCAGCCCGGCTCGACTCGGTGCTGGCCGAACACTGGTGGGCGGCGGTCGCCGCGATCGCCCGCCGCACCGGTGACCTGGAGGTCGCCGAGGACGCCGTGCAGGAAGCGTGCGCGGCGGCCGTGGTGCAGTGGCTCGGTGATGAGAGTGGCAGCGCTGGGATCCCGCCGAATCCGCGCGCGTGGCTGATCACGACGGCCTGGCACAAGGCGGTGGACGCGATGCGGCGCGAGTCACGGCGGGTCGAGTTGGAAGCCGAGACTGGCTTCGGACACGCGGTGCTGGCCCGGGGGGACGACACCACGGAACCCCACGCGGAGTCCGGTTCGGAGGCTTCGGCCTGGACGGCGTCGACCGGGGATGATGAGCTCGCGCTGATCTGCGCCTGCTGTCACCCGGCGCTTGACCTTGCGGCCAGGATCGCGCTGACGCTGCGCTGCGTGGTCGGCCTGTCGACCGCCGAGATCGCGGCCGCGTTCGTCGTCCCCGAGCCGACGATCGCGCAGCGCATCGTCCGGGCCAAGCGGAAGATCCGGCAGGCCGGCATCGCACTGACTGTGCCCAGGCCTGCTGACCTGGCCGACCGGCTCGGCACCGTGCTGCGGGTGGCGTACCTGGTGTTCACCCAGGGGCACCGCGCCGCCAGCGGCGCCGACCTGGTGCGGGGCGATCTGTGCGACCGGGCGGTCTGGCTGGCCCGGCAGCTCGCCGGTGCCCTTCCTGGCGAGCCAGAGGTCGCTGGCCTGCTGGCGTTGCTGCTGCTGACCGATGCGCGCCGGGCGACCAGGACCGGCCCCGAC
The DNA here is from genome assembly GCA_036501205.1 of Streptosporangiaceae bacterium. Lineage (GTDB taxonomy): Bacteria > Actinomycetota > Actinomycetes > Streptosporangiales > Streptosporangiaceae > Chersky-822. The sequence continues at coordinate 36,422 of DASYAT010000066.1, read as the reverse complement.
GGCGCGTTGGTTCTGCTGGCCGACCAGGACCGTGGCCAGTGGGACCAGGCCAAGATCATCGAAGGGGAGGCACTGGTCACCTCGGCGCTGCGGCAGGGCCGGCCCGGTCCTTATCAGCTGCACGCGGCCATCGCGGCCTGCCACAGCACGGCCGAGTCTGGCCAGGCGACCGACTGGCGGCAGATCGCGGCGCTGTACCACGAACTCGGCCGGTTCGAGCCCACGCCGGTGGTGATGGCCAACCACGCGGTGGCGGTCGCGATGGCCGAAGGTCCGTCAGCCGGACTGGCGATGCTGGACCGGCTCGTCGACGACGGCCGTCTCGACCGCTGGCCCCCGCTGTACGTCGCCCGAGCCGAGTTGCTGTCCAGACTGGATCGCTGCGACGAGGCCAGGGCCGCCTACCAGGCCGCGCTGGCCGCCGAGCTGCCAGCGGCCGAACGCGCCTTCATCGGCCGCCGCATCGCCGAACTCACCTCCTCCTGACCCGCGGCTCGCCTCGGCCGCCAGTCTCACCTGGCCCGTTGGCACCTCAGCCACCACCAGCAACAGTCGCTCCCAGGCGCTGAGAACGTGGGGGGCACTTTGCGGTCGCTATCACGACAGCAAAGTGCCCCCCACGTCGGGCAGGCTCGCGCGGATGATCATGAAGAGCGGCTCCGGGGCGGATGGGCGGAAAGTTTTGCGGGACGTGGGTGGGTACAGTCCGAGGTATGGCTGAGTTGGGCGGGAAAGAGGCTGGGGTAAAAAGGCCGCGAGTCGTTATCGTCGGGTCCGGGTTTGCCGGGCTGACCGCCCAGCACCGGCTGGCCAAGTCGGGAATGGCGGTCACGCTGGTGGACCGCAATGTCTACGGCACGTTCCAGCCGTTGCTCTACCAGGTCGCCACGGCCGGGCTGGCCTCGTCCGACGTCGCCTACCCGGCCTGGACGGCGGCGCACAAGACCCGCACCGAGTTCCGCAGGGGCGAAGTCGTCGGCATCGACACCGGGACGCGCGAAGTTCAGCTCGCCGACGGGGGCGTTCTCGGCTATGAGTACCTGGTGCTGGCGACCGGCGTTAGCGCGGCGTTCTTCGGGATCACCGGCGCGGCCGAGCACACTTTCAGCCTGTACACCAGGGCTGACTCGATCATCTTGCGCAACCGGCTGATGGCTGAGCTCGAAAAGCGCAGCGCCGGCGACGACAGCGATCTCGGCATCACGATCGTCGGCGGCGGCGCCACCGGGGTCGAGCTCGCCGGGACGCTGGCCGAGCTGCGCAACATAGCGCTGCCAGCCTCGTTTCCTGACATCGACCCCAAGCGGATCTGCGTCACGTTGATCGAGGCTGGCCCGGCGCTGCTGGCGCCGTTCAACTCCAAGCTGCGCGACTACGCCAAGCGCGAGCTAGTCGAGCGCGGCGTCGACGTGCGGCTGGACACCAAGATCGAGCGGGTCGAACGCGACCGGGTATTCATTTCCGGTGGCACCGAGCTGACCAGCGACCTCACCGTCTGGGCCGCCGGAATTTCCGGGCCGGAGTGGACCGGCAAGCTGGGCCTGCCGACCGGCAAAGGCCGGCGCCTGCTCACCGGACCCGATCTGCGAGTAGCGGACCAGGACCGGATCTTCGCGGCCGGGGATATCGGAGTCATCGACGGCTACCCGCTGCCTCAGCTCTCCGCGCCCGCGATCCAGCAGGGTCGGCACGTCGCCGACCAGATCAAGCTGATCGAGGCGGGCCGTCCGACGAAGCCGTTCCACTACAGGGACAAGGGCATCGCTGCGACGATCGGCCACCGATCGGCTGTGGTCGAGCTGTCTGGCGGGATCAAGCTGCGCGGCACGCTGGCCTGGCTGGGATGGCTCGGGCTGCACCTGTTCTACCTGCTCGGCAACCGGAACCGGATCTCGGCGCTGGTCAACTTGTCCTGGCGGTACCTGACCTGGAGCCGCGGCGGCGGCGTAATCATCGGGGACGACGAAACAGAGCCGCCAGCCCGGAGCTGACGTCGCGGATCGACTTGGCGACGGACGGCAGATCGAAGTCGTCGACCGGCTCGCCGTTGGTGCTGATCACCGGCAGCTCAGGTGCGATCGCCGAGCCGAGCTCAAGCGGATCGACCTCAGGCACGATGGCCAGGTCCCGCAGCTCGATCCTGGCAACCGGCTCGTCGGCGGCGTAGGAGGTCTGGCGCAGCACGATCCCCAGCTCCGCGTCGATCAGCAGGTCAATCCGGATGGCCGTCGGGGGATCGCTGCGCCCGATCGGGTCCGGATGAGGCGGCGGCACCGCCTGAACCCGGACCGCGACGCGGCCGGAGACAGTCTCCTGGCCGCCTTCGGTGAGCTGCCAGTCCGCCAGCAGCCAGGCCGGGTCGAGGAGCCTGACGAAGTCCGTCGGCAGCGACTGGGCCGGGCTGGCGATGACCCGGTTGTGGTAGACCTTGCGCAGCCGCTGGCCGTCGCAGGCGATCGTCCTTGGCTGCCGGCTGCCCTGATCGAACTGGTAGTCGATCCGATACCGGTCTGGCATCGCGACCCGCAGCGATGCGATCCGGGGGGCGTTCCTCAGCTGGGAGAACAGCCCGCTCTCGGTACCGAGGAAATTGGTGCCTGCCGGCAGGTCGTGCTGGTCGAGGCCAACGGTCAGGTCGGATCGCGAGAACCTGGCTCGCCTGGCGTCAATCCAGTGATGCACTTCCGCCGACAGGCTGAGCGGCGGCTGGCCGGCCCGGGCGATCAGCCGCAAGGTACCGTCCGATACCGACTCGGTCGCTACGGACGCGGACTCGGCCGGGTCGGGCGTCGGCATGGCTGTCTCGGCGCCGGCCGGGGCGGTTCTGGGCGGCTCGGGTCGCGACACTCCGCGCGCGGCCAGGTAAAGCGCGCCCCTGGTCACGCTGACGGCGACGCTTGTCCCGGCGACCTCGTTCCCGGCCGCGGCCCAGTCGGCGCCGCGCCAGAGCAGCGACGTGCTGTCCCGGCCGCAATCGTCGACCTCGACGCTGTCGTCCGGGCGGAAGTTCGCCGGGTCGCCTCCTGCCGGGGGCTCCAGCGTGAAATCACGCACCTCGAACACGGACAGCGGCTGGCCCTGAAAGATCGCCTGCCTGCGCCGGACCAGCCCGAGCTCGACGTCGACCAGGAAGTCGACCCAGTCGAGCAGCGCGATGCCCAGAGCCCACTGGTTTGGACGCGGGCGCGGCGTGCCGCGCACCATCAGCATCGACCGGCCAGCCAGTTCGGTGGTGCCGGTCAGGGTGAGCTGGAGCCGGGACATCAGCCAGTCCGGGCGCACGATGTGATCGACTGGAGTCAGCGCTGGGTCCGCCTGCGACCGGTCCGCCTCGCCTGACCGGATCACCCAGCAGTACTCACCGTCGCTCAGGACGGCCGTTACCAGTTCGTCGTCCGCCAGGTCGTCCAGATCGGCCAGTCCGCCCGCGTCTGCACAGGGCTCGTACCGGTACTGGCCACCTGGTGCGATCAGGATCTGATCCCTGGAGCTTGACCATTGCTGGCCGACTGGCGGTGTCACGGCGCCGGGGTCGGCCGGGTTCGGCCGCGGGGCCAGGGCTGACAGCACACCGCTCGCGTAACGCCGGAAATCGGCGAAGGCGCGGTCGGCAAGCAGTTGAGCCACCTGGGTGTTCTGCCTGGTCACGACCTCTGCCGAGAACGACCAGCCGGTCCAGTCGGCGCGGTACAGACAGATGAGCGGGTCAGCCATGGCGTCACCTCGTTGAGCCAGGGTCACCCTATAGCGCGCCGCGTCGCGCCCGGATCGGGGGCTGCGGGCCCCCTGCCCGTACAGTTCAGCTATGCCCGAAATACACAGCGCCCGGCGGGTGCGTGCCCAAGAGCAGCTCTCCAAGTTCGGCGTGGACGCCGCGCTGATCACGAACGGCGTGAACGTCAGGTACCTGACTGGCCTGGTCAGCTCGAACGCGGCCGTACTGCTGCCCGCGAGCGGGGACGCCAAGCTGGCTACCGACGCCAGGTACCTGGGCACAGCCGAGCGGGACTGCTATGACCTTGAGCTGATCAACGAGCGCGACGTGGCCGAGGTGCTGGTCAGCGAGGCGCTGGCGGGCGGGCTGAGCTCGATCGGCTTCGAGGACCGCGACCTGACCGTGCTGCGACACCGGGCTCTTGTCGATTTGGAGGATCCAGAACCAGGTGCCGGGCACCGGCCGCTCGAACTCGTGCCCCTCGGCGGCCTGATCGACAGGCTGCGGATGATCAAGGATGACGCCGAGATCGAGTTGCTCGCGCGGGCGTGCCAAATCACCGGCCAAGCTTTCTCCCAAATGCTTGAAATGCTCCGCCCCGGCGTGACCGAACGCCAGTATGCGATCGCGCTGGAGCGCGCGATGGTTGATCTCGGCGCCGAGGCGCCAGCGTTCGGCACCATTGTCGCCTCCGGCCCGAATGGCGCGATCGGGCACCATGTGCCCACCGATCGCCAGTTCCAGACCGGTGATCTGGTGACGGTCGACTGCGGGGCGAAGGTCGACGGTTACCACGCCGACATGACCAGGACCGTGGCGATTGGCGAGCCTGCGGCCTGGCAGCGGGAGATCTATGAGCTGGTCGCCGCTGCCCAGGCGGCCGGGGTCGCTGCGGCTCAGGTCGGTGCCGACGTCGCGGAGGTCGACTCGGCCGCGCGGGACCTTATCAGCGAGGCCGGTCACGGAGAGTATTTCACGCACGGGCTCGGCCACGGAGTGGGCCTGCTGATCCACGAGGCTCCGTGGCTCGCGCAGAACGAGACCGGTACACTACAGGACCGGGTCCCTATCACTGTCGAACCCGGGATCTACCTGGCTGGTGCGGGCGGCGTCCGGATCGAGGACACGCTCGTAGTCCGAGCAGGCACCGGGGCGACGGGATCGGCTCAGTCGCTCACCACCATCACCAGGGAACTGCTGGTCCTGTAGGCATGTCCTGCGGGCGCGGCGGCTTCCCGCGCATGCAGGAGAAGTAACTCACGTGGCCACCACGAATGACCTGAAGAACGGCATGACCCTGAGCATCGACGGCCAGCTCTGGAACGTCGTGGAATTCCAGCACGTCAAGCCGGGCAAGGGCGGCGCGTTCGTGCGGACCAAGCTGAAGAACGTGATGTCGGGCAAGGTCGTTGACCGGACCTTCAACGCCGGGGTCAAGGTCGACGTCGCCAACGTCGACCGGCGGGAGATGCAGTACCTCTACCGCGAGGCCGACGAGTTCGTCTTCATGGACACCCAGGACTACGACCAGCCGCGGGTTTCCGGTGAGACCGTCGGTAACTCGGCTGACTACCTGCTCGAAGAGCAGATGGTGACGATCGCGTTTAACGACGGCGTGCCGCTGTATGTGGAGTTGCCGCCTGCGGTCGAGTTGGTGGTGAGCCAGACCGACCCCGGACTGCAGGGCGACCGGTCGACCGGCGGTACCAAGCCGGCGACGCTGGAGACGGGGGCACAGATCCAGGTGCCGCTGTTCATCACGACGGGCGAGAAGGTTCGGGTCGACACCCGCACCGGCGATTACCTCGGCCGGGCGTGAACGCCTTTTCCCTTAGCCTCGCTGGGGGCGGCTGCTTCGTCGGAGGACGGTTCTTCGGAGGACACTGTGGCCGCGCGCAGTAAGGCTCGCAAGCGGGCCCTGGACATCCTGTTCGAGGCTGAGATGCGCGACGAGTCGCCGATCAGCGTGCTGGACTCCAGGATGATCCAGGCCGACCCGCCTGTCAGCAGCTATGCCGCCGAGTTGGTCAGGGGCGTGCAGGCGTACCGCCAGCAGATCGATGGGCTGCTGGCCGAGAACTCCCGGGGCTGGACGCTCGAGCGCATGCCCGCGGTGGACCGGAATGTCCTGCGGATCGGCGCGTATGAGCTGCTGTGGGCGCCCGGGGTTCCGCCGGGGGTGGCGATCAGCGAGGCGGTGCTGCTGGCTCAGGAACTGTCGACCGACGGATCGCCGGCGTTCGTCAACGGGTTGCTGGCCCGGTTGCTGGAGATCCGGCCGACAGTGGTTGGTGATGCGGCGGTTGGCGATGCGGCGGCAGCCGTGGCTGAGGCTGACGAAAACGACGAGGATGTCGACGCCGACGTCGACAGGGCCGAGGACGACGACGGGCAAGGCTCGAACTAATTGTCGGTAGGGGTCGCTAGAGTCGGAGCGTGACGGCAGCGGGCAGGCCGGTTGCGGGCGGCTTGAGCCCGGGCGACGCGGACCCAGATGACACTGGGTGCCACATTCTGCACATCGACATGGACGCGTTCTATGCGAGCGTGGAGATCAGGGAGCGGCCGGAGATCGCCAGCCAGCCGGTGATCGTGGCGCACACCGGCGGGCGCGGGGTCGTGCTTTCGGCCAACTACATTGCCAGGAAGTTCGGGGTCAGGTCCGCGATGCCCGCCAGCCGGGCGCAGCGGATGTGTCCGCAGGCCGTCTTCGTCTCACCGCGCCATCACGTCTACTGGGCGACCTCCAAGGAGGTCATGGCGATCTTCGGTTCGGTGACGCCCGAGGTCGAGCCGCTGTCGCTCGATGAGGCGTTCCTGAATGTTTCCGGGGCGATCCGGCGGCTTGGCCGGCCGTCGTACATCGGCCAGCAGATCAGGCGCCAGGTGTCCGAGCAGCTCGGCATCACGTGCTCGGTCGGCGTGTCGTCGACCAAGTTCGTCGCCAAGCTGGCCTCGGTGCACTGCAAGCCGGACGGCCTGCTGGTGATCCCGGCCGACGGAGTACTCGACTTCCTGCACCCGCTGCCGGTGTCGGCGCTGTGGGGCGTGGGCGAGCGCACGGGGAAGGTGCTCGCCCGGCTGGGCCTGCGGACAGTTGGTGAGCTGGCTCGCGCTCCGATGGGAACGCTGGAGCGGGAGCTGGGCAAAGCGACCGCCGCGCATTTGTCCGCGCTGGCGTGGGGCCGCGATGAGCGCAAGGTCACCCCGGAGACCGCTGATAAGAGCGTCGGCGCCGAAGAGACGTTCGCGGTCGACATTGGCGACGCCGAGCGGATCCGGCGCGAGTTGCTTCGGTTGTCTGGAAGGACCGCGCACAGCCTCAGGTCCTCAGGCTACGCCGCCAGGACGATCTCGGTGAAGCTGCGGCGAGCCGACTTCACGACTATTACCCGCTCGCGCACGCTGCGCGAGCCGACCGATGTAGCGCAGCGGATCTACGCCACGGCATGCGACTTGTACGCGGGATCTGGGCTTGAGCCTGGTGCGCTGTTGCGCCTGGTGGGCGTGCGGGCTTCCGGCTTGACCAAGGCGGACGGCTACGGGACTCAGCTAGTGCTCGACCAGCGTCCGGATTCCTGGCGGGAGGCGGAAACGGCGATGGAGGATATCGCCCGCAGGTTCGGTTCTGGAGCGGTCAGGCCAGGATCGCTGATCAGGCCCGATGGCGGCAGCGAGCGGCCAAAGGGTTAGCCCGCCGGCCGGGGTGCGCGGTCGAGTCGTGGGTTGATCGAGGTTGTGCGTGGCCGGGTCGTGGTAGATCCGGGGTTGAGCGTTGCTGGGGTTGTGCAGCACTGAGTGCACGTGCGAGTTGGTCCGGTGGGCTGGGCGGTCGGCTTGGGGCCGGATATCTCGATAGGGAAGTTGATCATGTGATTGGTGTGGCTTCAGCAGCGGACCGCATGCCGATGTCCGGGGGCTGCTCCGGCGTCCCCTTCCACAGAACGCGCTGGCACTCGTATTCTGATGAGTGCTAGGCCGTAAACTGTCGTCATCACGTCCGGCCGGCGCGAGCAATTGGGAGGCACCGTGCCGCTTTCCGAGCACGAGCAGCGTCAGCTCGATCAGATCGAGCAAGCGCTCTACGCCGAGCACCCGCGTTTCGCCAAAGCGGTGCGGGCGGCCGATCCGCAGGTCCATTACCGGCGTCGGGTTGTCTACGCGCTGGTTGGCTTCCTGATCGGTCTTGGCTTGCTGGTAGCGGGCGTCTCGACGAACGTGATCCCGATCAGCGTGCTTGGATTCATCATCATGCTCTGCGCATGCTACTGGGCCGTGATCAGCTACCGGAGGATGAACGGCCTGCCGGCAGCCCGCGTGTCGCTCAAGGAACGTCGCCCGCGTCGCCGCGAGGGCAAGGCTGGCCGCCGGTCCGGCGCCGGCATCGGCGAACGCCTAGAAGAGCGCTGGCGCCGCCGCCAGGAGGGTCGCGGCAACTAGCGGACCCATGCACCTTTCTGGCACTCTCCGCGCCACGGCAGACGTCACGCCGCGCGACCGCAGGTGGCACGCCAGCTCTTGATCTCCTACGCGGCCGGTCGCTTGCCTGCACGGCCGAAACTCCGAGTGCCCCAACTTCTCCCGCCTGGCCGGTCGCTTGCCTGCACGGCCGAACTCCGAGTGTCCCCAATGACCACCCGGCGTAGTCTCAAAGCCGACAAATAGTACTAATTACTCCCTGCGGAAGTCCGCCCAAAAGATGAATGCGCACATTCATCCCCTGGAACCCGGATGAATATGCGTATTCATCCGATTTCAATTTGGGATTGGCGAGAGCGTCCGCTTTTCGGACTCGCCCGTGTCGCTCTGCTGGGACAGCCTCCGTGGCTGGTGGGGCGACAGTGGGCAAAGTTGCATCGATTGCTTCAATCCACGTCCGGTGGCTGGTCGTGGGTTCGGTGGAGGTGGCGTCACGCGGCTCGGGGTGAGAGTGCGGGCGGGGGTGAGAGTGCGGGCCGGGGTGTGGGGCCGGCTGGGTGCGGGCGTGCGGGGGTGGCATGGCGGGATTCCGCTGGGGAAGCGGATTAACGGCCGGCGGCGGGGCTGTGGGTTGGCCGGGGGTTAGGTTTCGGCGGGGGTGGTTACTACCCAGCCGGTCAGCTGGCCGAAGGACTGGCCTAGGCGGGCGGCCATGGGGGAGATTGTTGAGGCCGGGAAGAGCCTTGCCCTCAGTCGGTGCATGGCGGTGGTACTGCGGGCCAGCGAGCGGCGGACCTCGGTTACGTCGGCGCGCATGCTGGCGGCGGTAGTCGGTGCCGGGGTTGGCGCGTACCTGATGCGCTCGACGACTGTGGCTATGCGGCGCAACGCCTCGCGGGCGGATTCGTCGATCTCGCTCTCGGTCGAGATGCGCCGGGCCAGGGCTCGGGGTGACTCGCTGAGCTTTCTGGACAGCCCGAGGTCATCGAGGCTGGCGCAGACCTCCTGCCAGGCGGCGCTGGCCAGGGAGCGGTCGTCGGTCGCGGCGCGCCAGCGCCTTGACCTGGTGATGATGCGGGTGACGGCGGGAACCGCTCCGGCCAGGATCAGCAGGACGAGCAGGCTGAGCAGCAGCTGGGCGATCGGCCAGTGGGTCTTGTGCTTAGGAGTCGGAAACTTGCCGCCGACGCCACCGGAACCTGGACCAGTCACGTGGCCGAGATTCTTGGTCCCGCCGATTTTGCCCGGGCCCGTCGTCGGAGTCGAGGTCGGCCCGCCGCCGGTACTGCCGAGGCTCGGTGCCAGGTGGGTCGCGTAATTGGGCTGACGGGCTGTGCCCTGGCCATCTTGGCCGCCGGGGGTTGGCTCGAACCGCAGCCAGCCGAGACCAGTGAAGTAGAGCTCGGGCCAGGAGTGCGCATCGGCGGTGGTCACCTGCCACCGGCCGTGCTGCTTGACGCCGGACGTGTAGCCGATCTCGATCCGCGACGGGATGCCGACCAGCCGCGCTAGCACGGCCATCGCGAAGGCGAACTGCTCGCAGAAGCCGCGGCGGTCCTTGGTCAGGAAGTCCAGGAGGCCCTGCGGGGAATTCGTCAGGCCGAGCGCCGACAGCGTGTACTTGAACAGGCCAGACTGGAAGTACCGCTCAAGCGCGATCGCCTTGTCGAACGGCGTACGCGCGCCCTTGGTGATCTGCTGAGCGATCTTGGTCAGCTGCGGTGTCACCGGGGACTTGAAGCCCAGGTAGGAGGCGATGATCGAGTTCGGGATGTTGGACTTGGCAACCTCTTCGGCGGCAGTGGGATCGACCTGGCCGCTGACCGCTGTGTAACTCATGTTGGAGTGGTCGCTTCCGCCGGAATAGACCATCAGCGTGTCACTTGCCTCGGTCCAGGTGCCATCCACGCTGAGCTGTTCAGGGTAGTAGGGCAACGGCAGGAAGAAGACCGGGAAGTTGAAGCCGACGTTCGAGCCGACCACGTGATCCAGCTTGATCTGGGAGGTGGTCTGGTTGACCGAGACCGTCGTGCCCACGCCCGGTGCCGCCTTCATCGCCGTTCCCACCGTGATCGTCTTGGTTGGCGGGATCAGCTTCCACTTGCCCTGCGCGGGGTCGTAGTTCAGCGTATAGACGCCTAGGTATTCACCGGCATTGGAGCTGCTTGTCCGGTAGGACAGGACCGGGCGGTTGCCCGGCTGGGTCAGCAGGCCCTTCAGCTGATCGACTGGGTCAGGCAGTCCGGCGGTGACGATCTGGGAGTTGCCAGCGCCCTTCTGGAACAGCCGGTGCAGGTTCAGGCTTGGCAGCAGCAGTGGCGCGACGACCGCGGCGCAGACCGCGGCTAGCCCGATCCGGCGGCCGGTCGCGGCCAGGCCGCGGATGTCGGCGCCGCCGAGCCTTTCGTCCTCGCCCGAATAGTGCCAGACCGTGACGACCCGACCCCAGCCGTGGAGCCGGTTGCGGCCGTCAGAGGCGAGCAGGCCCAGGTAGCCGGTGGCCGCCAGCAGGAAGGTGATCACGCTGCCGATGCCGCCGGCCTTCGCCGCGGTGGCGATCGGCGCCATGTAGAGCACGAGCAGCGGCAGGCCGGCGATGGCAGGCTTATCTAGCCGCACGGCGATGACGTCGACCACGATCGCGGCTAGCCCGATGCTGGCCGCCGCGAGCAGGATCACGCCTGGGGTGCCGGTAACCGGGGGTGCGAACTTGGCGAGCGACATGCCGCCCTTGGCCAGGCCCAGCAGGTGGTGCAGCGACTTGGCGGTCGGGACGAGCAACGCCCACGAGTGCTTATGCGACATCGTCAGGTTGAGATAGAGCAGCAGCGCGCCGAGATAGGTGACGACGTCGGCGATCGGGCGGAACGCCCTGACCCTGGTCGCGCTCGCCGCGCAGCACCCGATGATCAGCAGGCCGGCCGCCTTCAGGTACCACGACCGGTCGGTGAGCAGCGGCGCGCAGACGATCGCGGCGATGATGGCCGATCCGATCGCCAGGTGATTCGGCGCCGTCCTGGTGAGCGTGCCGGCGAGGGCGACAACGATGACGGCGCCGAACGTGGCGGCCAGCCAGCTTCCGCCGTGGATCAGGACCATCTCTGACACGGAGGCGAGCATGACCGCCACGGCGGCGGCGATGGTCAGCCGGTGATTCATCGGACAACCCCTAGACTTGGCAGGTCACTGCTAGCGGCGTTGGAGCCGAGCCTAGGCAGGCGCTGCCAGGCCACGGCGAGCGGAGTGGACGCATCAACGGTGGCGACTCGCCACCCGGCGGCCCGCAGTACCGCCTCGGCGGCCGCGGTCTCGGCCGGTGGCAGCGCCGGGGCTGCGGCAGGCGGAGTCGCGGCTGGTCCCGCGCCGTTGGTAGCGGCCGAAGCCTGCCCGTTCTGGTCGGCGAGCGGCGGCGCGGCCCAAGTGGAGACGGCGAGCAGCAGCGCGATGCCCTGGCGACCCTCGCGGCGGGCGGCCGCCACCTCCCTGGCCTGATCGGCGGTCAGCCGCCCGGCGATCAGCACGAGCAGCCCGCCCTCGATCGTGCTCAGCGCCGCGCTTGTCCTGGCGAAGTCGTGGTTGCGGGTCTGTCCGACCACCGAGAGCGCGTCGAGCAGCACGTCCTCGAACATCGACGATCCGGCCAGCGGCCCGGCGTCGGTGAGCAGATGGCCGTCCAGGCCCTGCCGGGCGAGGTGGACGCCGATGGAAGCGGCTGCGCTGACGGCGAATTCGAACGAAGAGCTGGGGCCAGAGCCGGTGTGCGCTGCCCGCCGCGAGTCCAGGATCAGTACTGCCCGGTCCTGCCAGCGCTGCTCTTCCCTGCGCACCATCAATTCGCCGTACCTGGCAGTCGAGCGCCAGTGCACCCGGCGCAGCCCATCGCCATTGCGGTAGGCCCGGGGGATCACGTCGTCGTCGCCGGCCGCCGCGGTCATCCTGGTCCGGCCGTCGCCGTCGCTTGACCAGCTTCCGTTCACCGAGGCGCTGGTCAGCGGCACCACCTTCGGAGTCACGGTCAGCGTGTTCTGGCTGGCGAAGTTGGCGGTCAGCTCGACCAGGCCGAACACGTCGGCGATCCTGATCCGCATCGGCCCGATGGTGAACTTGCCGCGCACATCGGACCTGAGCTGATAGCTCACCTCGCGCGAACCGCTCCGCTCGATGCCGTTGATCACGTAGCGGGGCCGGGCACCGAGGGAGTACGGGATGGTCTCCTCGGCGAGCAGCAGGCCGGTGGAAATCCGGCTGACGTTCTCCAGTCGCACCGTGACCCTGGCCGGCTGGCCTGGTGTCACCCTGAGCGGGGTCACCGTGCGGTTGCACCGCAACTGATACCGAGCCCGGCGCGCCACCAGCGCGGAGAACAAGGGCAGGCAGATCAGCATCGCCCCGACGCTGACCATGGCGTCGCTGCCGAGCACCAGAGCCGCGAGCACGCCGACGATTCCCGCGGTCAGGAACGACGCACCGCGGACGGTGAACCAGGCGAGAACCGACCGCATCGTCGCCTCCTTAAAAGCCGTGCATTGCCAATCTACCCTGGCGATCTGGGGAAAGCCCTGGTCCGCTTACCTCCCAGGCAACGGAAGTCGCTCCACGATCTTCGCCAGCACCTGCTCGGGCAGGTCCCGGCCAACTACCGCCTCCGCTGTGGGCAGCAACCGGTGCGCCAGCACTGGACCAGCCAGAGATTGGACGTCGTCGGGGATCACGAAGTTCCGGTCTTCTAGCGCGGCGCAGGCCCGGCTGGCCCTCAGCAGATGCAAAGCGGCCCGGGGCGAGGCCCCGAGCCGAAGTGCCGATGCGGAGCGGGTCGCACCGACCAGGTCGATGATGTACTGCCGGACCTGCTCGGCTACGTGCACTTCGCGTACCGCCGAGATCAGCGCCCGGACATCGCTGGCGTGGGCGGCGGGTTTCAAGTCATCGAGCGGCGAATGAGATCCGTGCGCGTCGAGCATCGACAATTCGGCGCTCGGACTGGGATAGCCGAGCGCGATCCTGGCCGTGAACCGGTCGCGCTGCGCCTCAGGCAGCGGGTAGGTGCCCTCCATCTCGATCGGGTTCTGGGTAGCGATCACCATGAATGGCGACTCGAGCTGATAGGTGGCGCCATCCACCGTGACCTGATGCTCCTCCATCGACTCGAGCAGAGCCGACTGGGTCTTGGGCGAGGCGCGGTTGATCTCGTCGCCGAGCACCAGGTTCGCGAAGATCGGACCGGGCTTGAACTCGAACTCGCGCAGTTCCTGATTGAACGCGCTGACCCCGGTGATGTCGCTGGGAAGCAAATCAGGAGTGAACTGGACCCGCCGGACCGAGCAGTCGATCGACCGCGCCAGCGCCTTGGCCATTAGCGTCTTGCCGACTCCGGGCACGTCCTCGATGAGCGCGTGCCCTTCCGCCAACAACACCGTCAACATGAGCCTGACCGTCTCCGGCTTCCCTTGCACGACCGAGTTGACCGCGTCGCTAATGCGATGAGCGATCGGCATCAGGTCGTCAAGGGTGCGCTCCGGGTGCCCGGTTTGAGTTGACACTCGTCCCTCCTAGTACCTGGCCGCTGGGCCGCCAGGCAATGTCCAAACGTCTACGCACCGACCGCAACGGCTGTCCCGCGGCGCGCGCCCCGTCATTGCGTGCGCCTAGACAGTACGTGCAGCGATGCCTCGAAGTAACAACGGAATGGAAATCACTGCATAACAAGCTTCCCTCTACAGGCATGCACCAGTCGAGCGTGCGGGCCTAGTTCGCCGAATCGCGGAACCCGCACACCTGGTACGAGATTTTCGCCGGCCTGGTTCATCCCGTCGACCCAAGCGGCCATCGCGCCCTAGGAAATCAGCGGCCGCGCCATGCCCTCCACGCCGCTCCACCCCTCTGACCTGAGCCTTTGTGGTGAGCGGACCGCGATTCGCGGCGATCAGATCATTGACGGTGGGGGATTGTGGAGTACAGTGGTGCGCGGTGGGGAACGAGAGGCCCTACTGCACGTCTGGGTGGGGGACAGTGGAGGTGAGAGCCTGTGTTTCTCGGCACTCACACGCCGCGGCTGGATGAGAAGGGCCGCCTGTTCCTCCCCGCCAAGTACCGCGACGAACTGGCGGAGGGACTGGTGCTGACTAAAGGTCAGGAACGGTGCCTTTACGTGTTCCCGACGGACGAGTTCGGCCGGATCACCGAGGCGCTGAGAACCGCGCCCGTGACGGCCAAGGCGGTACGCGACTACAGCCGCGTGTTCTTCGCGAGCGCTTCCGATGAGGTACCGGACAAGCAGGGCCGGATCACGATCCCGCCCGCGCTCCGCGAGTACGCGGCGCTGAACCGCGACTGCGTCGTGATCGGCGCGAACACCCGGCTGGAGATCTGGGACGCGGCCGCCTGGGAGACCTACTTGCAAGAGCAGGAAGACGCATTCTCTGACGCCTCAGAGGAGGTGCTGCCAGGGGTCTTGTAAGACGCGGGCGCCAATCCCGGCGCTCAGTGCCCGGCGAGGTCTCCACCCGCGCTGGACGGTTCATCGGCTGACGTCACTTCCCCGGCGCCAGACGATCTACCCGAAGAAACAGTGCGGATGGCGACCTGGCCGGGCACACAAGCGATCTGGTCGCAAACAGGATGGACCAGGCAGTGATACGAGAGGAGGGGGCTCGATGAGTACCGCTGACGCCGGGCACGTTCCCGTGTTGCTCGACCGGGTGCGCGAGCTGGTATCCCCGGCACTGCGGCAGCCGGGGGCGGTCGCCGTGGACGCCACTCTCGGCCGGGCCGGCCATACGATCGCGCTGCTCGGCGATCACCCCCAACTCACCGTCGTCGGCATCGATGCCGACCAGGCCGCGATCGATGAGTCCCGGCAGCGCCTTGGCGCCGACGCGGCCCGAGTGCGGTTCGTGCACTCCTTCTATGACGAGCTCCCCGCTGTGTTGGCCAGCCTTGGCTACGAGCGGGTCCAGGCCGTGCTGTTCGATCTCGGCGTGTCTTCGCCGCAGCTCGACGATGCGGGCCGGGGTTTTTCCTACGCCCAGGACGCGCCCCTTGACATGCGGATGGACCGCGCGAGCGAACTGACAGCGGCTGAGGTCGTCAATACGTACCCGGCCGCTCAGCTTGCCCGCATTTTTAAGGACTATGGGGAAGAAAGATTTGCGCGGCGCATAGCCGATGCGCTAATACGCGAGCGCGAGCGGGAGCCCGTCACGTCCACGGCCAGGCTGGCCGAGATCGTGAAGGAGTCGATCCCGGCGCCAGCCCGCCGCACCGGCGGTAACCCGGCCAAGCGCACCTTCCAGGCTCTGCGCATCGAAGTCAACGACGAACTCGGCACCCTGCGGCGGGCCGTGCCCGCAGCGCTCGACGCCATCGCAGTAGGCGGCCGCATCGTGATCCTGGCTTACCACTCACTCGAAGATCGGATCGTCAAACGCGAGCTCGCCAAGCGCGTGACCGACAGCACCCCGCACGGCCTTCCCGTACAGCTTGAGTCAGCGCGGCCGCAGTTCCGGCTGCTCATCTCCGGCGCGGAACGGCCAAGCGAGGCCGAGCTCGCGGACAACCCGCGGGCGGCCTCGGCGAGGCTGAGGGCCGCCGAGCGGGTCAGGGAGGCGGCATGACACACGGGACGGGTGACCGGCGATGAAGAGCGACGTCATGACTGACCGCAGGCCAGAGGGGACGGCCGTCCCCCCAGGCCGGCCGGGCGGGGGGATCCGGAGGGTCGTTCCCCCTGGCCAGCAAGGCGATGTAACTCGGGCCGGGACGGCGGCACAGCCGCCTCCGGAGGCTCGGCGCCCAGCTCGGCCTGGGCGGCGGAGTCGGCCTGGCTGGCCGAGCCAGCCGGTCAAGACTCCGGTGCGTCCGGCGAGTCCGCCTCGACCGCCAGGTCCAGGCCGGTCTGGGCGTCCGGCGGGGACGACCGGGGTCGAGCCGACCGGCACCGCGTCGACTCCTCCGGTGTCGACTCACGACGCATCGACTGCTGCCGCTCCGACTCGTACCGCTCCGCGTCGTACGGCACCGACTCGCATCGCGTCGCGGACGGCAGAGCTCGGCCGGGACCAGGGGCAGCGGCCGCAGGCTCGGCCTGCGGGCGCCGAGTCGGCTGGGCACACGCATCGCACCTCGTTCGTCTTGCTGCTGCTCGGATTGCTCGGCGGCGGGATGGTCTGCCTGCTCGTGGTCAACACGACGCTGGCGGCCAACTCGATTCGGATCCAAAACCTGCAGCAGACGAACGCGGACGTGAGCGAGCAAGTGCAGCAGTTGCAGCAGCAGGTGGCGACGGCGCGCTCGGCGTCGGCGATCCAGGCCGAGGCCAGGAAGCTCGGCATGCGGCCTGACCCGCATCTGGTCTTCCTCAACCTGCACAGCAAGAGGATCGAGGCCCAGCCGGGCAACCGGGCAATGCCAGCCGGGCCGGCGAAGCACCAGGGCAAGCCGCGGCACCCGGCTGCACCGGGCCGGGGCAAGAGGGCGGCAGGTAAGACCGCGCAGGGCGGGACCGGGCAGTGAGCTCGGGACGGGGGAATAGCGATGACCGGTCGCGGCGGGGCGGCCGGCCTCCGGCAAGCGGACAGCGTCGTCCGGGTGGGTCACGTCCGGGCGGCGGGCCGTCTTATCCGGCTGCGGGCGGGTCGCGGCCGGCCCGGCCTCGGGCCGCGGGCGGGCCCAAGCCCGGCGGGCGCGCGCAGCCGGGGACGGCGCGACCACGTCCAGGTTCAGGTGCAGGGGCGGGGGCTGGGGCCGGCGGTGCTGGTTCGGGGGGACGACCCCCCGAGTCTCCCCGGTCGGCTCGGCGACCGGCCTCTGGGAGCCGGCCTGGGCCCGCGCAGCGGAAAGGGCCGCAAGCCAAGGCCAAGCCGAGAGCTAGCCGACCGGGGAGTACTCGCGCAGGCCAGGCCAGGCCGCCAGCCGCTGCCAGCCGTCCGCGCGGCCGGCCCGTGCGGTTCAAGACGCTGCGGCGGACCAGCCCGACCCGCCGGCTGAGTTTCACCCTGCTCTCGGTCGCCTTCGCGATCTCGCTGATCGTCGGCCGGCTGATCCAGCTGCAGGGAATAGAGGCACCCAAGCTGAAGGCGCTGAGCGAGCGAGAGCGGATGGCGACCACGACGGTCCCGACCGCCCGCGGTGAGATCACCACCAGCGACGGCACCGTGCTCGCGATGACAGTACAGACCGACCAGGTCACGGCCGACCCGCCGCAGATTAAGGGGCTGGGCGCCGTTGCCGCCAAGCTGGCCGGGCCGCTGCGGATGAAGAAAGCGGCCATCCTCCGGCTGCTGCGCCATCCGACGTCGCCGAAATACGTGCTGCTCAAGCAGTCGATCGACGTGACGACGGCCGATGCCATCAGCAAGCTCAGCCTGGTCGGCATCTACCTGACCCCGACGTACTCCCGGGTTTACCCGGGCGGCGACCTCGCCGCCGGTTTGCTCGGCTTCACGAACCAGGACAAGGCGACCGGCGTGATCACAGGCGAAGCCGGCCTTGAGCTGACCTACAACCGGCTGCTGACCGGGCGCAGCGGCCTGCTGGATGAGGAGATCGACCCGAAGGGCCAGATCCCCAACACCACCTCGACGGTCAGGAAGCCGATACCGGCCGGCAACCTGCGGCTGACCATTCAGTCCGATATCCAGTGGGAAGCAGAGCAGGAGTGCGCCAAGCAAGTCAGGCTGACCAAGGCGAAGAGCTGCTCGGTGATCGTGATCCAGCCGCGCACCGGCCGGATCCTGGCGCTGGCCCAGTACCCGACGTTTAACCCCGGCGGGCCGATCACCAGCCTCGCCCAGACGACCGACCTGCCGGTCCAGGAGGTCTTCGCGCCAGGAAGCACTGCCAAGGTGATCACCGCCGCCGCGGCGTTCGAGTACGCCGGCGAGACGCCGCGCACCAGCTACATGGTGCCGGACGCGCTGTTCTGGCACGGCGCCTGGTACCGGGACGCTGAACCGCATCCGAACCAGCGGTACACGATCGCGGGCATCATCGCCCACTCGCTGAACGACGGCATGGTGCAGGTCGCCCAGCACGTCACGCCCGCCGAGCAGTACGCCGAATTCCGCGCGTTCGGCCTCGGCCGGTACACCGGGCTTAACCTGCCGGGCGAGTCGCCAGGGCTGCTACGGCCCGATAGCGAGTGGAACGGCGACTATCGCAACGAGCGGTACCAGATCTCGTTCGGCCAGAGCGTCGACGTCACCGCCATGCAGATGGCCAGCGTCTACGCGACGATCGCGAACGGCGGAGTGCGGGTCGCTCCGACGCTGGTGGCCGGGCACACCACCACCGCCGGCAAGTATGTCCCGGCGCCTCGGCCGGCCACCCGCCGCGTAATCCCGGCTAAGACCGCCCAAGAACTGCTGTCGGCGCTTGAGCAGGTTCCGCTGGTCTATCAGCACGGCGGCGAGCCGTGGGGCGTCGTGAAGGGCTACACGGTCGCGGCTAAGACCGGCACCGCTCAGGAGCAGGACAACACCTACGGCTCGAGCTTCATCGGCATCGCGCCGGCCACGAGCAAGGACGGCCTCGTCGTCGCGGTCAACATCCAAGATCCCCGTAAGGGAGGCTATTTCGGGATCGAGGTAGCAGGTCCGGTCTTCAACGCGGTCATGAAGTTCGCGCTGGCCACGATGAAGATCCCGCCCGACGGCGGTCATGTCCGTAACGTCCCGCTCACGGTGCCCTGAAGTTAGGTAATCTCTGCCCGTGCCAGCGGCTCTTCGTCCTCGTCATGTTCCGGTGCGCTCGTTCGCCGGGCTTGCCGCCCTGCTCGGATTGCGGTCGCCCGCCGGCGCCGGCGAGGACTCCTCTTATTTGCATAACGATCGCGGGCTGATCGGCATCACGCACGACTCGGCTGCCGTCAAGCCAGGCGACCTGTACGCGGCGCTGCCCGGCAGCCGGCACCACGGTGCCGAGTTCTGCGATCAGGCTGCCGCGGCCGGCGCCGTCGCCGTGTTCACCGACCCGGCCGGCCGGGACCTGGCCGTCCGCAGCGGGCTGCCGGTCTTCGTGGTCGCCGAACCGCGGGCCCGGCTCGGCGAGGTCGCGTCCTGGGTGTACGGGAACCCGTCCGGGCGGCTGCTGCTGATCGGAGTCACCGGCACCAGTGGCAAGACGACCAGCACCTACCTGATCGAGTCCGGGTTCAGCCAGGCCGGCTACCAGACCGGCCTGATCGGCGGTGTCGAGACCAGGATCGCCGGGCAGGTTGAGCCCAGCAAGCTGACCACTCCTGAGGCGACCGACCTGCAGGCGCTGCTCGCGGTGATGGCCGAACGCCGGGTCACCGCTGCCGCGATGGAGGTCTCCAGTCACGCGCTGGCGCTCGGCCGGGTCGGCGGCACCTCGTTTGAGGTCGCGGTCTTCACCAACCTGTCCCAGGACCACCTGGACTTCCACCCGGACATGGAGAGCTATTTCGCGGCCAAGGCCGAGCTGTTCACGCCCAGGTACGCCAAGTCCGGCGTGGTGAATCTGGACGACGACTACGGCCGGCTGCTGGTCGGCCGGTCGCAGATCCCGGTCACCACGTTCTCGGCGGCCGGGCGGGCCGACGGCGACTGGCGAGCCGTGGATGTGCGGTGCGGCGCCGACGGCTCGAACTTCCAGGTGATCGGCCCTGGCGGGGTGCAAGCCGACGCTTCTACGGCCCTGCCTGGTCCTTTCAACGTGTCGAACGCGCTCGGCGCGATCGTCGCGCTGGTCGAGGTCGGGGTGGGGCTGTCGGCCGCCGTCGACGGCGTGGCCGCCTGCCCGGGAGTGCCCGGCAGGCTCGAGCGGGTCGAGTCAGGTCGCGACCTGACGGTGCTCGTCGACTATTCGCACAAGCCGGGCGCGGTTCAGGCGGTGCTGTCGGCGCTGCGGCCGGTCACCGCCGGGGCGCTGCGCATCGTGCTCGGCTGCGGCGGCGACCGGGACCGGGCCAAGCGGCCGGTGATGGGCGCCGCCGCCGCTGAACTCGCCGACGTCGCGATCTTCACCAGCGACAACCCCAGGACCGAGGACCCGCTCGCGATCCTGTCCGAGATGCTGGCCGGGACGCTGTCGGTTCCGCAGTCCAGGCGCGCGCACGTGATCATCGAGCCCGACCGGGCCGCGGCGATCAACCTGGCAATCGCGGGCGCGAGCAAGGGCGATGTCGTGCTGATCGCGGGCAAAGGACACGAACGCGGGCAGTACGTCGCCGGGGAAGTCATTCCGTTTGATGACCGCGAGGTCGCGGCCGAAGCGGTGCTGGCGCTAGGGGAGCGACCCCCTGGAACCCCCGATTGGGCCGAGCTAGGGAGACAGCCGTGATTCCGTTCACGATCGGGCAGATCGCCGCGATCACCGGCGGCAGGCCGGAGGACGTCGCCGATCTTGAGGCGGTCGTGACCGGCCCGGTGGTAGTCGACTCCCGGGAAGCGGCACCGGGCGGAATGTTCGCCGCGCTGCCGGGCGAGCGCACTGACGGGCACGACTTCGCCGCCCAGGCGGTCAGCAGCGGCGCGGTGGTCGTCCTGGCCACCCGATCCGTCGAGGCGCCAGCGATCCTGGTCGCCGACGTTCCCGCCGCGCTGGCCGCGCTGGCTCGGGCGCTGGTGGACCGGCTTCCTGAACTGACGATCGCCGGGATCACCGGATCGGCCGGCAAGACCACCACCAAGGACCTGCTCGCCCAATTGGTCGCGACCCTCGGGCCGACCGTCGCGCCGCAGAACTCGTTCAACAATGAGATCGGGCACCCGCTGACCGTGCTCCGCGCCGACGAGGGGACCAGGTACCTGATCGCCGAGCTGTCCGCGCGCGGCGCCGGACACATCGCCGCGCTATGCCAGGTCGCGCCGCCGACCTACGGCGCAGTGCTGTGCGTCGGCAACGCCCACGCCGGCGAGTTCGGCACGATGGAGCAGATCGCGGAGGCCAAGTCTGAGCTGCCAGCCGCCTTGCCCGCCGACGGCGTCGCGCTGCTGAACGCCGATGACCGGCTGGTCGCGGCGATGGCCGGGCGCACCGCCGCCAGGGTCGTGACGTTCGGCCGGTCTGACCGCGCCGACGTCCGGGCCAGCGAGGTCGAGCTCGACCGGCTGAGCCGGCCCCGGTTCACGCTCACCATGCCGGACGGGACGGCGCGAGTCGAGCTGAAGTTGTCCGGCGAGCACAACGTCACCAACGCGCTGGCGGCGGCCGGGCTGGCCGGTCAGCTGGGGATGAGCGTCGACACGATCGGTGCCGGTCTTTCCGCCGCCGTGCCCCAGAGCAAGTGGCGGATGGCGATTACCGAGCGCGCCGACGGCGTCATTGTCGTGAACGATGCCTATAACTCCAGCCCCGAGGCAGTAACCGCCGCTCTGGCCGCAGTGAAGGTCATGGCGGTCGGTCGGCGTGCCTATGCTGTGCTTGGCCGGATGGCTGAGCTAGGCGAGCGATCACGAGAATTCCACGAACAAGCCGGTGTGATCGCGGCGCGGACCGGGCTGGCCGGGATCATCGCCGTCGGTGATGAGGCGGCACCGATCCTGACCGCAGCGGCGTCCGAGCCGGGATTCATCGGAGAGCTGGTCGCTGTTCCTGACGACCAATCCGCTATTGCCGCGATCAACGAACGGCTTAAGCCAGGAGACGTGGTGCTGGTAAAGGCTTCGAGAGCCGCCGGGCTGCAGACCGTAGCGCTGGCACTATGTAAGCAAGCACAGCAAGTGCGTTCTCCGGACTTTAGTCCGGAGAACGCACTGACCGTCCAGGAGGGCCTGGAGTGAAGACGATCATCGTCTCGGCGGGCGTATCGATGATCCTCGCGCTGTTCGGCACGCCGGTGGCGATCGGCGTCTTCCGCCGCCGCGGGTACGGGCAGCTGATCCGCGAGGAAGGCCCGGCGGCGCACCAGACCAAGCGCGGCACGCCGACCATGGGCGGCAGCGTGATCGTGATCGCCGCGCTGTGCGGGTACTTCGCCGCTGATCTGATTACCAAGGCGCACATGGAGGCCTCTGGCCTGCTGGTGCTGTTCCTGATGGCCGGCCTCGGGCTGGTCGGGTTCATCGACGACTTCATCAAGATCTACCGGCAGACCAGCCTCGGCCTGCGCAGCGGCGCCAAGCTGGCCGGGCAGTCGGTGGTCGGCGCGATCTTCGCGGTCGAGGTTCTCAAGCACCCGGACAGCGTCGGCCTGACCCCGGCCGACCCGCAGCTGTCGTTCCTGCGCGACTTCGGCCCCGCGCTCGGCGTGCTCCCGTTCGTGATCTGGATCGTGATCATGATCGGGGCGACTTCCAACGCGGTGAACCTGACCGACGGCCTGGACGGGCTCGCCACCGGCGCGACCATCCTCGTGCTCGCGGCCTACGTGCTGATCGCGAACTGGCAGCTTCGAAATGACTGCACGGTGCAGCTGGCCCCCAACTGCTATCTAGTTCGAGATCCGCTCGATATCGCGGTGGTCGCTGCGGCCGTTCTCGGGGCGTGTTTCGGGTTCCTCTGGTGGAACGCGCCCCCGGCCAAGATCTTCATGGGCGACACCGGGTCGCTCGCGCTCGGCGGCGTGCTGGCCGGCCTCGCCGTCTGCACTCAGACCCAGCTGCTGCTCGTCATACTCGGCGGGCTGTTCGTGATCATTACGCTGTCGGTGATGATCCAGGTCGGGTCGTTCAAGCTGACCGGTAAACGGGTGTTCAGAATGGCACCGCTGCAGCATCACTTTGAGCTGATCGGCTGGGCCGAGACGACGATCGTGATCAGATTCTGGCTGATCGCTGGGCTGTTCGTCGCTCTCGGGCTCGGCTTGTTCTATATCGAGTGGCTGCAATGGCTTCCGACCTAGACGGGCTTTCTGTCTGCGTGGCCGGCCTCGGGGTGTCGGGGCCGCCCGCAGCGCGGGTGCTCGCCTCGCTCGGCGCAGTGGTCACGGCGGTTGACTCGCGCGATGACACCGAGCGGCAGAAGATCGCCGGTGAGCTGATCGACCTCGGGATCGACGTGCGGCTGGGCAGCGTGGCGGCAGAGCTGCCGAGCGGGACCGGCCTGGTGGTCACTTCGCCCGGCTGGCAGCCCGACGCGCCGCTGCTGGTTGCCGCCGCGGCGGCCGGGATCGATGTGATCGGTGATGTCGAGCTGGCCTGGCGGCTGCGGCCAGAGCTGCCTGGCGGCGGGCGCCAGCGCTGGCTGGCCGTGACCGGCACCAACGGCAAGACCACCACCGTGCGGATGCTCGCGCTGATGCTGGCGGCGGCCGGGTACCGCAGCGTCGCCGCCGGGAACGTCGGCACCTCGCTCGTCGAAGTCGTGACCGACCCTGAGCCCTATGAGGTCGTGGCCGTGGAGCTGTCCAGCTTCCAGCTGTACTGGAGCTCGACGATCCAGGCGCAGGCGGCCACTCTGCTTAACGTCGCCGCGCATCACCTTGACTGGCACGGCACCTTCGACGCCTACGCGGCCGCCAAGGCGAAGATCTTCGTGCCGGGGGCGACCGCGATCGGGAATCTTGATGATGAATGGTCGGCTCGGCTGACGGCGGAAGCTGGGCAAGGCGGTCGGGCCGGGCGGGTCGTGATGTTCTCGCTCCGTGAGCCGGGTCCTGGTGAGTTCGGCGTTGCGGGCGGGATGCTGGTGGATCGGGCGTTCGGGGCCGAGGGCGAGTCGGTGGAGCTGGCGGCCGTCGACGACTTGGTCTGGACCGGCCCCGGAGGTGACCGGGCTCTGGAGGCCGAGGGGCCGCAGGCCCTTACCGCAAATCTTTCTTCCGCGAAAAAAAGATCACCGGCGCCGCACAACATTGCCGATGCGCTGGCGGCCGCCGCGCTCGCTCGGTCCTATGGGGCGCCGCCGGAAGCGGTGCGGGCCGGGCTCGCGGCGTTCCGGCCGGACCCGCACCGGATCTCGCTGGTCGCGACCGTCGCCGGGGTCGACTACGTGGACGACTCCAAGGCGACGAACCCGCACGCGGCCGCGGCCTCGCTCGCGGCGTACCAGCCAGTGGTGTGGGTGGCCGGAGGGCTGATGAAGGGCGCCGATGACGACCTTGATCGCCTGGTCTCCCGCGCCGCGCCCCGGTTGCGCGGGGTGGTGCTGCTCGGTGCTGATCGCGCCAAGATTGCGGCAGCTCTTAGCCGACACGCACCGGATGTACCGGTCGCAGAGGTCACAGGACCGGACACTGGAATAATGGAACTCGTCGTCAGGACCGCCGCCAAGCTAGCTGAGCCAGGGGACACGGTGCTGCTGGCGCCGGCCGCGCAGTCGTTCGACATGTTCCGCGACTACCCGGCGCGTGGCGACGCGTTCGCGGATGCGGTCAGGCGGCTGGCGGCGGACCGGTGAGCCCGCAGCCCGCAGCTGCGGTCGAAGCGAAGCAAGCGGAGCCGGAGCACGCTGCCGGACGGCGGCTGCTGCCTAGGCTCGCGATGCTGGACCGGCCGCTCACCTCGTACCATCTCATCATCGGGACCACCGGGTTGCTGCTGGCGCTCGGGCTGGTGATGGTGCTGTCGACGTCCTCGGCCAGTCAGCTGTCGAACGGCGGGTCGCCGTACAGTGTGTTCGCCAAGCAACTGGCCGGCGCGATCGTCGGGCTGCCGATGATCTGGGTGCTGTCCAGGATGCCGCCTCGGCTGCTCAGGACAATTGCCAAGCCGGTCTTCGTGGTGGCGATCTGCGGCCTGGTGCTGGTCTTTTTTTTCGGGAAGTCCACGAACGGCGCCGAGCGCTGGATCACGGTGGCGGGCATCGAGGTGCAGCCGTCGGAATTCGCCAAACTGGCTTTGCTGATCTGGGGCGCCGACCTGCTGGCTCGCAAGGACGAGCTGAAGCAGCTCAACGACTGGCGGGCGCTGCTCGTGCCGTTGCTGCCAGGCTCGGCCTTGATGGCCATGCTCGTCATGCTGGGCGATGACCTCGGGACCACCTTCGTGCTGCTGGTGATCTTGATGACACTGCTGTGGACCATCGGGACGCCTGGGCGATTGCTCGTCTGCTTGCTCGGGCTGATCGTGTTCGCGCTGCTGGTGCTGATCGTGGCGAAGTCGTACCGGTCCGCCCGGCTCACCGGTTTCCTCAATCAGTCAGGCCCGATCGACGGCAACCCGGTCGGTCCGAATATGCAGCCGATTCAGGGGAAGTGGGCGATCGGCTCCGGCGGGTTGTTCGGCGTCGGGCTCGGCGAGAGCAAGCTGAAGTGGGGCTGGTTGCCGAATGCGAGCAGTGACTTCATTTTCGCGATCCTCGGTGAGGAACTCGGGCTGGTGGGAACGTCGATCGTGGTGTTCCTGTACGGCGGGCTGGCCTATGCGGGCCTGCGGGTGGCGCGGCGGATGACCACGCCGTTCATGCGGCTCGCGGCCGCCGGGATCACGGTGTGGATCGTAGTGCAGGCGCTGGTCAACATCTGTGCGGTGATCGGCCTGGTGCCGATCACCGGGGTGCCGCTGCCGCTGATTTCGCAGGGATTGTCGTCCTTGCTGGTCACGATGGCGGCGATCGGCGTGCTGTTGTCGCTGGCCCGGCGCGAGCCTGGGGCCAGGGAAGCGCTGGAGGCGGCTGGGCCGGGCTGGCCGGCCCGGCTGGTGCGGTCGCGGCGGTCTTCGCCGCGAAGATCACCGGCGTCGGCACCTCCGCCATCGAAGGTCAGGCGCATATCAGGTCAGGTCCCGACAATGCCACCGGCCAGGCCAGCGAGCCCTAGGCTGACTGAGCGAGCCGACGGTCGGTCAAGGCCGTCGGCAGCGCAGCGTTGGCCTAAGGGGGGCGACCCCCTTTGACCCCCGCGAAGTGCTGACTTGAATGAGGAGTTAGGGTGCGCAGCGTAGTCATCGCAGGTGGCGGCAGCGGCGGACACATCGAACCGGCAATGGCGCTGGCCGACGAGTTGCGCCGAGCCGACCCGCAGATCCAGATCACCTGCCTGGGAACCGCGCGCGGGCTCGAGACGCGGGTCATACCGGCCCGGGGGTATCAGCTTGAGCTGATCCCGCCGGTGCCGCTGCCCCGCAAGCCGAGCAAGGCGCTGCTGTCGGTACCGGGCCGGATGATAGGCGCGGTTAACGCGGCCGCCACGGTGCTCGACCGGGCTCGGGCGGACGTGCTGATCGGATTCGGCGGTTATGTCTCGACGCCGGGTTACCTGGCCGCGAAGCGGCGCGGCGTGAAGATCGTCGTACACGAGGCTAACCCCCGGCCGGGACTGGCTAATCGGATCGGCTCGCGGCTGACCAAGAATGTCTTCATCGGGCAGGCCGGGACCAAGCTCCCGCACGCCACGCTGGTCGGGATCCCGATCAGGCGGGAGATCGCCAGCCTGGACCGGCTGGCGATGGCGGACAAGGCGCGGGTCCATTTCGGCCTGCGGCCTGACCTGCCCGTGCTGCTGGTGACCGGCGGCTCGCAAGGGGCCGCGTCGCTGAACAACGCGGTGATCGGCGCCGCCCCGATGATGCTCGGCATGGGCGTGCAGGTGCTGCACATCGTCGGGCCGAAGTCGGGCACAGTGATCGACGTGCCGGGCACCGAGGTGCCGTACGTCGTCGTCGAGTACCTGGACCGGATGGACCTGGCGTACGCGGCGGCCGACTTCGCGCTGTGCCGGGCCGGGGCGATGACCTGCGCCGAGCTGACCGCGGTCGGATTGCCGGCCGCTTACGTGCCTCTGCCGCACGGCAACGGCGAGCAACGGCTGAACGCCCTGCCGGTCGAGCGGGCCGGGGGCGGACTCATCGTGGACGACGCGCTGCTGAACCCGGACTGGATCAGGAGCGTGCTGTTGCCCGTGCTGCTTGACCACGATCGGGTCGCGTCGATGTCGCGGGGCGCCAAGAGCATCGGGCATCCGAACGCTGACCAGGCACTGACGTTGAGGGTGCTGCGGATCATCGACGGGACTGGGCCGGGCCGGTCGGGCGGCTCGGGCAGCCCTGGTGGCTCTGGTGGCTCTGGTGGCGGGAAGCATCGGGGGTCGCACCGGGGTCGGTGATGCCGGGTTGGCTGGCTTGGCTTTATTTGGATTCGGATCGGACGAGCGGGGAGGATCGCGGCGAATGGGACTGGTTACACCGGTCGACCCGGTTCCGCTGACTGAGCTTGGCCGGGTGCACTTCGCCGCTATCGGCGGCGCGGGGATGTCCGGGGTGGCGCGCATCATGCTGGCCAGGGGAGTGGTGGTATCCGGGTGCGACTCGGCCTCGTCCGCGCAGCTGGATGAGCTAGCCGAGCTGGGGGCGCAGGTCTCGGTCGGGCACAGCGCCGATCACGTCGCCGGGATCGACACGCTGGTGGTCTCATCGGCGATCCGGGCCGATAACCCCGAGCTGGTAGCGGCGCGGGCGGCCGGCAAGCTGGTGCTGCACCGGGCGACGGCGCTGGCGTCGGTAATGATCGGTCATCAGTCGATCGTGATCGCCGGAACGCATGGCAAGACGACCACGACCTCGATGATCACAACCGAGTTGCGCGCGTGCGGCGCTGATCCTTCGTACCTGATCGGCGGGGTGCTGGCCGAGACTGGCGTCGGCGCCGGCGACGGCAGCGGCGCCGCGTTCGTGGCCGAAGCCGATGAGAGCGACGGGTCGTTCCTGATGTTCAGGCCGGATGCGGCGGTGATTACCAGCATCGAGGCCGATCATCTCGACAACTACGAGAACCTGGCGCAGATCGAGGACGCGTTCTTGGCGTTCGTTGGCAAGATGTCGGCCGGCGGGCTGCTGGTGATCGACGCGGACGATCCTGGCACGCGGAAGCTGGCGCAGGTTGTTGAGGGCGGATGGCCGGTGCGGCTGGTGCGGTACGGGGAGTCGGCGGAAGCCGACTACCGGATTACCGGGATCTGGCCGGACGGGATGTCGACAGAGTTCGAGGTTCTGGTCCGTGGCGGCGGCGCGACGCCGGTCCGGCTGCGGGTGGCGGTGCCTGGGCGGCACAACGCGCGGAACGCGACGGCAGCGTATGCGATCGCGGTGGAGCTGGGACATGAACCGGAGCGGGTCGCAGCCGGGCTGGCGCGGTACGGCGGGGCGAAGCGGCGGATGGAGATCAAGGGCGAGGTCCGCGGGGTCCGCGTGCTTGACAGCTATGCGCACCATCCGACCGAGCTGGCGGCCGATCTGGCCGCTGCCAGAGATATCGCTGGTCACGGCGGGCGTGTAATCGCCATCTTCCAGCCGCATTTGTTCAGTCGGACCCGGTTCTTCGCGGCGGAGTTCGGCGCGGCGCTCGGTCAGGCCGATGAGGTGTTCGTGCTCGACATCTACGCGGCCAGGGAGGATCCGGAGCCGGGGGTGACCGGCGCGCTGGTGGCCGACGCAGTGCCCGGCGGGCGGGCCGTGTTCGTCCGTGACAACGCCGATCTTGCCGACGCGGTCGCGGATCTCGCCAAGCCTGGGGATGTGGTGCTGACCATGGGGGCTGGGGATGTGACCACGTTCGGGCCGTTGATCGTGGCTGAGCTTGCGCGGCGGGATGGTGAGGTCCAGTGAGTACGACGGTGGGGCCTTCGACTTCGCCTTCGCCCTCAGCTTCGCCGGAGGTTGAGGCGGGGTCGGCTGGTCAGGACTTGGACGTGGCTGAGCCGGCCGGGCGGGTTCGGCGGTCGGGTCGGCCTGTCCGGTCTGGTCGGTCTGGTCCGGGTCGGTCTGGTCGGGGCGGGCGGCGTGATCGGTGGAAGGCCGCGTTCTTTCTGCTGGCGGTGGTTGCGCTAGTCGGGGGGGTGACCTGGGCGCTGCTGGGTTCGAGCCTGTTCGTGGTGCGGTCGGTGCAGGTCTATAACGCGGGCAACTCGCGCCTGGGCCTGGCCGGGTTCGCCGCGATGCCGATGCCACGGAATCAAGTGCGCGTCGCTACCGGCATCAAGCGCGGTACGCCCCTTATCAGGGTCGACACGGGCTTCGTCCGGCATCAGGTGGCCGCGATCACGGCGGTCCAGTCGGTCACCGTGCGCCGGTCCTGGCCAGATGCGGTGGTGATCTCGGTCGTGCCCAGGACGCCGGTGTTCACCGTCCGGGTCAGCCGGGGCTTTGATGTGCTCGACTCCTTCGGTGTAGTGCTCGGCGAGGAGGCGCACCGGCCGGCCGGACTGTTGCCGCTGAAGGCGGCGGCCGATCCGGCCGCGATGCGGCGCAGCCGGGCGGTGCTCGCGGCCGGAGCCGTGGTGCGTCAACTGCCCTCCTGGCTGCGAGATCTGGTCGGCGAGGTCAGGGCGGTGCAGGCGACCCGGGTGATCTTGGTCTTGCGTGGCGGCATCACGGTCGTCTGGGGCGGTCCGACCAGGGCGGCCGCGAAGGCGAAGGAGACGGCGATCTTGCTGCGCAACAACAAGCGGTACTTCGACGTGAGTGACCCGCAGACGGCGACGGCTGGTCGCGGTGGGTAGGTCGGTGCGCCGAGCGCTGGCGGGCGAGGCGCTGGTGGGCAGGGTGCTGAAGGGCGGTGCGCTGGTGGGCCGATTTAGCGGGCGCTGTGCGTGCTTTTGGAATTTCCTAAAGCAAGAGGTTAGGGAGGTCACGGCGAGGTTAGTTGACCTCCCGGGCCAGGCAACTCTACTGTCCGTATCAATTGACAGCTTGACATAACTCTAAATCTCAACCTGAGGGTGAGAGTTGAAGCGGTATCGCAGCACCGGCCGTGCCTTTCTTTCGAGGGTGCCAGCGAAGTCACTTAACTCGCACCCGAGGCTGGCAGGTGCGACCCGGCGCTCGCTCGCCGGGAGACACCAGCGATAGGCAACCGAACGGGAAGGTCCCTCCGTGGCAGCACCGCAGAACTATCTCGCGGTCATCAAGGTCGTCGGCATTGGTGGCGGCGGTGTCAATGCCGTCAACCGGATGATCGAAGAGGGCCTCAAAGGCGTTGAGTTCATCGCGATAAATACCGATGCACAGGCGCTGCTGATGAGCGACGCCGACGTCAAGCTCGATGTCGGCCGGGAACTCACCAGGGGGCTCGGCGCAGGCGCGAATCCCGACGTCGGGCACAAGGCCGCCGAAGATCACCGCGAGGAGATCGAAGAGGTACTCAAGGGTGCCGACATGGTGTTCGTCACCGCCGGTGAAGGCGGCGGCACCGGCACCGGCGGCGCGCCGGTGGTGGCTCAGGTCGCCCGGTCCCTTGGTGCGCTGACTATCGGCGTCGTCACCCGGCCGTTCGGCTTCGAAGGCAAGCGCCGGGCCGCGCAGGCGGATGCGGGCATCGACCGGTTGCGCAGCGAGGTCGACACGCTGATCGTGATTCCGAACGACCGGCTGCTGTCGATCTCCGACCGGCATGTCAGCGTGCTCGATGCGTTCAAGGCCGCCGACCAGGTGCTGCTGTCCGGTGTGCAGGGCATTACCGACCTGATCACCACGCCGGGCCTGATCAACCTGGACTTCGCCGACGTCAAGTCGGTGATGTCCGGTGCCGGCTCGGCGCTGATGGGCATCGGCTCCTCCCGCGGGGACGACCGGTCAGTGGCGGCCGCCGAGATGGCGATCTCCAGCCCGCTGCTCGAGGCCAGCATCGATGGCGCGCACGGCGTGCTGCTGTCCATCCAGGGCGGGTCGGACCTCGGCCTGTTCGAGATCAACGAGGCCGCGCAACTGGTCGCGAACTCGGCGGCGCCCGACGCGAACATCATCTTCGGCGCGGTCATCGACGACGCGCTCGGCGATGAGGTGCGGGTCACGGTGATCGCGGCCGGTTTCGATGAGACGCAGAACGGCCGGGCCAGGTCGGATCGGCCGGCCGAGGCTTACCAGGCTTCTCAGGGCTCAGACGCGTTCGGTGCTCCGTGGCGGCCGGTGACGCTGCCATCGGTCAAGGACCCAGGCGCGGCGGCTGGATCATCGGGCGCCAATGACTCGACCGGAATGGCGAGCGCGGGCTCCTCTGGGTTCAGCGGGTCGGCCGGCGGAACCGCGGGATCCGGCAGCGCCGGGGCTAGCGGGTCGTCTGCCGGTCAGTTCGACTCCGCTTTGACCGGATACAACGACGCCAGCGGCTCGGAGCCGGTCGGTGACGCGGCCAGCGGCAACGGTACTGAGAACGAGCCTGTCGGCAGCGGATCGGTGTTTGAGTCGGCGCCCCCGGCCGCGGATGCCGACGGGCTGACCGTCCCTGGTGATTACGCCAGCGGCCCTGGCCCCGTCATGCATGAGCGTGACCCGGGCACGCACCTCCGCAACGACATCCCGAGCACCCGGCGCCGGTCGGTGGTCTTCGAGGAAGACGACGAACTAGACGTACCCGACTTCCTTAAGTGAGCCACGCCCCGGGACGGCTCGCGGATTCGATCCGGCGGGTGGAGCTATGCGCAGGCGTCGGTGCCGTGTTCACCAGTCGTCACGGCGGTCATAGCTCAGACCCCTACGGCGAGTTGAATCTCAGCCTGCAGGTCGGCGAGGACACTGGGGTGGTCCTGGCGAACCGGGCGCGGGTGCTGGAGGCTGCGGGGCCGATGGCGGTCGGCCCGGCTGGCTTGGCTGCGATGCGCCAGGTCCACGGGGCCGAGGTGGCGTATGCGGCGGCGGGGTCTGGCGGTGCCGAACCTGAGGCCGACGCCATCTTTACCGACTCGCCCGACAAGGCGCTCGTGGTATTGGTGGCCGACTGCGTGCCGGTATTGCTCGCCGATCCGGTGGCCCGCCTGATCGGCGCGGCGCACGCCGGCCGGCCGGGTCTGGCCGCCGGGGTGGTGCCCGCGCTCGTAGCCGCGATGACGAAGGCCGGAGCCGATCCGGTCCGAATGCATGCCATGGTCGGGCCATCGATCTGCGGTGCCTGCTATGAAGTGCCGGCCCAGTTGCGAGACGAGATCGCCGCGGCCGTCCCGGCGTCCTGGTGCGTGACCAGGCAGGGCACGCCGGGCCTTGATCTGCGGGCCGGGCTGCATGCTCAGCTAGCCGACCTCGGTGTCGGTGCCGGGTCTGGCCAGGTGATCGACGATCCCCGGTGCACGGCCGAGTCCGCTGAGCTTTACTCCTACCGCCGTGACGGCAAGACCGGCCGGTTCGCCGGCGTTATCTGGCTCGCGTCATGATGATGACGTGACCAGCCAGGCGCAGGAATCCGAGCGACGCGAACAGCTCCGCGGCCAGCTAGCGGCGGTGCGAGACCGGATCGGGGCCGCCTGCGCGGCGGCCGGCCGCTCGGCCGGCGAGGTGACCCTGGTCGCGGTAACGAAGACGTTCCCGGCCTCCGATGTCGCCCATCTCGCCGCTCTCGGCCAAGCCGACTTCGGCGAGAACCGAGATCAGGAAGCGGCGCCGAAGGCCGCCCAGTGCGCCGCGCTGGGGCTGAGGCTGCGGTGGCACTTCGTCGGCCAGCTTCAGGTCAACAAGTCCGCGAGCGTCGCCAAGTACGCCGAGGTAGTGCACTCGGTTGACCGGGGCAGGCTGGTTCGTGCTCTTGGTTCGCACGCGGTGGCGGCCGGCCGTCAGCTCACCTGCCTGATCCAGGTCAACCTGGACGAGGCAGCGGCCGAATCGGCCGCAACGGGCGGCATGAACCGAGGCGGGGCCCTTCCCGGTGACGTTCCCGCCCTTGCCGATGAGATCGCCGCCACTGATGGGCTAGTACTCGGCGGGGTAATGGCGGTCGCTCCGCTCGATGTATCGCCTGGGTTGGCTTTCGCCCGGCTCAGGCGGGTGGCAGAGCAGGTCAGGTCGGTCCATCCCGGCGCAATGATGATTTCCGCTGGCATGAGCGGCGACTTGGACGAGGCCATTGCAGAAGGCGCGACACACGTGCGTGTCGGTACGGCGTTGCTCGGCGGCCGGCCGCCCTTCGTCAGGTAATGTCCGACGCGTAGTACGCGGCGTGAACTGGGCTGCGCGTGTTTGCTGCTACCCGGGTTTGCAAGCGATCCACGTTCGTATGCGACCCGGCAGCACGACGGAGGACTGACGATGGCCAGCGCAATGCGCAAGATGGCGGTCTATCTCGGGTTGGTGGAGGACGACCATCGCTATGACGATCCTTATCCAGCTGAGTATGCCGACGGCGAGGACTATGCGGACTACGTAGTCGACTACACCGAGCCGACCGACCCGAATGAGGGACAGGCTAGCTATGGGGGCGACAACGGGCATGACGGCCGGGCGCGGGTGGAGCGCCGAGCCGCAGCCGAGCCGGTCCAGGCTACTGACCTGGCCAGGATCACTACGTTGCATCCGCGTACTTACAATGAAGCCCGCACGATTGGTGAGCACTTCCGCGAAGGCACACCCGTGATCATGAATCTGACGGAGATGGTCGATAGTGATGCGAAGCGGCTCGTCGACTTCTCCGCTGGGCTTATATTCGGGCTGCGTGGCTCGATCGAGCGAGTCACCAACAAGGTGTTCCTGCTCTCCCCGGCGAACGTTGAGGTGACCGCCGAGGACAAGGCGAGGATCGCGGAACGGGATTTTTTCAACCAGAGTTAGGCAGATGCGAGTTTTGCGACAGAGCTTGACTGTGAGCAGGCGGGCTCCCGGCCCGCCGGACTGGTAGGCCGGGCCGTGTTGGTGCTGAAGACCGTGCTCTACTACGTGCTGTACCTGTACTTGCTGTTGTTGATCGGCCGCCTGATCATCGATGTTCTGCAGTCCTTCAGCCGTTCCTGGACCCCAACGGGCATCCTGGCCAGGGTCGCAGAACTCATCTTCATCACAACTGATCCGCCACTGAGATTGCTAAGGCGCTACCTGAAGCCGGTGCGGCTGGGTAGTGTTGCCCTAGACCTCAGCTACCCGCTGTTGTTTCTACTGATCGTTGTGTTGCTTTCGGTCGTAGGCAGATTGTGATCGATGTAGCCTGCCTAGGGGATCTAAGCGCCAAGGAGACATAGACATGCCACTGACGCCCGCGGATGTGCGGAACAAGCAGTTCAGCACGACGAGGCTGCGGCCTGGTTACGACGAGGAAGAGGTGGATGCCTTCCTGGATGAGGTCGAAGCTGAGCTTGATCGGCTGATCCAGGAGAACGAGGAGCTTCGCGCCAAGCTGGCCGAGGTTCTTCGTGGCGGCAAGATGGCCAGCCCGCTCAACTCGCCGCACATGGACGGCCCGGATTTGATGCAGAACGAGCAACTCCGGGTTGAGCCAGAGCGTCGGCCTGAGCCCCAGCCAATGATGACTCCGATGAAGTCATCGGCTGAGGACAACATGGACACGGCCGCCCGGGTGCTCGCATTGGCACAGCAGACCGCGGACCAGGCGATCGCCGATGCCCGGCGCGAGGCTGACGAGACGTTGAGCCGGGCCCGGCGTGAGGCTGATGACCTGCTCACCAAGGCGCGCAGGCAGTCTGAGCAGATCACGAGTGACGCGAGGGCCAGGGCTGAGAGCCTTGAGCGGGACGCTCAGGAGCGCCACCGCCAGGCGATGGGCTCGCTGGTTACCTCTCGCGAGGAGCTTGAGCGGCGAGTTGACGACCTGCGCGCATTCGAGCGCGAGTACCGCAGCCGGTTGAAGGCCTATCTGGAAGGTCAGCTTCGTGACCTTGAGGCGGGCGCAGCCGACAGCGGCGTGTTCCCGGCGGTTGCTGCCACTGGACCGCAGCCGGCGATCCCGGTGGGCATGGGCCGGATGGACATGCGCAGCGACATCCGTACCGACATGCGCTCTGACATGAGATCAGACATGCGGACCGACATGCGCAACGCGAGTGTGTCGACGCCGACGGGTTCGTTCGCCGGAATGCCAGAGCCAGTCGCCCACAACGGCGGCTACCACCCGGCCGACACTGGCCAGCACGACCGTCGCTAATCGATGACCAGCCTCCTGTGAGCAGGAGGCTGGCCTCCTAGTTCATGCGAGTGGAGTTCGCGCGGTGGTCAGGTTCGGCGTAGTTCTTTCGGTCGTACTGATCGCAATCGGGCTGCTAGCGACAGGTGTTGTCGCTGGCAGCCTGATGCTTGTCTACATAGCGATCGGCGTGGCATCGCTAGCAGCCCTGATGCTGGTCACTTTCGTGGTGATCTGGCGGCACGAGATCTTCGATTCATCGGCAACGTCGGGCCAGCGAGCCGGCGTGAAGCCGCTGGCGGCGTTGGCTGCCGGCGCTCCGGCGATCGAGACCGTCGCCGAGCCAGTAACGGCTGGAGCCCCGCTCCGCACAGTTGACCAGCGCGGCCCGGTTGACCAGCGCGGTGACGCTGGGATCGGGACGGCCGAGCCCGAGTCATCGAGAGCGTCGGCGGCAGCCGTCCGCGTTCCATCGACGCATGCGGCTGGCGCGGGACGCGGCCGCACGGCCCGCAGTGGCGTCGGCCCGGCTGGGACCGGTCCAGCTCAGGGTGGCGGGCACCGCGCTCCTGGGCGCATCCGGCCGATGGGACCAGAGCGCCCAGCCGCCGAGCCAGTCGGCGCCGGACCTGAAGCGCCCGCAGCCGCAGAGTCGCAACGCCCCGGCTCGAAAGTCACAGAGTCTGCCGCTGCCGCTGCCGCTGCTGCGACGGCTGAGTCGGGGTCGTCGGAGGCGGCGGCGCCTGAGCAGGCAGCAGCCGAGCAGGCAGCAGCCGCCCAGCCAGCAGCCGCCCAAGCGGCCACGTCGCAGGCGCCGGTTGCCGGGAAGAGCGCGGCTAAGCCGGACCCGGAGCCCGCCAAGGTCGCCGGGCCAGCCCGTGCCGCACCCCAGCCAGAGGCGGCGTCGCGGACCGATGGCGAACGGCAGCGGCAGAGCGGCCAGGACGCGGCCAGCGGCGGTCGGCGACGGGCCAGTCACGCCGCGCCGAGTCACGGTGGGCTCGGGCGGATTGGCGCCGAACTCGTCGGTGGCAGTCGGTTTGGCGGCGACCGCAACGCGGCCGAGCGGATAGGCCTAGGGCGATTTAGTGCCGGGCGGGCCGGTGCCGATCAAGGCAAGCCCGACTCAGATCAGGATCGGGCAGCTCAGGAGCGGGCGGGGCAGGAGCGGGCGGGGCAGGAGCGGGCCGCTGCCGCCAGTGAAAAGGCGGCCGCCGGATCGGCGAAACCCAGTCGACCAGAAGGTGCTTCGGCTGGAATCAAGCCCAGCACCGACGGCTCGGTCCGGCCGTCGGCGGAGGCGCGTACGACCAGGGAAGCGTCGGCTAGCTCTGACAAGGCAGCCGCTTCCTCTGGCGACAAGCGCACGGCGTCGGCGTCCACCTCGGCCGAGTCTCGGTCGGCCGGTGCCGCTGGCACACTTGGGTCGGACACTCAGGCTGGCCGCTCCGCATCGCGCCCGTCCGCCGCGCGTGATGCGCTTGGGCAGTCGTCCCGGCCGGACCCGCTCGGGGGCAATGACCTGTGGTCACAAGGGTCCAGGGCGCCGGGGCGACCCCGCTTCGAGCCATCCCGGTCGGCCACCCCAAAGACAGAGTCAACTCGGCCTTCCGCCGAACCA